>QHRO01000065.1 GCA_003220155.1 Verrucomicrobiota bacterium
CCGTTCACAGGATGCGTGTAGTGACGCCTAACGAGAAAGCGCTCAGCCACCGCTGGTGAGAGCGAGCTTAACTAAGATCGAGAAGTGTTGCATAAGTGAAAATGAAGTTACGCGCCGGCCAGAGGTTGGCTGGAGCGCCTGGTTAGGTTTCACCGTCATTCCTGCTGGCGCCTTTTCGCGAATTCGATTAACTCTGCCACATTTCTTAACAAGGCCGGATCAACTTCTTGCTCTTTTAGTGTACCGCGGGCGATTGCGCCAGGCACGACTATTTCGGCGTCGCGCGGATCATACAGCTTGTACAGATCGCGAGATACGCCATGATGGAATCTATGAATGCGGTCATTGAGTTCGAAAACGCTGATCTCGCCTCTTCGCCAACGTCCAAACTCCGATTCTAGATTACTAAGGGCCGCGCTCAATTCCCGCTCATGTGCAAGTCCTGCCAATCTGCGGAGCTCCGCCTTCTGCTTCTTCGTGAGTGGTGGAGCAGGCATCGATATCGAGAAGACCTAACGAGACAAAGCTAAGTCACGGCTCCGGCAGGCGCAAGTGTCTTCGAGTTGAAATCACACTCGCTGAGATCGACATCGAAAAGATAACGCAGTGGAGCCGTTGGCTGCGGCGCTTGAAACGGAGCCAGCAGTCTTTGGTACCTTCGACAGCATCGCGGACCGTAACACGAAAAAATGAAATGCCCTTCCATTGTCCACCGAGCGGAACAAAAGTCCGGCGCTTTGCAGTGACAATCTCAAAGCGGTTGAGCTTCGCCTAGTGCTCGATCAACTGGGGCCCATGTTTACGCGTGGCGGAGATGTAAATGAGAGCGAAAGCCAGTCCGCCACCAAGCCCGAGCCACAAACCGAGCGGAATAGAGCGGAGTGTTTCAAGCCCGACTTAGGTCTAACGAGAAAAAGATGAGCGACCCCACCGTCGGCGAGCTTGGCTTCGGCGGAAACTGTCTTAATCATCTGAAATGTGAACATACGCCGGGTGGCGGGTCGCTCCAGCGTTTGGTTAGGCCGCCTGCCGACAGTCACGAGCACGCGTCCATATCCGCATCGTCGAAACTCTGGTCAACAAGAGTCCCTCCAAGGAGTCCAGCGTCGTTTCCTGACCTTGACCCACCAGACTGTCTGGGGCAGCGCTTCGACGGATAGCTACCTTCTCGGCTCATACCGCATCGCCACCGCCCCCGAGCTGAACGCCAGCCGGCTCACGAGCTTCAAGTCGAGATGCTTCGATAGCCCGGCGAACAACGTCGGCCCGTGGCCCGCCAGCCTTGGCTGCACCACGAACTCATACTCATCGATCAATCCCAGCTCCGCCAACGCGAGCGGAAGCTTCACGCCTCCCACGAACAGTCCTCTACCCGGCTCCTGCTTGAGCCGTTGAACTGCTTCTCCCAGATCCCCGCGCACGAGCTCCGCGTTCCAATCCACTCGGTCCAGCGTGCTCGACACAACATACTTCTTCGCCGCGTCGATCGTTCGGGCGAAGGGTTGCATCCAAGGCTGCATCCAATCAGGTCTCACTCCCGTCTGCGCTGGCTGCCGCCATGCAGCCTCCATCATTTCGTAAATCACCCGGCCAAAAAGGAGGGCGTCGGCCTGCTCGAGGTTCTCCACCGCGTGACGATGCAGGTCTTCATCCGCGGGGATTGCGCGATGATCGCAGCACCCGTCCAAGGTGATGTTGATGGAATACCGGAGGGGTCGCATTACGTAGGGGTATTGATAATCATAGGCAGCCTAACGAGACACAAGATCAGCGACCGCGAGCGCCGTAGCGCGTCGTTTGCAATCAACGGGTAGATGGCAAACCCTCATGAAGTGGAACGCAGTACGGCTCGCGGTTCGCTGCATCGCGTAGATGACATGTAAAGAGTGCGGGCAAGTTGGTAAGCTCACCCGCACCTTATGAATAAGTGTCATTTAAACACTGAGTTGTCCTCACACGAGGGAACCCGCCGCCAGTTTAATGGCAGCAAAGCAGTGATCAAGCTTGGGATTGATGTGCACCAGGACTTTTATGTCGTGGTCATACAGGAAGGAGGGACCAATCCCAAGCCGGCACAGCGTGTCCGAAAGGAAGCCTTCCTCCATTGGGTAGCCAAGCTCAAGCAGGAGAGAGCAGAGGTGCACGCGGTCTATGAAGCGTGTGGCTTTGGCTTTGGTTTGCAGCGGCAGCTCACGGCCTTGGGGATCCAATGTCAGGTGGTCTGTCCGCAGAAGTTGGATGAAGGCAACAAGCGGGTAAACACCGATGGACTGGATGCCAAGGCGCTGTGCTTAAAGTTGGACCGCTTTGTTCAAGGTAATCGTGATGCCTTGGCGATTATTCGAATACCGACGCAAGAGGAGGAACAAAAGCGCGCCATCCCATCGCCAGCGCGATCGTGCGTCCGTTGGTGGAGCGGTTGATCATTTGTGAACCGCGGCACAACCGGCTGATCAACTCCAACCCTACCAAGAGCGATGAGGCCGATGTGGAAGGGATGTGTTTGCTTCTGCGCCTGGGCAAGCTCAAAGAAGTGTGGATGGGAACCGATCGCACACGGGAGATTTATCGTGGTCAGGCGCGGGGCGTTGGCGCCATGAGCAGCGTCGTGATCGTCCGAGCTAGTGAAGATATGAGCAGCTAATCCAGGAGTGTGGCTCGTAGGCTGCGCGTCCGCCTCTGCTGGCGCAAGACATAGCTGTGCTAAGTGCGTCCGAACGACCGAAGTAGCTATGGTAGGTGTGGTGGCACTAGGAGTAGCTCTCATCAAAACGCAAGATGCAGAAGTCGCCTAACGAGTATTCGGTGAATTTTCGCCTTTTTTCACGAAAAATTTTCGCCTAATTCGGTGTTGCTTTCCGGCTGCCGCTCGTGGTAAAACCCTGCCAATGACGCCACTTTCGGCAACGAGCGCGATTTTAACCGACGCCCCCGCGACAAGGAAGTTAAAATTGCTCGATCGGGTCCGCGGGCACCTGCGGGTGAAGCACTACAGCATTCGCACCGAAGAGTCGTATGTAGATTGGATTCGGCGCTTTATCCCCGTGGTCAGTTCGCTCTTTTCGATAAAGGTTGCGCACGGGGCCGATAGTACTGAACGGCGTCGTGGGCGGAAAGGAAAAAGACGGCGCGCGGCGCCGCGGTATCGGTTATCCCTTCTCAGTTATTGGGGCGCGTAGGATCCAGAATCGGCATCGAGCACGAGCCGCGTAAAAGGCTCTGCCTCACGCGGCGGAGTCGAACCTCAAACATAGTCGGTCTTCGTCAGTCCCCATTCGTCATTCGCCCTTCGTCATTTCATTTATCGCAATTCACAAAACAAATGCGTTCGAGCATGAGCACGAAGAAGTAGAGAGTTAAATAGTCAGAGATCCTTCCCGCCACGGCGGGTAAACTGTTTCGCTCCCGCCTCCGCGCAAGCTACGGCGCGGCAACCAGGATGACAAGAAAGGGGGACGGGGAGATGGGAATTACGACCAGGTGATGAGGCGGAGCTCGTGGTCTTGCTGTAAATGGGGATGAGTGGGCAGGACCCGGATACTGAAACCGTAGGCGCCGGATTCGCTTGCCGGAACTGACCCGCGATACAAATAGCTGCCATCGCCATTCTGACCGGCCTGGTTCAACATGGTGATGGCTGGATTCTTAATTCCGCCATTTTCGGCTTCGCCGTGATAAGCCTCGACCCGGACATGCTGCGGATCGACCCCGCCGAGATGAACACGCGCACTCACTTCTAACGATTCGCCTACGGGAATGTTCTGCCGGTCTTTATTGCCAATCTCGACCTGATCGATCCGGATCTGCGGCCAATCGTTGCGGATGCGCGATTTCCATTGGCTGAGATCGCTGGCCGCAGCGCAATCGTTTTGCGAAAACGCCCGGTACGCTTGCGCTGCGGGCACGTAAAGCCGCTCGGTGTATTCCTTGACCATGCGATGAGTATTGAAAACGGGCGTGACACTGCGGATCGATTCGCGCATGAGCTGGAGCCAGGCGAGGGGAAGTTTGCCGTCGGGTTTAGCGTAATAAAGCGGGATGATCTGGTTCTCGAGCAGCTGATAAAGGCTGCTGGAATCGACTTCGTTTTGGAACTCGATAGTGCCATCTTTGATCTCGGCGCCGATGGCCCAGCCGTTGTTTCCATTATAACTTTCCCCCCACCAGCCATCGAGCACGCTGAGATTCAGGCCGCCATTGGGTGGTGTTTTCATTCCGCTGGTGCCGCTCGCTTCCAACGGACGCAGGGGATTGTTTAACCAAAGATCGACGCCCTGCACAAGCCGACGCGCGATGTAGGTGTCGTAGTCCTCGACGAAAACGATGCGATTATCAAAACCGGATTCACGCGAGAATTTGTAAACTTCCTGGATAAGCGCTTTACCGTCTTCGTCGCGCGGATGCGCTTTGCCGGCGAAAATAAATTGAACCGGGCGGGTGGAATCGTTCAGCAGCTTGTGCAGGCGATCTTTGTCGGTGAAAAGGAGAGCCCCGCGCTTGTAGGTAGCGAAACGTCGGGCAAACCCGATGGTGAGAATCTCGGGATCGAGAATGCGATTGGCCGCGCGAATGGATTCGGGCGATTCGCCGATGCGCTCGCGCTGAGCCTTGACGCGTCCGCGCACGAACTCGACCAGGCGCAGCTTCAATTTCTGGTGCGCGTCCCAGAGAATGGCATCGGGAATATCCATGACCCGGCGCCAGAAATCTTCGTTGGTAAGGTTTTCTTCCCAATCGCCGAGATACTTGTCGTAAAGCACGAGAAATTCCGGGGCCAGCCAGGTCTTGGTATGAATCCCGTTAGTTACGTGAGTAATGGGCACTTCGTGCGACGGAACGCCGGTCCAAACGTCTTTCCACAAGCCACGACTGACTTCGCCGTGCAATTGGCTGACGCCGTTGGAATGCCGGCTCAAGCGCAACGCCAGGATCGTCATGCTAAATGGGTCGGCGGCGTTGACCCGGGTTTGGCCGAAGGAGAAGAATTCGTCGAAAGGCAGACCGATCTCGGTCGCAAAACTGCCGAAATATTTGCGCATCATTTCGCGCGGGAAAGAATCGTTTCCGGCCGGCACCGGTGTGTGGGTGGTGAAAACATTGGCCGAAGCTGCGACCTGAAGGGCGGCGTAAAAACCTAGCTTTTTCTCCGTGACGAGACGCCGAATCCGCTCGAGGCCGAGAAAAGCGGAGTGTCCTTCGTTCATATGAAAAACGTCCGGCTCGATCCCGAGCGCGTTCAGCGCATTGACGCCGCCGATGCCGAGCACGATCTCCTGTCGCATTCGCATTTCGAGATCGCCGCCGTAAAGTTCCGCCGTGATAAGCCGATCTTCCGCTTTGTTCTCCGGAATATCGGTGTCGAGCAGATAAAGCCTGACGCGCCCGACGTGAAGTTCCCAAAGGCGGGCGTAAACATCGCGGTCCAGAATCTGCACTGCCACCAGCAGCGCAGAATCATCGTGCCGAACTTCGCGGATGGGCAGATGATGAAAGTTTTGATTAAGACTGACCGCGTGCTGGATTCCGTCCTTGTCGATTTCCTGCCGAAAATATCCGTGCCGATAGAGCAACCCGATGGCGACAAAGTTCAGATCGAGATCGCTGGCTGATTTGCAATGGTCGCCGGAGAGAATGCCGAGGCCGCCGGAATAATTTGGGATTGATTCGTGAAATCCAAATTCGGCGGAGAAATAGGCCACCGGTTTTTGGATGACCGCGCCGGCTCCGGTCTTCCCGTAAGTATCCTTGCGAGTGAGATATTTTTGGAAAGCGTCGTAAACCTGTTTCAGCTCGCGCAGAAAAGTTTTGTCGGTGGCGAGTTCTTCCAGCCGGGCCTGGCGCGAGAGCTGGAGCATGCGAATGGGATTGTGATTGGTTCGGTTCCAAAGCTCGGGATCGAGATGACGAAAGAGGCGGCGGGCGGACGGCTCCCACGTCCACCAGACGTTGAAGCTCACTTCGCGCAGCGGTTCGAGTGCGGCGGGAAGGGTGGGGACTATATTATAGCTTTGGAAGTTTGGCATGGCGGGAAAGCGGCCAACATCGCGATTTTGTCACGAAACGGTAAAGCATCAAATCTCAGGCGATAAGAGCGCAGCGGGTTACGTGCCGCGGGGGACAGCGAGGGGCT
Organism: Verrucomicrobiota bacterium; assembly: GCA_003220155.1. Taxonomy (GTDB): domain Bacteria; phylum Verrucomicrobiota; class Verrucomicrobiia; order Chthoniobacterales; family UBA10450; genus AV69. Next base: position 6,131 of record QHRO01000065.1, read on the forward strand.
GGGGTGTTGGAGTAATGGCGTCGCGTAAAAGGCTCCGCCTCGCGCGATGGGGCAGGGAGCGGCGAGCGAGAGGGAAGAGAGGGTGAGAAATGATTGGTGAGAGCTGAGGAAGGCAAAGAGCAGACAAAACGTGATCGGTGAAAGGTGATCAGTGATCGGCAGAAAAAAGCAGAGACAAACATCGAACACCCAACATCGAACACCCAACATCGAACATCGAACGTCGAAAGCGGACAGACGCGAGTGGGAGTGCTGGTGCACGGAGGGAGGAGAGGGGTGAGAAGTGATTAGTGAGAGGTTAAAAAGGTTACATAGTTACAAAGGTTGAAGGGATGAAGGGTTGAAGCGAGGTCATTGCGTAGATTTTGCCTGGACGAGCAGGCCGAGGAGGAATCCGGTGAGGAGGCCGCCGAGGTGGGCTGACATGCTGACGCGAGGAGTGACAAGATCGAAGGCGAGTTGCAGGAGGACGATCACGAAGATGTTTCGCAAACGTTGTCGGGCCAACGGAGCGTGGCGATGACGGAGGAGGAAACCGGTCCATGTGCCGACGACGCCCATAACGCAACCGGAGGCGCCGACGAGTTGCACCGGCTCGAGCAGTCTCAGTTTCGTTAGCAAAACGATGGCGATGCTCGATCCGATTCCCGAGACCAAATAACAAACGGCGAAAAAGAATCCGCCAATTTGCCGCTCCAGGGCCGGACCGAGCAGAAGCAGGGCGAAGAGGTTAAAGAAAATATGGATCGGTCCGTAGTGGAGAAAAAGCGCGGCGAGAAGTCGCCAGTATTGGTGTCGAAAGATCACTGAACTGGTGTCGAGCTCGCCGAGGCGATGCAGTGTGACTGGATTGGTTGAGCCGCCGGCGATAAGTTCGAGAACGAAGACGGCAACGTTGACGATGATTAGCGCGAGAACGACAGGCGAGACGGTAATACCGGACTGGCGGTCCGAGCCGGACTGGCGGAAAGGGTGGAAGCGGGCGCGGTTCCGGAGAAAAGCAGGCACGACCAAAAGAGCGCACCAAACAATCGCAGCTAGCCAGCCCGCAATGGGACGGGCGAGGAGCCACCCCAAAGCGGATGCGATCAGAACAACGGCGGCTCGGGCGCGCCGGCCGCGAGTTTGCGGCTGGAAAGCCTGAAGCAGAATGAGCGCTGAAGTTGCGACGGCAGTGAAAAGAAGGATGTGGTTGAGCTCCATGGGTTCGTTGAAGCGTTGAAGGGTTGGAGCGGTGAACGGATGAGAAGTTAAAAGCGTTAAAAGGGTTACAAAGTTAAAAAGATTAAGAGTGAGTCATTCCCCATGCGCATCGGCTGGGCAATGCAGATTTCGCCGGGCGGACAGGCCGAGAAGAAATCGGGGAAGGAACGCTACCTCCCGGCCATCCTGTAGCGCCGGTCTATGACCGCCGGACCCGGCTTTCGAAAAATCTTCCGCCATCAACGGGCAAGATGCCCGTTGGCGCCACAGCCAGGATGGCTGTGCTACGACGTCACACGAAAGTTTCTTTGCGCGGCGTGATTTTTTGCGAAATTCGGCAGGTGCGCATTTCCATCACGAACTATCTCGATGTCATGTCTTCCTGGTGTTTTTGGTCGCAACCGACCTGGGCAGAATTGAAGCGCCGCTACGCTGATCGGGTGGACTTCGATTGGAAAATTGCGCTGATGGATGGGGAGGGATTGCCGAAGTCGCGTGCGCAAGAGGAATGGTATTACCGACGCAGCGGGTTGATGAACCGCTCACCTTTCATGTTGCGGAGCGATTCCTACGAGCCGGTTTTGCCGGAATATTTGGCGCCAAATCTCGTGGCCGAGGCCGCGCGTGATCTTGGAATCAGTGATGATTCGGTGCGACTTGCGCTTTCCAACTCCATCCTGCGCGAGGGATCAAAAGCTATTCGTGATGTCGACGTGGCGGCGGAAATCGGTGCGCGCGCATCGGGACTGGATAAGGCGAAATTGGTGGACCGGGCCAAGTCGCCGGAAATTGAGAAGCGGATTCGTCAAAGCACGGCCGATTGGCAGGCCCTTAAGGTAATGCAACGCCCCACTTTTCTTATCGATACTGAAATTGGTGATCGCGCAATCTTCTCGGGCGTGATAAGATTGGAACCTATAGCTGCCACTTTGGATTCAATGATTGACGACGCTGTCGCCTACGCCGCACATGCCGCCCATTTCGGCGCGCCACCTGCTCAATAGATTTAGATTCACCTTGCGACTCTTTCATTGTGGCTACAACTTTCCCCGGCTCGCGAAATTGCGGGCCCCTCGATGTGGTCTTCGCAGCCGCATCGTTGCCGAGTGCTCCGCGGTCGCGTCCAATCGACGGCGGATTTGCGAAAATGAAATAACAGCGATGCGCCGCACTCTCGTCTCGCTGGAAGGAGACTAAATCTGCAACTACAAATTCGTGTAAATGGTCGGATTCGCGCCCGCGAAGTGCGGGTGATCATGGGATCGACTGGGGAACAACTCGGCGTCATGAAGTTGTCCGACGCCCTGCGCAGAGCTCAGAGTCTGGAGCTGGATTTGGTTGAGATCGCACCTACGGCAAATCCGCCGGTGTGCAAGATCGTCGACTTTGGCAAGTATCGTTATGATATCGCCAAACAGGAAAAGGACCGCAGATCGTCGCCCGCGGCGAAGCTGAAAGAAATCAAGTTTCGGGTAAACATCGACGAGCACGATTACCTGACCAAGATCCGCCATGGCGAAGAATTTCTCGATCGCGGGAACAAAGTGCGGGTACAATTGCAGTTTCGGGGGCGCGAAATGGCGCATCAGGAATTTGGGATGCAGTTGATGGCCAAGGTGAAGAATGACCTGGCCGGGATGTCACAGGTGGAGATGGAGCCGAAGCTGGCCGGCCGCAATATCACGATGACGCTTTCACCGTTGCCCGCTAACCGACGCAAACGACGATTTGCCCCGGTGGTCGAAACAATTTCGCCCAACGGTAGCGATGCTCCGGTAGAGTAAGGGGACATCGGCTTTCAGTTGATGTGCCAAGCGCTATCGGCGTGCCTCCAATCTGAGCCTGGGGCATCGCCCCAGGAACTCGGTCAAAAGGATTCGATAGCGCTGAAAGCGCGATTCATGTGTAGTCCGTAGATTGGCCCGATCCCTCGGCTGATTCGCGCTTACAGCGCTGGTGGGGAAACTTTCGCCCCTGGGGCGTTGCCCCAGGCTGAGGATGAACGCGCGCCTTTGGCGCTAAACGTTTTTCGAAAATAGGCGACCAGTCCGCCCCCGCAGTTAAGGGGCAGTTCAGAGACAGCCGCTCCTTGATGATCACGGCTTGGTGGCCGGTGTTGCAGTTGCTGCAGCTGGCGGACGCACGTTCGGATTAGGAATGGGACCAGATGGCATCGGCTCTGGCGTCGGTGTTCCGTGCAATTTCGCGTCCAAAAATCTTTTTCGCTGCTGCGCATCCTGATTATTGGGATCGAGCTTGAGGGTTTTGTCTACGTCGGCCATGGCGGCCTTTAAGTCGTTCTTAGTTTGATGAATGAAAGCGCGCACCTGATAATATTTCGGTTCCTCCGGGCTGAGCTTGATGGCTTCGTTGTAATCGTGCAGCGCCTTGTCGTAATCCTTCAACTGCATCTCCGCGTAGGCGCGTCGCTCAAAAATATCGGGATCGTTTGATTTTACTTTTAGCGCCTCGGAATAATCAGCAATCGCTTCCTGAAATTTCTGCTGACTCACGTAAACACTGGCGCGTTGCTGCAAAGCCGAAGCCAGATTCGGAGCGTAGCGCTGCTCCAGCTGTGACGCTCTTTTAAAAGCGTTAATCGCTTTGTCCCAATCTTTCACCTTGGAAGCTTCGATTCCTTCGCGGGTGAGATTGGCCGCTTCCTGGTTGCCTTGCCCGAACAGCACCGCTGCCCCGAAGGCGAACACCATTATTCCCAAACCTGACAATTTCATATAACGCATCTTGCTCTCCCTAGAAAAAATTGTGGGCAGACAAATGCGACGAATGCGCGCTGCCTGTCAATCGTTCTCTTGCTCATTCTTGTATTCGTTTTCCAACGCCGCGTTGGACTGCGTTTCTCCTGAAGTAGTTGCCGCGGCCTCATCCACCCGGCTGATGCGAAGCGCTCGCCCCATCCCCTCGTCGATCTCAACCAACGCCCCGCGCAAGCGCACCTCGCCCGTGGCCACTGGGAATTGCGCGGGCAAGTTCGACATAAAACGCTGCACGATTGGTTCGACGGCGCGACCTATAATAGAATTCACCGGTCCGCACATTCCGGCATCGCAAAGAAAGGCAGTGCCGCCCGGAAAAATCTGCTCGTCTGCCGTTTGCACGTGGGTGTGGGTGCCGAGGACGGCAGAAACTTTGCCATCGAGAAAACGGGCGAGCGCAATTTTTTCGCTCGTCGTTTCGCCATGAACATCAACCACGATGACCGAAGTTTCTGTTCGCATTTTCGCAATCGCCGTCTCCATCGCGTGAAATGGATTCTCCAAAATCGGGAGCATGAAGGTACGGCATTGCACATTGATTACGCCCACTTTTCCTTTCGCTGTTTCCAGCACGATCGAGCCGTGCCCGGGCGCGCCTGCAGGGTAATTAATCGGGCGCAGCAACCGCGGCTCGGTGTCGATAAATCCGAAAATCTCTTTCTGGTCCCAGATATGATCGCCGGTGGTAATGACCGAAACGCCAGCGCGCAAAAGATCGATCGTGATTTTTCCGGTAATGCCGCGGCCACCGGCCGCGTTTTCGCCATTTACGATGGTGAAATCGAGCGCGTATTTTTCCTTTAATTCCGGGAGCCGCGCGATCACCGCGCTCCGGCCGGGTTCGCCAACGATGTCACCAAGGAAAAGAATCGTTAGCATTCGCCGATCATCGTGATTAATGAACGCGAAGTCCAGATGCTCCGTTGCATTCTCTTACTTTTCGCGCTTTTCAACCTGGGCCGGCTGGGAGCGGCGGAGATCAGTCCACTGGCGGATAAACCGCGGTGGCCAACGCTCGACCGTTATCAGAAAACGATCACCCGGGATGATTTCACGCGCTTATTGCAAAATGTTTATGCCACTCGCGGCTATGATGACCTGATTCAAATCGGTGACGATTCGGCGCGAATCGTGGAGGACGTAGCGGCGCAAAAAATTTTCACGTTGCGTTTCGCCAAAGGAACGCCACCCAAGCTCCCCGCGCATTATTGGCGGCGCATTGATAAACTCAGCCGCGCTTCCACTAAGCGGCCGCTAAGCGGGTTGAATGTTACGCTTGATCCCGGTCATCTCGGCGGGCACTGGGCCAAAATGGAGGAGCGCTGGTTTCAAGTGGACGACCAGCCGCCGGTAGAAGAAGGCGAACTGACCTGGCGGGTGGCGAAAATTCTCGCGCCGAAATTGCGCACCCTCGGCGCCGAAGTCTCTTTCGCCCGGCGGCACGATCATCCTACAACACCGTTGCGTCCGGATGATTTTCGGGAAATCGCCAGGGAGGTCCTCGCTAAAACCGGCGTGAACGAGCCACGGCAAAACTACGACGCGGATGATGTGGACAAGGACAAATCGATTCGCTGGCAAAGCGAGCTGCTCTTTTATCGGCAAAGCGAAATTCGTTACCGAGCGAAAAAGGTGAACATGAAATTACAGCCTGATCTGGTGCTTTGCCTGCATTTCAATGCCGAAGGTTGGGGCGATCCGAAAAATCCGACGCTGATCGATCGCAATCATTTTCACGTGCTGGTAAACGGTTCTTATTTGCCCGACGAGATCGCGCACGATGACGAGCGCTACGAGATGATCCGGCGTTTGCTCAGTCGCGCTTACGAAGAAGAACTGCCGCTGGCCGATGCGATGGCCGCAACATTTGCGCAGGAAACCGGGTTGCCGCCTTACCAATATACGACCGATACGGTGGCGAAGGTCGGAACGAGCGGTTATGTGTATGCGCGCAATCTGCTGGCCGCGCGGGTTTTTCGTTGCCCGGTGATTTATTTCGAGCCGTACGTAATGAACAGCACGGAAGGATTCGCGCGAATTGAGGCCGGCGATTACGAGGGCACTCGCGAAGTCGGCGGTGTGCAACGCAAGAGTATCTTTCGCGAGTATGCCCAAGCCGTGGCCGATGGGTTGGCCGATTATTGTCGCAAAGTGCGAGCCGTAAAGTAATTGGCGCAACTGCTTCTTTCTGGGGGAGCGCAGGCTGCTAGCCTGCATTCGTCGGCAGCTTGCCGACGAAAAATCCGCAAGAAGGTTTCGGCTAGCAGCCGAAACCCAGCAGGCTGGTAGCCTGCGCTCCCCGGAGTTGTAGCTGCTGCCGCCACTGGCGGCAGAATCGAGCAGAGGATCTGCCGCTGAGGACAGCGGCAGCTACAAGGCGGAAATCGCTTCCCGAATATCTTCCATCGTCACGTTATTTGAAACGTGCGCTTCGCCAATTCTCGGCGTGATGACAAATCGAATTTTGCCGCCGAGGAATTTTTTATCATGTACGACCGTGGCGGTTATTTTTTCTCGATCCACCTCATTCGGCAGTTGCGTCGGCAACTCAAACCCTTTCAACAGCGAAACAACATCATCCCGCTCCTGCGACGAAAGCCCCGCCCGTTTTATCGAAATGCCGCAGGCCGCCACCATCCCAATACTGATGCAATCGCCGTGCGGAATTTTGAAGTCGGTGGCGCGTTCGATCGCGTGTCCGACGGTGTGGCCAAAATTCAGGAGCGTGCGTTCCCCGGAAATCTCGCGAGCATCGGCCATCACGATCCGGGCTTTGATCGCGATATTGCGCCGGATAAGCGCGACGAATCCGTCATCCTTCAGTCCAAGCCGGACTGGCATTTTCACTCGGGATGACAGGGCGCGAAACATTTCGGCGTCGCAAATAATGGCGTGCTTAATGATTTCCGCATAACCCTGACGCAATTCTTGCGGCGGCAACGATTCAAGCGCTTCGACGTCTGCGATAATCAACGCGGGATGATGAATTGCGCCGATCAAATTTTTCCCGGCGTCAAGGTTTACTCCGGTCTTGCCGCCGATCGAGCTATCGACCATGGCGAGCAGCGTTGTCGGGATTTGAATATGTGGAACGCCGCGTTGAAAAATGGCAGCGACAAACCCGGAAATGTCGCCGATGACTCCGCCGCCCAGCCCGACCACGAATGAACTTCGATCGAGTCCCGCGACGATCATTTCGTCGCAAATTTGCCCTACCTGCGCGAGTGACTTTGATTTTTCACCCGCTGGAATCCGGATCAATCGCGACGAAAAATTTTCCGAACTGAAACTTTCGCAGACGCGATCGCTGAACAATCGTGCCGAAGTTTCATCGGCAATAATGGCGCAACGATTTGCGCTCACCACCTTGCGCGAGAGCTCACCAGCATTCGCGATCAACCCATCGCCCACGAGCGCAGAGTAACGAAAACCGTTCCCGGAAATCTCAATCGTGTCGGAGTTCACTTGACAAACAACCGCTCTATTTCATCTAACAGTAACATGGCTGATTCTTTCGAGCCGACATCGCCTCCTCCAGCGCCCGAGCCGATTCCGCCAAATCCGAATCCGCCTCCCGAACCTCCGCCGCGTGGAGAAACGACGCAATCAACCGGATTACCTTCCAATATCGCCGCCGCGTTGGCCTGCATTCCGTTGGTGGGCGGGCTCATTTTTTGGTTTTTGGAGAAGCGCGACAGTTTTGTTCGCTTTTACGCGATGCAATCAATCATCTTCGGCGGCGCGTGGGTCGTATTTAATATTATTTCCAGGATCGTTTTCGATATTTTTGGCTCCATCCCGGCGTTGGGCCCCGTGCTGGTTTTCCTCTGGGCCATCATTCAAGCGCTCGTCCATCTCGCTTTTCTCGTCATTATGGTGATCGCGATGATCAAAGCATTTTCAGGATCGCGCTGGGACATACCGTACGTGGGGCCGGTGGCGCGGAAATACGCGGGCGAATAAACTGTAGCGGCGCTCTATCAGCGCCGAATCGGATCGAATAGGACGGAACACAGGCATTCATGCCTGTGCGCCCAGCCGGCTTTTAGCCGGCTGTTTCTATGTCCACGCCAGACAGGCAGGAATGCCTGTCTGGCGCACAGACTTAGAAGTCTGTGTTCCATTTCTGCTGGCTCGACAGAGTCTCGCCCTACCGATTAGCTCAGCAACTTCACCACGATTTCGGTCAGCACTAATTCCTTATCCAATTGCGTTGTGACCAGCTCCAGGTTTGCCTGCAAACATGCTTCCATTCCCCGGACCAGTCGGTCGGTTTCGAAACGGTGCGCGTTCATCGCCGCAATTCCAAGCGCGTAAGCGTTGATCGCGCCATCTTTTTTTCGGGGCAAATGATCCGTCTCTTTGGCGGGCAAACGATTGAGCGTCGAAATGAAAGCGAACGGTGCCTGTGGCCGCGGAAGATGATGGTGTTCCATCAGATCCTTCGCCAGGAGAAGGTTGCGGATCGTCGGCAAAATAGTGGCGAGCAAAATGCCAATGGCGGTTTCGCCTTGGTCGAGCAAATCGCGCACAAGATTAAGCGCAAGGGTGGCGTCGCGGCGCGCGAGAGCATTGCCGAGCTCAAAAATGACCGCGGCCCGCGATATCGGCACCAGCGCACGTACTTGCTCGGCCGTGATCGCGCCCTCCGGCGCATAAAGCTTTAGCTTTTCCAGTTCGTTGGCAACAACGCCGGAGTCGCCGCCGGTGGAAAGGACAAAAAGTTCCAGCGCTTCCTCCTCAAACTCCAGACCGCGTTTTTTCGCTTCGGTCCGCACAATTTCGCCGGCATTTTCTTCCCAGCCGCTGCGGTTCAGATCGGGCTCATCGAAAATCTGAATATCCGCCAGTTTCGTCAGCGTTTTGTAAAACGACCGACGCTTGTCCGGATCGATCGCGCTAACGAGAAATGTGACGTCGTCCGGCAGTCCGCCGCTGAGAATTGCGCCGAGCTCTTCCAGTGGCTCCAGCACATTGGCGGATTTCCCTTTTACATCGTCGGAAAGAAAATTCGCGCTTTTGAGCCAAACCAGCTTGCCGCCGCCGAAAAATGGAAGTGTTTGCAACGCGGCGATGGCCGAGCGAATCGCGGTGGCGGCGCCATCCACGTTGTCGGCCGCACCATCGATTATCTCGAGTCCAAATTCGCCCGCCTCGGCCGGAGCGAGCTGTTTGGCCAGTTCCGCCGCTTCACGCTTTACCCGCGCTTCGTCGGAACCGACGATCGCGCGAATGTTCTCGGTCGCTGCTTTGGTTTTGGGCATGATCCTCTTTCATCGCAAACGCGCGCTCGTTCAGCAAGCGATACCATCGCTAATTGGAAGATAGGCATCCTGCCTGTCTCGGACGACGGCCATCTTGTCCGTCCATGGCTTCAAGGGCGACAACCTGGAAGGTTGTCAGCCGAGTCAGGCTGGAAGCCTAACTTCCCAGGCGCAATTTCGGACGTTGAATGTTTACGGATTTGTAATTCGCAATTTGTTTAGAGCTTGGAGCTTGGGTTTTGGAATTTCCGTCTCTAAGGCATTGGCCGCAAGACGATCATTCCTCCGCTTGCTGCAAAGTCGTTCCAAAATCTTTCGCTGCGTATTCGCGGAACTTTTCTTCGAGCGCCGCGACGGTCGCAAATCTGGCGGGATAAATTCGCGGTAGCGCCGTTTCAAACGGCTGATGCCGGCCCAATGCATCCAGCAGCGCCAGAAAACTCGGCTTATCGGTCGCGACCAGAAAACGCACCAAGCGCTCCGATTCATCATAAAAAGTTTCGACCCGATCGGAGGGTGGCCGTGTTAACCGGACCAATGTCGCCAACGGAATCACTTCCTCGGCCGCGATTGCCTCCGAATGCGGCTTGGAAATGTAACCGCGCGCGCGCTGATAACTGGCATGGGCCGATTTCGAAATGTATTGCGCGATCCCTTCATTCAACCAGCAGGGAATCCCATCGGCATAGAATCGATGAAGAACGAGATGAACGATCTCGTGCCCAAGGACGTTCCCGGAAAATTTTTGCTCGGGATTGCGAAGAATGAACAGGCTGCCTTGCGAATGGATGCCACCGGTCCACTTCTCCAGTTCACCCAGACCCTGAAACTGCTGCCAATCCTCCGGGCGCTCGAAAATGTAAACGTTCGATTTGATATCGGTTAGCGGTTGATCGCGCTCCAATTCCTTCGCCACAACGCGATAGTGAAACTCCGCTTCCACCGAGATCGGCGTCGCCACATAGCTGTGAGCGAAGTGATATATGTAATGTTCGGTCTCGCCGTGTTTCCATTGCGTTGGATTAATGCTGAGGGCTTTTTCCCCGAGCGGGTTCGGATCGCGCTGGCTCAGTTGGGAAAATTCAACCTCGGGTAACGAATTCAGTCCGGTCTGCGCAATCGCCGCCGGCACGATCGAGAGCAGGGCGAGAAGGAT
>QHRO01000043.1 GCA_003220155.1 Verrucomicrobiota bacterium
CATGGAAAAGTACTCGGAAGAATTCTTCGTTCGTCATTGCAAAGGAGCACGGTCGCCCAGGCCACCAAACGTCCAACGCTCAACGCTCAACGCCAACGCTCAACACAGACTAGGGAAGGCCGATGCGTTTGAGGATGGCGACAAAGCGCGGATTGTCGCGAAGGGAATCCCATCGCGGATCGACTTTTAGAAGAGTCACTCGTGGATCTCGCTCTTCACATGCCCTCTCCAAGGAGGATAAAGCTTCGTTTTGATTGCCTAAACCGTTGTAGACCAAGCCAACATTGGAGGAAGGGATGTAACGTTGGGTCGACAAAGCCTTCAGTTCCTCCAACACCGCGCGAGCTTTTTCTTTATCGCCTGCTAACGCGTCGACATATCCGATGGACCCGATTGATTCCGAATTTCCGCCTGATAATTGTCTCGCTTTTGTGAACTCCGCGATCGCCTCCGGGTATTTTCGCTGTGCAGTGTAAACTTTGCCCAGCATGAGATGGGTTGCCCAAAAATTGGAATCGAGTTCGACGGTCTTCCGTAGCGCCGTTAGCGCTTCATCGTTGCGGCCGGCGTGATGTAACATCATCCCCTCGAGCGCGCGAAACAGAAAAAAGACCGGGTCGAGTTCCCGGGCGCGCGCGATCTCGGCGATTGCTTCCTGATGGTGCCCTTGATCCGAAAGAATATGAGCGTAGGCGAAGTGGGCCATACCAGAATTAGGATCTAACGCGACAGCGCGCTTCGCTTCCTTTTCCGCGGTCCCCCAGTCCCAATCGTACCAAATAAGGCCGAACGACAGCGCGGAATGCGCGTCGGCGAGAGAATCATCGAGCTCGATTGCCTTGATCGCAGCTGCCTTGGCCTGGGGCAGGCAATCTTTTGCCGGCACATCGGCATTCATGGCGAGGGCGCGATTCGCGGCCGCTAACCCGGCGTAAGCCAGCGCGTACTCTGGATCCAACTCAATTGCCTGTTGAAAAAAGCCGATGCCTTTCCGGATATCGGGCGGAGTCGCTTTGCTCCAGTGATAGCGTCCCGTCAGATAAAGTTGATAAGCCTCGGCGTTCTCGGTGTAACGTTTGGTCAAACGGCTCTTCTCCTGGCCGCTCAACCGCAGCGCTAGCGCGTCGGCTACTTTTTGCGAGATCGCGTCCTGGACGGCAAACACATCGGTGAATTTTTCCTCGAACGTGTTCGACCAAAGCGATGACCCGTCCGCTACCTTGATCAAACGAGCAGTCACTCTGATGCGATCGCTCGACTTCTGGACATTGCCTTCCAGGACCGAATTGACTTCCAGCTCGCGTCCGGCGGCTAAAGGATCCTGGTCGAGACCGCTATATTTGCGGACCGAGTTTAACGAACGAACAACGATTTCCCGAACGTTGCTTAGTTTGGCAATGAGACTGTCCGCCATGCCCAGTTCGAGCACCTGATCTCGATTTTCAGGCACTAAAGGTTTGAAAGGAAGCACAGCAATTCGCTTTTCAGGAGACGTCACAGCATTTGTCCCTGTTTGCGAGTGGCGGTGAGAGAATGCCCAAAAACCAATCACCAAAGCAATTGTCCCCAAGATCGCGCCACTTAAGGGCGCTGGCATTCGCAGTTTTGCGGGCTTGATAGAAGGCGCAGCAGCACTTGTCTCTCTCTCCTTTTTGAGCTTCTCCGGAATCGCGGGATTGCCTACCTCCTCACTATAAAGATTAACCAAGCCGACCCTTGCACCGTGCTTCACTTCGCATTCGCCGAGTTCGTGCAGGTACGGGCGCCATTGCCGATATTGTTCCAGATCTTCAGCCACACGCTTGGATAGAAGGATGTGGCCGGCATCGCCGCAATCCATCACACGCTGTGCCACGTTGATCCCAGCGCCAGCGATGTTCGAGCGATCGTTAACGTCCATGATCCCGCTGACCGGCCCGCTATGAATGCCCATGCGCACTTGCAGTTCCGAATTACTGCGCAACGCCTTGCCGATTTCCAACGCGCATTGCACGGGTGCTTCCGGCGTCGTCGAAAAAACAAGAGCCATACCGTCTCCAGTCGGAACTCGAATTAACTTACCGGAGGTTTCCGCACTCCGAAACGCCTCGGTGTTTCGGACAATCTGATTAAGGTCTTGCAACGACTCATGTTGCTCGTCGATCAACCGTTTCGAATAAGCGACGATGTCTATGAACAAGACATGGGCAATCTCGAGTCGAAGATCGGATTTCGGTTCGGCCATGGAATCCAGATAGCCTTGTTAATCGAAAAACGTTAAACGCTCAATGCGGGATCAATCCGTCTAATCCGGCAGGCAATCCGCGCCGGCGGTTAACGTCTGAATCCGTTGGGCTCCCATTGTTGAGAACGGCTGGCAATTCGGCTAAAAGAAACTCGTCGCCAGGGTAGCTCAGTGGTAGAGCAGGGGACTCATAAGCCCTTGGTCGGGAGTTCAACTCTCCCCCCTGGCAAATGCTTATGGCATGGGTTTACATCCTCAAAGGCGCAAAACGGCACTATCTGGGTTCGACCGTTGATTTAAATGCGAGATTTGCTCAACACGAACGAGGACACACGCACACAACAACGATTGGGCAAAAAGCTCGAACTTGTCGCAAGCAAGGAGTTCGCGACGCTCGCGGAGGCGCGCAGTGTCGAAAAAATGTTGAAGAGAAAGAAGAATCCAAAGCTCGCGATTTATTATTTGCAACACTAGAGCAGCCCCGAAAGCATTCGGGGTTGGTCGGGAGTTCAACTCTCCCCCCTGGCACTCCCCTACTCTTTCGGTTTTGAAAGGTAGGGCGCGAGATCCTTTTTCGGGCCGCGAACTGCAGCCATGAAAAGAACGCCTTTGCGCGCCTGCACCGCACCGGTCCATCCTTCCTGCTCGATGTAACGCCAGCCCTCGAATTCCTCCGGCTTTCCGGTCTTCGAATCGCGCCGCCCCGGAAACAGAAACAACTGCATTCGTTTTTCCGCCAGACCGATTTGTGCAACCTGACCGGCTTCATCATCGTCAAAAACCCGGACACCAATCGTCTGCTGGCGAGAAAATTCACGCGGCACATCGTAATGCTCCAGCCGGTATTTCATGAAAAACAAATCGTTTAGTGTTCCAGCCTCCGTCTGCACCGGCTCGAATTCCGAAGGCCGCGTCATCGCCGCCACGTTCAGCAGTTTCTTCGCCGTCGCCGTACCGGGGAAAGCATGCATTTGTTCGTCGAACTTGATCCACGCGACCACCGCGATCACCACCAACGCGATTCCGATCGCGAGAATCGCGGGATGAAACGCTGTCTTTCTCCAATTGCGCTTAGCCCCCTCTGCCATTTTTTCGTTGGCGAACCATTCCTGGATTTCGGGCGTTACTGGCGTTGCTTGCACCAATTTGGCGACTGCGCGATCAAACGATTGCTGCGCCGCAAAACCTTCTATTCGTTTCGCGCGCGACACGGCTGTGCGCATACGGCGATCGGGCGCCTTCGTATTTGCGATAGGCGCGCAATCCGCCAGCGTGCGCAAGCCGCGTGACAACCGCTTCATTCCCGGGCCGCCGCCGGCACAGTTGCATTGAGCCAGGCTTGAAATTCGCGACGACCGGAAGCGAGCGCGCGCGAGAGCTCATTCAATTTCAGACCAAGTATCGACATCATTTCGCGATAATTAAACTCGTCCAGATAATAGAGGGCGAGGCCGCTGCGTTGTGGCTCCGGTGCAGCCGAAATCCAAATCGCCAATTGTTCAGGTTCGAGTTGCTCAATTTGTTCAGGCGCCTGCGGCGAAACTTCGGTCGACTCATTCGCCCTCTGTTCTGGTTGCACGCCGTGGGCCACTACATCGAGGCAACGCCAGCGCGCTTCGCGAAAAAACCAATAGCGATTCGCCGGCGGCTCGCCTTTGGCGGCAAGAAATGCAGCTTCTCGTAAAGTGTCCTGAAAAATATCCTGCGCTTTCGACGCCTCGCCCGTCATTAGGAAACAAAAGCGATACAGTTGCGGTAAATTTTGCGCAGCCACTTAACAACGGGAAGCAGAGAATTTACCCAGTGCAAGCAGCTCCGATAAGGGACGGATCTGCGGAGGTTGTTGAGACCCCATCTCGGCAAATACCGAGTTAATATTTAGATGTTGCATATGCGACAGTGGA
>QHRO01000044.1 GCA_003220155.1 Verrucomicrobiota bacterium
CTGCCAGGTTGCTGGTCACAGGGAGAAACGGAACAGGAAGCAATTCAGAACATTCGCGATGCCATTGAGGATTATCTCGCCGCCGTGACTGAAAGCGTCCGTGGCTCCGACGTGCGCGAAGTGGAAGTTTCGGTCTAACCGATGCCCAAAATTCCGGGCGTCAATCACCTGCGAGCGGTAGGCGCCTTCGAGAAGGCCGGGTTCAAAATTGTGCGGCAGGGCAAACACATCGTCATGAGTGACGGCGCGCATTTCATCACCATACCGCGACACAATCCGGTAAATGCGCTCACGATGGGCGGAATCGTGAAGGATGCTGGTCTATCCGCCGAGCAATTCCGCGAGTTACTGTAACTGCGGAACTGGAAGCGCGAAGTTCGGAATGCGGATTGTGGAATAATTCGGAGTGCGGAATCCGGAGTGCCAGGCGCTTTTAGGCGGAGTTATCGGGCACGAAATTACCTCTCAGGAAGCGTGATTTCGTTGTGACGCTGCGCCGGTGTGATTAATGTGTTGCATGAATCAGGCTGGTGAAATGAAACCAACGCCGCCAGATGGCGCACGGCTCCTGAACGTGGGCGAGCTCATTCAAGACGGTGATCTGCATTGGCAGCCGGCTCTTAAGCATTGGGTTGCAGTGACGCCACAAGGCGAGGAAAAGGTCGAACAGTACGGCTTTTACTGTCGCAAAAACGGCGATCTGTAAGGTCACAAATCAGAAGTCCCGCCTTCGCGCGAGGCTTCGGCGCGAGTGGTCCGCCTTCATTCGAGTTACGACGCAACAAGGCATGGAGCGCGGGAGGCAGAGATTGCTTCCGCGGTTCCCGCGAATATCGAGCGTCCGCGCGACAAATCATTGCATCCGGAAACGATGATTCATCGTATGCCCTAAACAGTTGGTCCAGCAAAGCGACAAACAAAACCGGCAAATGATTCCCCCCTTGGAACCATTCCGAGGTTGGTTGGGCACAGTGCGACGCACTCCAAGTTCTCGCGCTCGCGCCCTATCGCTTGTCAGCGCGTTGGGTAAACTAGGCCCGAGCTGACCTGAATATGGCGGAGGAAGCAGCCATAGTGCAACAGATTGCAGATCGCGAAATGATCGAGCGAATCGGCCGTGGAGATCAAAGCGCGTTCAGCGCGCTCTACGATCGGCTTAGTCGTCCGCTCTATTCTTTGGCTTTGCGAATGCTTGGAGATGCCGGAGATGCGCAAGACGCGTTGCAGGATGTTTTTCTGCAAATATGGTCACGCGCTGCAACCTACAATCCAGAACAGAGCACCGTCTTCAGCTGGACTGTGCTGCTGACGCGAAGCAGGGTGATCGACCGATTGCGGGCGCGCAAACGGCGCTTGCGGATCGTGGCCAGTGCTACTGGCGATGAAGACGCCGATGTGGCCGATGCATCCACGATGGAGAGCGCAGCGGATACCGCGGACAAGAACGATGAGGCAGCGCGTGTGCGATCTGTATTGAACAATTTGCCCTCGGAGCAGCGAGAGGCGATCGAACTGGCTTTTTTTGGGCATCTGACGCATCACGAAATCGCAGCGCGACTCGGGGAACCACTCGGCACGATTAAAGCCCGAATCCGCCGCGGACTTCTGAAACTGCGGGAACGACTTGGCACCTGATTATGATTTCGGAGGAACAACAGGATCAGGCAGCACTCCACGTGCTGGGGTTGCTGAGCGCGGCTGAGGCTGCGGCGTTCGAATCGGCGCTCAGCGCGAGTGCTGAATTGCGCGATTTCGTTCGTGAACTGCGCGAGGCGGCGGCCGACATCGCGCTGAGCGCTCCATCGCAGGCGCCACCTGCCTCGTTAAAGCAACGCATCATGCGCGAGATTACGACCGAAAAGCTGGCGCCGGTACCTCTGCAACGCGCTCCGTTTGGCTGGGTCCCTTGGGCCATCGCGGCGGGGTTGATCGTGTTTTGCGGGGTGCTCGCTCTTGATCGCGCGCGTTTGGAGCGCGAGCTCACGGGTGCACGCGCGGCTGACCCGCTGATGCAGACGGCTTTTTTCACCCTTGGGCCGTCTGCGCCTGCTCCAGCGGATGCCAAGGCGACCGTCGCGTGGGAACCTGGCCGTCAAAGCGGCGTGATTCGCATCAGCAACCTCCCTGCGCCGCAGCCGGGCAGGGATTATCAGCTCTGGGCGGTGGATGCCGCGCACAAGGATCCGATTAGCGCGGGCGTTATTCGGGTAGATAAAAACGGCATCGCACAGGTTCGGTTTAAGCCGGTTGAGAAGGTGGAGCATGTGAAAGCTTTTGCTATCAGCTTGGAGCGCGAAGGCGGCGTTCCTAAAAAAGAAGGACCGATCCTGCTCGTCGGGAGCGCGTGATCTGTTCGCGTCCAGTAAGTCTGGGTCGCGGCTCCTCGTGAAAAAGAAGCACTTTTGAGAGTCCGTGAAAAATATGCATCCCAACTATTGCCCTGAGCGTAACGCTGGTGATGCAATTGTCGCGGCTAGAGTTCACAGATCGAATCGCTTTTTTTGCAATCGGCCTCGTGTTCTTCCCTGTTGCCGTTGCGGTAGGTGGCGACTCTACCGCAGCGCAAAGCGAGCAACTCATTAACGTCGCTGCTCCGCAAATTATTTTGGCGCCGCAATCAGGCGATGGAAAAGTGGATCGCGAAATTGCGCGTCTGCAACAAGCGGTTCGCAACGCCAGCAATCCGAATCTTTTGATTGAAAGACTCGGTTGGACATTCGTCGCTAAGGCGCGGCAAAGTTTTGATCCCGGCTATTACAAGTTAGCTGAACAGTGCGCCGTTTACCTCGATTCTCGCCAACCCGGCAGCCGTGAAGCGCTCCTGTTGCGTGGCCACGTCTTGCATAACCTTCATTGCTTCAAAGCCGCCGAACCGCTCGCGCGCGAGTTGGCAACGAAACGCGGGCTGGCCTGTGACTTTGGTTTGCTCGGCGACGTGCTCATGGAGCAAGGCAGGCTGAAGGAAGCCGCTAAGGCTTATCAGACGATGCTGGATTTGAAACCCAGCTTGCATTCCTACGCCCGCGCCGCGCATCTGCGCTGGTTGAAGGGCGATCTGACCGGCGCCATCGAAGCGATGCAACTAGCCGTTGCGGCCTCCAGTCCACAGGACGCAGAATCCGCCGCTTGGGTTAACACCCGTCTGGCCTCCTATCAATTCCAAGCCGGAGATAACAATGAAGCCCGGCGAACTGCCGACATCGCGCTCACCTATCAACACGACTATGCCCCGGCCCTGCTGCTGCGCGGCCGCATGAAATTGAGTGAAGGAAAAAGCGACGACGCAACTGCGCAAATCCAAACCGCCACGCAACTCAATCCGCTGCCCGAATATCGATGGGCCCTGGCTGATGCTTTGCGTGAGGCGGGCCGTGAAAGCGACGCACTCAACATCGAACAACTACTCAGGCAGACCGGTGCAGCGGACGATCCTCGGACTTACGCGCTTTATCTTGCGACGCGCTGCCAATTGCCCGAAACGGCGGTGCAGCTGACTGAGAGCGAACTGAAGGAACGGGCGGACGTTTTTACTCACGATGCCGCCGCTTGGTCGCTCGCCAGGGCCGGCCGCATCGATGATGCCCTGACGCATCTCGGACAGGCATTGGCCGAGGGGACGAAGGATGCGCGGCTCTTTTTCCATGCCGCCGTGATTCACTCTAAAGCAGGTCATAAAGAAAGCAGCTCCAACTCGTCCCTGGCGCAATCAATAACGATTTCGCAGACAGCATGCGCCCAGTAACTGGGGCCCGTGCATTAAACGTAGCGGCGACTGAATCGCCGAGAAGAGACTGAACCAGACAAATCCAACAAAGGAGATAATCCTCACATGAAAAAACAAAAAGCCGTCTTCCAGCAAACTATCGTTGTGCTGTTGGCGATTTTCAGCCTGACCACGCCGACCTTCGCCTCCAGTCACCAAGACGCGCCGCTAGTCGTGCTCGATCCCGCGGCCAACACCACCGACGTATATGCGTTCGTGGACCAAGATGGCGACAAGAAGAACCTGGTTGTCGCGCTCGGCGTTTATCCGTTTGAAGAGCCGGGCATCGGGCCGAACAAGTTCAACTTCGACAACAGCGTCCTTTATGAGATCCACGTAGCTCTCGGCAAGGACGTGGCCGCTGGACTTCCCACCATCAGCTACCAATTTCAGTTCACCAGCCGGACCAAGAATCGCAATACGACGTTGTATAACTATACCGGTGTGATTCAACATGTGGACGACGCAGCGCAAAACTTCGTGCAGTCCTACACGGTCACGAAGGTCGACCACCGCCCCGGTCACAACCGCACCGTTCTCGGATCGGGCGTCGTGCCGCCAAATAACCAGGGCTTCGTTACTCCGTTCTACAATCGGAATAACAACGGAGAAAATCCCGCTAAGGAGGGCGTAGCGACGGAAGACAAACTTGATCGTTACACTAAGGAAGCGATAAAGCATCTGAACAACGGTTACGTTTCATTCGCCGGTCAACGCGACGACGGATTTTACGCCGATATCCGTGCCATCTTCGATCTGTTGCAACTAAAAAACCCCGGCAAGGACAACCAGGGCGGGTTCAACATTCACGTAATGGGGTTGGAAATCCCGATCGCCGAACTAGGGGGCGATCATCAGGTCGTCGGCGTTTATGCTTCAACCAGCCGCCGTGAATTCCGCATCTTCAGCGACAACGGTAACCAGAACGTGGGGGAGTGGGTACAGGTGGCCCGCCAAGGCAATCCGCTGTTTAATGAGGGACTGGTCGCGATTGCTGACAAGGACCGTTATAGCCGCACAAGTCCCAGTGAGGACGGGACTTTGTTCCGCAAATACGCCGAGAATCCAGAACTCGCAGCATTGATTAACTCAATTCTGCTCGGCGGCAGCAAGCCTGGCATCACGCACAACCGCACCGACATTGCCGCGATCTACA
>QHRO01000045.1 GCA_003220155.1 Verrucomicrobiota bacterium
CTTGGAAATTTCCTCAGCTGTCTCGGTCGTTGCCATTTACTATAAATTCGCGCCGCGCGATCCGTTTGATTGTCGCGGGCGACAAGATTCCGGAGAACGTACTTTTCTACGCGGTCTTAATCCAACTTCGCAATACTTCAGCCACGCTCCAAGCTTGTGCGATGCAACCACCGGCGAAATGCGGATCACGCGCATCAAACACTTCGCTAATGGTGCCGACTCCGTTGTCGTCGAGGTGCTGAGGAAAAGTTCCGAGAAATTTCCGGGCGCGGGTCTTGTCTTCGGGATGTACTTTTAACCAGGCGTCCACAAATGGGCCGATCAACCAGGCCCAGACTGTTCCTTGATGATAAGCGCCGTCACGCGACCGGAGGTCGCCCGAATAAATCGGCTTGTAATCGGGATGATCAGGCGAAAGCGAACGCAGCCCAACCGAGGTAACCAGTTTCTCTTCTACGACCTCGACTACAGATGACCAACGTGACTGCTCAAGCGCCGTATGTTCCAGGGAAATGGCGAAGATCTGGTTTGGCCGGCACGAAGAATCAGTCGTTCCGCTCTGGCCATTACAATCGACCACGTCGAATAGGTAGCCGCCGTCGGCGAACCAAAAACGTTGATTGAATGAAGCGTGCGCGCGCTTGGCCGCGTCACTGTATTTTTCCGCATGCCGAACATTCCCTTCCTCACGACACCATCGTGCAAGTAGCTCGAGCGCATTATACCAAAGCGCATTAATCTCGACCGCTTTGCCGCGACGCGGCGTTACCACCCAGTCGCCCATCTTCGCATCCATCCACGTGAGTTGATAACCTTCGGTGCCTTGCGTGAGCAGACCGTCGCGTGGGTCGACATGAATGTTGAAGCGAGTACCCCGCAAATGATGCTCGGCGATATCGATCAAGACCGGCAGCAGCAGGTGCAGAGTGGTCCGATCATCGGTGTAATGCAGGTAACGACTAAGCGCGTGAAAAAACCACAAAGTCGCGTCGGCGGTGTGATAAAGTCCCTCCTTTTCCCCATCGGGAAACATGTTTGGGATGAGTCCATCGCGAACGTAATGAGAGAAGGTGCGCAAAATATATCCCGCTTCCAAACAGCGCCCGGTAACGAGGGCGAGACCTTCCAGCGAAATCATGGTATCGCGTCCCCAATCGGTGAACCAATGATAACCGGCGATCACGGTTCGCACCTCATCGCCGGCGGCATGCGCGCGAGCGGCTTCTTCGGCGCGACCAGCCGGCGTGATGATGAATTGGTCGCCGGCAAAAACGAGCTCGGCTGGAAATCCACGGCGCGCTTCCGGCAGCGCATCGTCCAGCATTTTCGCGCGCCGTTCTTCTTCCGCCGCTATCGCGGCTTCGGGCGCGAGAACGTTAATGATGCCCCATTCTTCCGTCGAACCCATGATCGCAGCCATGTTGCGCTCTTGCATATCGACGTGAAAAAATCCCGGGCTCCAGAGATTACCTTCATAAGCGTAACCGCGGCTCTGCTCGATACGGTAAACGACTTGGTGAATGATTTGCGGCAAAACCGTGAATTGCGCGCAATCGTTTGCCAGTTTTATGCGCAACGGAGGCAGGCCGCTGTCAGGGGCGCTGATTTCATAGCGATCTTCAATCGCACTCAAACGATAAGGCGCGGGCATTCCTTCATTCACCGGCGACTCATAATGGCGGAAGAAAAAGGCGGGTCGCAGCTCGAGCCGCGGGCGTTTTTCGCCTTCGAGAATACGGTAGATGACGTGAACGGTGTTCTGCAAATGCAGCATCAGAACGCGTTTCTCGAGAACAAGGTCGCGCACGCGATAGGTCCAAACCGGCAGTCCATTTTCAAGTCGGAACTCGTGCAAAAAATCAGCCGCGCCCAGTTGGAGTTGCCCGCCGGCGCGTTCTTCAGCGCCGAGCGAGATGACATCGTCATCCGCGAAACGCAAGAATTCAGAGACGTGACTCCACATCACCATGCGACCGTGCGGCGCTGGCAGAGCGGCGATGAGCAGGCCATGATAACGGCGGGTGATTGCGCCTGAGATCGTTCCGGAAGCAAACCCGCCGAGTCCATTTGTCACGAGCCACTCGCGCGACAGTAACACTTCGCGCGAATGGCTCGCTTTGTCCCAGAGCAGGGAGCGGGAGGTGAAAGCCATCGTGTGCGGAAATCTAAAACTCGTTAGAAATTACTAGCAACATTGTAAAGGCTCGAACGCTGTGAGTGCGTGATATGTATTAGAATCCTGTTTGTGCTGCGTCCCCCAGAAATATTGCAGGATCCATTATCGATCGATGCATCAAACAGTGAATGCCCCGGCATTGTAACTCGGTTCTTACCGTCGTTTCGGTTGCTTACGCGGTTGCGTTCGTCGGCGCGGCCGAAAAACTAACGCCGATTCGGCAGGCAACACCCATTTTTCGTCTGGATCGATATTGACCACACCCGGTCCGCCATAGCGCCGCGACTCGCTCGTCCAAAGAATCTCCCACGTGCAATCTGCGGGTGGCGCCAACAATGGCTCTGGCACCGGCGTCAACTCTTCGCGGCTTCCGAGGTTAACAACCAGCAATCGATCCTCGTTCGCCTCGCCGAAATAGCGCAGGACAAATGATTCCGAGCGAAGCACGGCTCCATCGATTCCGCCTTTACTTTGCCGACATAGCCGCGAGTCCTCGCGCCGCAACTTGATCAAATCCCGGTGCAAATTAGAAAGTGCCCCGTTTTTTTCCCGCTCGCTCCAATCCAGCTTGCAGCGTCGAAAGGTTTCAATTTCGTAAGGCACGGCCAGCGTGGCTTGCACGTCCTCAGACGCGGCCGACGGGAATTGCGCCAAAAACTCAAAGCGACCTTTCTTCACCGCCTCCCGCAATTTCTCGTCGCCAACTTCGCTGAAATAAAGAAATGGGCTGGAGGCGCCGAATTCTTCGCCTTGAAAAAGCAATGGGGTCCATGGACCGAGCAGCAGCAATGCTGTCATCGCGCGATAACGCCCCGGTGAAGTTTGCAAACGCAGCCGATTTCCGGTCGCGGAGTTGGAAACTTGGTCGTGGTTTTCGAGAAAGGAAACGAATGCCTCGGGTTTCAGGTCCAGACTGGGATGTCCTCGCGGCGCCTCTTGCCATGAATACGGCTGTCCCTGATACAGGTAACCATACTTGGCCGCGGCAATAAATTCCTGCGGGCACCCAAGGTAATCGCTGTAGTAGGCTTCGTTTCGACCGGTCAGGGCAACGGTGGCAGCGTGATGCCAGTCGTCATTCCATACTCCATCAAGATCATCACCGCCTTGCTTTCTCGTCCGGATCAATTTTGCCCGCTGGAGTTCATTCTCCGCAAACAAAAGGATGGGGCGCTTTCCTGCCGCTTCCCGCGCCGCGCGTCCGATAGCTCCCACAATATATTCCTGCGAGTTATCAAAAATGGATTGCGTGGCATCGAAGCGGAATCCGTCGAAATGAAATTCCTCGATCCAGTAGCGTCCATTGGTAATGAAGAACTCCCGGACCGGCCCACAATTTTTCCCGTCGAAATTGATTGATTCACCCCAGTCATTTTCCCGCTCACGATTCATGTAATCGTCGGAGTAAACACCGAGGTAATTCCC
>QHRO01000066.1 GCA_003220155.1 Verrucomicrobiota bacterium
CCTTTATCAGCCCAAGCAATCCCGAGGACATCGCGAAGCAACAAAAGAAAAAGCAGAAAGAAGAAGAAGCAAAAAAAGCTGCCGTTGCTGGAAGTCCTTCACCGGGCGCGTCAGCCAAACCGACAGCGTCTCCGTCTAAAACTGCGGACGTAGATGAGGAACGGGAAAGCGATGTGCTGGTCGTTACCCACGCTGTTTATCGCGAGGACAACGAAGGAAACACTGATTTCAAGCGGCCGCAGCATATCTGGACCATTCCGGCGTCGAAAACTGCCGACGAAAAAGTGCAGCCCAAGCAACTGACGAGGGGCCGTTTCGACGAAGCCAATCCGATCTGGTCAAGCGATGGAACACAGATTTTTTTCCCTTCACTTCACGTAGATGAGCCTTACTACGAACTGCCAAAGACGGAGATTTACTCGGTGGCCGCGAGCGGCGGCGAACCGACAAAACTAACGACAATTGATATGGGTGTGAATGGTCTCACCCTTAGCCCAGATGGCAAACAGTTCGCTTTTGTCGCTTCGCAAAACCAACCGGTAAACTCCTATACCCAGCCGGACTTGTGGGTGCTCGACGTAGCGAAGGACGCGAAGCCACGGAACCTCACTGCACAATTTGACTACGATGTCGGACAAGGCGTGTTCGGCGACCAGGCGCCGCCCCGCGCCGGCGGCCAGAACCCACCCATCTGGAGCGCGGACAGCAAAAGCATCCTCCAACTTTTCGGACGCGAAGGCCGGACCAACCTCGGGCGCTTCGACGCTGCCACGGGCGCGCTGACCGAACTCACCAAGGGCGACCAGGCTGTAATCAGTTTCCGCGCCACCGCCGACGACTCGAAGATTGTTTGCCTGATCTCGACGCCCACGCGCATCGGCGATTTATTTCTCGTCGATTCCAATGCGCAACAGCAGCAACTCACCGACGTCAATCGCGAGCTCTGGTCGCAATTGAACCTGACCGAGCCGGAAGAAATCACCTATCAGACGTTCGATGGAAAGAAGATTCAGGCGTGGGTGCAGAAGCCGCCCAGCTTCGACCCGCACAAAAAATATCCTCTTATTCTGAACATCCACGGCGGTCCTCATGCGGCTTACGGCTGGATTTTCGAGCACGAATTTCAATGGATGGCGGCCAAAGGCTACGTCGTGCTTTATCCGAACCCGCGCGGCAGCATCACCTACGGCCAGGAGTTCGGAAACGTCATTCAATATCATTATCCCGGCGATGATTATCAGGACCTCATGCGCGGCGTCGATGAAGTGATTAAGCGCGGTTACGTCGATGACAAAAAACTTGGCGTTACTGGCGGCAGCGGAGGCGGCTTGCTCACTAATTGGGTCATCACGCACACGCAGCGGTTTGCCGCCGGGGTGGCTCAGCGCGACATCGCGAGCTGGGAACACTGGTGGTACACCGCCGACTTCACCCTCTTTCAACCGAACTGGTTCAAAGCCGCGCCCTTCGATGATCCCGACGATTTCAAGGCACGCTCGCCCATCAGTTATATTAAGAACGTGAAGACACCGATGATGTTCGTGCTCGGTGAAAGCGACACGCGCACTCCGCCCGGGGCGGGTGGCGAGGAAATGTTCCGCGCTCTCAAGTTTCGCAAAGTGCCGACGGTGATGGTGAAATTCCCGGGCGAATCGCACGAGCTCTCCCGCTCCGGGCAACCGTGGCACCGAGTCGAACGTCTCGAGCACATCGTCGGCTGGTTCGACAAATGGCTGATGGGCGCGACCAAACCGGAGTACGACGTCGCACAGGAAGTCACAGTCAAACCGAAAAGGGACGCTGAGACGAAGCGGCCGTAGAACGCCGCATTTAATGCCTATACCGCCGGAGCCGCTTGCTCGAGGACGCGATTCAGTCGATCGACGTCAACTGGCTTTACCAGATGCGCAATGAAGCCTGCATTCTTGGTGCGGGCGAGATCTTCATCCATTCCATAAACGCTGAGCGCGATCCCGCACAGGCCGTAGTCACGCGCAAGCTCTTTCATTAGGTCGATGCCATAGAGCCAGCGGATCAAATTGTTTCTTACGCAGAAGCGTGAAGACATCGACTTCAGACCACTGGTGGCTGACTAGCAATGAATCCCAGCGATGTGCATTGACGAGTCAGTCATCGCCACCGCCGAAGCTCATTTCGGTGGTGGGGACAAAGCCGAGCTTTTCATAGAGGACACGACCATCATCAGAAGCGTGGAGGACGAGACCGTCGAGCCGTTGCTCGCGCGACCAGGCGATTATCTGCTCCATCAACAGCTGGGCGAGGCCACGTCTGCGCCAATCTGGTTCGGTGAAAACGTTAACGATTAATCCCTGCCGGCCTTCCGCGATCGTGATCTCACCGTTTTTGTGACGAATGGGAAATGGCGGAACTTCCCGAATGATGACGCCCGCACCGGCGATAACTTTTTGCGGCGCATTACGTTGACTCACCAGCCAGCCGAAATAATCGCCGGAAGCGAGCGCTTTGCCCAAACGATCGAGTGCTTTTGTCCGGAACGACTCGAACAATTCGTCCGGCACCAAGCCCATGTCCTGAAACATGCGGGCGCGATGCCAGCCGATAACGGCAGCATCGTCCGGGGTGGCCTGGCGGATGTGAAATTCTTGCGACACGAAAGGAAAAGCTCTGTCGCGGCAACCATCCTTGCAAGCAAAGACGGCTCGATTCGGCGCGGTTATTTCGATAGAAAGTATCTTTTTTACTGGCAGGGAATGGTGAAAGAGATGCGAGACCTGGCCGAGCGATATCGCAACGTAATCGCGGAGTGTGGCGCTGCCGCGCAACGAGCAGGATTTTTGAAAATGATCGGTCTTTCCATGTTGATGGAATCGCGTTTTCGGCCGTCGCAGAAGTGCGTCGAACTGGCGGAACGCGCCGTAGCTGAATGTGAAGGAGCAAACAACCTGTCGGAAGCTGGCATGTTAATTTTTCGCTGGGATTGTGATTGAGTTATGCCACGGCGACTTTGATGATGCGGTGAAACAATGTGGAAGGGCCCTCACGATGGTCGAACGCGTGGGTGACCTCGTCTTGCAATCGCGTTGTCTGACCTACCGCGCGGTTGCGTATCGCCGGCTAGCCGACGTTGGGCATTGCAGAACAGAAGCGGAAAAAACGCTCGAGCTCGCCACCAAGCTTGGCATGGTTGAATACATCGCTATGGCGAAGGCGAATCTCGCCTGGGTGGCATGGCGGCAGGAAGATCACGCGGAGGCAGAGAAGCTCGCCACTGAAGCGCTCGATTTATGGCATCGAATGGACGATCCGTACGGTTTCGATTGGATGGAGCTTTGGCCGCTGATCGCGATCGCCCTGCATCGGCAAGATAGCAGCGCTGCAATCGGGTTCGCGCACGGTTTGCTGGTCGAAAAATCAACATCCATTGCCGGAAACGCTGTTGAACGCAATTCGTAAAGCCTGCGATGAATGGCAAAACGGTGCGCACGAAAATGCCACCGCCGAACTTATCTCAGCTATGGGCCTGGCCCGGGAGTTACGTTATTTGTAGCAAACGGAATCGATCGAGTGGCCGGCCGCGGCTCCTTTCGACAAGGTTTCCGGCGACAAACTCGCCACCGGTGCGCCTACGGGCGTCGCGGGTAGTTGTGCGGGATGAGGCGAAGAGAGCACGGAAATAAAAATCGCCAATTGGAATAGCCGGGCGCCTGACCGGCGGTCTGCTGATTCGCTGCGTTGCGACGATTGGTTGTGACGGCAAATTCCTGTGTTTAGGCTCGCCCTTTTCGGCAATAGCTAAAGCCGGTCGCGGACTGAGAACCCGCACTTTCATGAAATGCGGATGCGACTTTCCCCATGCTACAGCTTGCGATTTCATTTCGAAGTAACGATCGATTACGACGGCGTTTCGCTCCGCTTCGTTACGGCCTGAGAGGCGGGCGGCCTTCCGGTTTACCACGGCCGGCCCGGTATCAACTGCGATTAGTTCTTCGTCCCCGAGCAAAATCTTGCTGCCGTAACGGATTTTTTTCGGATCTACGGCGCAGTGACCATTTCGGAGACGCGCTCCATTCCAGGCTGCACGCGATTGACCTTCCTCCCGCCAATAGGTGGTAACGCGCACAAGAGTTGGCTGTTCGGCGGCGTAGGCCCACGACGCTATGAGGAAAATGCCGATAATAATTGAAGCAAATCGCGTTGCCATCGTCCATCAAAGAGGGTTGTCGGGACGTAAACAACCCAAGCGAGGAGTACCTGAGGAGTACCTCGGTGATTTGGCTCCCCAAAAGGAATCGGAAATGCCTGGCATTGTGGATGCAACAGGGGCCAGTTAATTTCTAAAAGTTATGGAATTTTTGCTGAAAAATCGCTTGTCAGGCCCGAGAATTGCAGTATAGAGGGCGCTCCCCAAATGAAAAAAGCTCTCCCCATATCCCTCTTCTCCCTCGGCTGCGCCGCCTTCTTCCCGGCCACGGCTTCGGCTCTCTCCATGTCGCCGCCGCCGCGATCAAACCCGCAACCGTCCAAGTTCGTTTTTAAGGATGCTTCCGGCAAAACCACCTCGGTCGATGTCGTCCAAAGTTATCAGCCGACTAAAATCGTGCGGCCTTTCACGACAGCCGATCGCCAACTCGATCCGAAATTGATGCGCGCCGCTACCATTGCCGAGGAACGGGCGCATGCTCATTCGCGCCGGCAATGCTGGCACGCGGTGAAAGAGGCGCTCCTGGCATCAGGCGTGATTAGTTCCCGTCCGACAACGGCTTACGCGAAACAGGCCGGCCAGGAATTGGTCAGCAACTATGGCTTCCGCAAACTGACGGTGAGCGATCCGTATCAAGCACCCGTTGGCTCCGTTCTGGTCTACAATGCAAGCCGCGCCGCCGGCCACGTCGAGATCCGGACGAAAGATGGTTTCGTGAGCGATTTTCGCTCGAAAACGCCATCGCGCCGTCCGCTACTCGGGATTTTCGTTAAGTCGTAACCGCGACTTCTGGGTTTTCCTGGCGCTGAGCTAGAGCGCGCGCGTGTTGCTTACGCCCAAGCCAAACGCCGAGCACACACCAACCGGCCACGATGGGTATGGCAATGTAACTAATGGCGCTCAGACTAAGACCAAGGGCCTTCAAGCCGCTATAAGACACGCCGAATTGGTCGCCGCACCGATAGCCAAACGTATCGATGAAACTCTTCGCTTTGTATTTGTCTTCGCGGCGCAAAACGGTGAATAAGACTTCGCGTGCGGGCCGCATGAACGCGAATGTACTCGCGCGTCGTGCAATCTGGAATGCTGCGAGTACGGGAAGAACTGGCGCGAAACCCATCGCTGCGAAACCGAAAAGACTAAGTACAGGCATGAAGAGAAGGGTCACTGTGACGCCCAAGAACTTCATCAGTCGACCAGTAACAAAAATTTGAAGGACAAGCGTGAGCGTGTTCACCGAAAGATCGAGCTTCGCGAAGAACGCCGTGCGCGCGGCCTTATCGACAAAGCCGCTTTTCGTCAACTCGGACTGTTGAAAATAGGTCCAAGTGGACGTGAACGTGTAGAGAAAAATGAACAGGAAAAGCCCGAACAAGTACGGTGACTTGCAAATATGCGTCACGCCATCCCAAAATTTGCCGCCGATCGGTTTTTCTGCGGCTGCGGCGTCGTCGCCCGGTCTTGTATTGTCCCGTCGAAATTCTGCGGGAAAGAGCCGGACAGACTGCGCCGCGACCTCGAGCATCGCGGCACAGATCAACAGCAAAAATCCGGTGCTGATGTAGTGAACAAGCGATGCGGTAATAATCGGGCCGAGAATGCCCCCTAACGAACCGCCCACGGCGATAAATCCAAAAAGCCGTTTACCCTGTTCGGTCGTGAACAGGTCGGTCATGAATCCCCAGAAGACGGCGGTCGCGAAAAGATTGAACACGCTGACCCAAACAAAGAAGCATCCGTCCACCCATGGTTGCTTTCCGGGCGGCATGTATTGCATTAGCACGAAGAAAATAATTAGGTTCAGGATGAAAAACCGATAAGCGATCGGAATGAATCTCCGCCGAGACATTCGCGCCACAATCATGGAGAAGAGCGCGTTGGCCACAATCATCGCGACAAGGACGACAGTGAACATCCACCAAAGGTTTTCAAACTGTTGTGCGCCAATGTTATCGCGAACCGGCCGGATCACGTAGTAGCCGGCGAGAACGACGAAGAAGAAAAGGAAGCCGAGCCAAAGCGCGCGAAGTTCGTCGGCACGCACATCAACGATTTTGTTTAATACTCGTGTCATCCCGAGAAAAGCATAGCGAAAGCGAAGGGTCCCGAGAAAGTTGCCTTAAAGGTTGCGCGGCGGGATCCCTCGACTTCGCTCGGGATGACGTGGATTGGGACCAATGACGAAGGAACCTCGAATGCGCAAATGACGAAGGACCCTTCGCGCTTCGTCAGTCTTTCGTCATTCGTCATTCGTGCTTCGTCATTCCGCCTTGTTTGTGCAAGGCGGCCAGCACTTCCGCCTCGCGCTCCGGCGTAAGTCCCGCTCGCAGTTTCGCCTGCCGTTCCGACTTCTGTGCTTTAAACCAGGCAAGAGAATCGCGGGCAGTATCGGCCAGGGGGCGAAACGTTAAACCCTTCGCCAGCGCACGGCTGATATTCGTACGCGACATTCCTAATTCATCGCCTGCCCACACCGGCATATCGGACCACGCTTCAACTTTCTGTTGCTTGAGAAATTCGACATCGGCCCATGCGAAGGTCGCGTTTGAATTGAGCGCGCCTTTTATCCCATCGAGCATGCCGCCGATCCCCAACTCCTTCGCCGGGCCGGTGGCGTTGTAGATTCCCGTCTCGCCTTTTTCGACCATGCGAATGGTCCACTCCGCCAGATCGCGCCCATCGATGAATTGCACCGGATCGCTCGGATTACCCGGCGCCAGCACTTCGCCTCCGCGATCGATCCGCACCGGCCAATAGGTGAAGCGGTCAGTTTCATCGCGTGGTCCAACAATCAGGCCTGGGCGAATGATGAGCGATTTGTCCAGAAACCACTTTTGCGTTTCCTGCTCGCTCAACGCCTTGAGCGGTCCGTATGTTTTGTAACCAGACGCTTTCATCGCTTCGAGCGTTTCCTTGAACGGATCGGCCCCTTCGTATTTCGCCAGCGGCGCGTTTTCGTCCGGGCCTGTACTGGTGTCGGCATAGACTGAAATGGTCGAAATGAAAACGTAACGCCCGACCTTTCCTTTCAGGATCTGGGCGGCGTCGCGGACCCACGCCGGCAGCGTGGTTGGGTTATCGATACAAACGTCCCAACGTTTTCCTTTCAACGCCTCGAACTGGCCATTGCGATCCCCGATCAACTGCTCAACTTCCTTGGGCAATTCGCTGGGATGCGTTTTGCCCCGATTAAAAACGGTGACCTTATGTCCGCGGCTGAGCGCATATTTTACCTGAAACGGCCCGGTGAATCCGGTGCCGCCGAGGATAAGAATGCGCAATGGTTTCACCGTGTTCTCGGCGAATAAATTGTTCCATTTTACAGCCAGGCCAAGCGCGCCGGCCGCGGTGGCCGAAACTTTGATGAAATGACGGCGGGTAGTGATCACGTCTGCTAAAGTTTGTGTCATTCCGAGCGAAGTCGAGGAATCTCTCGCTATTTAGTTGAATCAGAGATGTCTCGACCGCGCTCGACATGATAGATGACGGCATGAATGCAATGACGCGACGCGAAGCTGCTAAATTGATCGGCTCCGCCGGTGTGGTATTGCTTCTGCCGGCTGGTGCAGCATGCGCTGCATCGGCAAACGAATCAGTAGGGATGCTGGCGCGTCCGATTCCTTCGTCCGGCGAAAAATTACCGGTGATCGGGCTGGGGACATGGCAGACATTTGATGTCGAGCCGGCACAGTCCGGAGCGCTAGCAGAAGTTCTGCGCGCTTTCGTCAAACTCGGCGGCCGCGTTATTGACTCCTCGCCCGTGTACGGACGCGCCGAGCAGGTCATTGGCGATCTTCTAACGAAACTTAAACTGCGCGATTCGCTCTTTCTTGCCACTAAGGTCTGGACCCGCGGCCGGCAAGCAGGGATCGATTCGATGGAGCGTTCCTTCGCGCGGCTGCAAACGAAGACGATTGATCTGATGCAGGTCCATAACCTAGTCGACGCCGAGACGCAGCTCCGGACAATTCGGGAATGGAAGGCTCAAGGAAGATTCCGGTATCTCGGCGTCACGCATTACGAAGCCGGCGCCTTTGCCGAGGTGGCAAAAATCCTAGCGCGCGAGAAACTCGATTTCGTCCAGATCAACTACTCGATCATGGAACGCGAAGCCGAAGAGAAAATTTTACCGCTCGCGCAAGAGCATGGCATCGCCGTCATTGTTAATCGTCCTTTTGGCGGCGGCGATCTTTTCAGTCGCGTCCGCGGAAAGCCGTTGCCCGATTTCGCGGCAGAGTTTGATTGCACTTCTTGGGCGCAATTTTTTCTGAAGTGGATCATTGCCAATCCGACGGTGACTTGCGCAATTCCAGCGACGAACAACGTCCAACATCTCGAAGACAACAGACGCGCCGGCGTTGGGAAATTGCCGGACGGGAAAATACGTCAGCGCATGATCGAAGCCTTGGCAAAATTATAGGGCGTCTGTACTACTATCGCTCGCAATCTTGTTTTTCTGCGAAGATTTTGACGTTGCGATTGTTCACTCGATCCGCCTGTTTTGTCATGTCGAGCGAAAGTCGAGACATCTCTCGCCATTCCTCTGTTAAAAATTAGAGATTCCTCGACTGCGCTCGGAATGACAAAAAAGGGCGCTCACCGGAGATGAACCTCAATCGTGGTGGCGGCTTCGCCGCTCTTGGGTCAGACGCCGCGGGTTTTGGCCAAAGATTCGCGCAACGAGCCAAATTCCCCGCGCCTGTCCTCTCCCAAGCACCGCCGAGGCGATCGCTGCTCCCAATGCAGCATGGAAAACGCAGCGTTTCTTCCTTCTCCCTCGGGAAGAAGGCGAGGATGAGGGCCGTTTCCGCACCGCATCATAACCAAACCCGCACTTTTGGCCAAAGCTCCCGCAACGGAATCTTCAAGTCGCGACAAACAAGAATATGCTGCCGTTGTTCCCAAGGCATCGCCCAGGGACTGCTTTCGATCAGTCCGCGATCTTCAACCAAGCTAAATTGCTCGCCCTCATCGGTCGCGTCGTCATCGAGCACAATCATGATCTCGCCTGTGTAATCGTCCGGTCCCCAATAAAAGTAATTTTGATGGCCGGAGAGCGCTGGCGGTAATCCGTATTTCGAGCCAAAGAAATCGATCGCGCCCGCTTCGCCGTAATTCTGACAAAAAATGGCAGCGCGTTTCTGCTCCTCCGGAGGCAACTGGCGTAAGCCCGCGCCACCGAGCGCACCATTTCTTCCCAGCCGAATTGATCGGCATAAAGCTGGGGCAACGCCGCGGTATGCGATGTTTCCGTCCGTGGGACCTCGAAATGAATCGCGCGCATGTAGCGAGCAATCTTTCCGGTCATAAAATGGGAAGCACGACCGCCGCGAGAACGACCGCCGAGACAACGACGAGAAACGCAATGGCCTGTTTAAGCCATCGGAAGCGAAGTGCGAAAATTCTTTCGAAGCCGGCGCCACCCGCGGCAAACAACATCGGATAAGCTGGAGCGACGTAATAATTCTTCCCGTGCATGACGATGAATTCGGCTAGTGCGATCAATAAGTGAAAGCGATGACGCGATCGCGCCGGCCTTCGCGGGAAGCGAGCAGCCAGATCAATCCGCCGAACCACAGCGACTTGCCAGATGATGTTTGGAAGCGCGATGACAAATGCGATCAAACCGGCGAGCCAAATCCATCTCTGCGTAAATTGAAAACGCTCCGGCGTTAACAAAATCGCAAGCGCGGCTGCCACGCCGAAAAAGACCATTGAGTGCTTGTTTTGGATTCCGAGCCCGGCAACTGCACCCAACCAAATCCAGGTCCGAGACGGCGCGCCGTTAATAATTCGGCAGAGCAGGTAGATCGCGCCGTCCAAAACAACGGCTCATAGAACATTCGGTGAATAAAAATTGCCGACCGCGAGAAAAAACAAACTTCCGAGCATGCCCGTGCAGGCGAGAGTGATTGCCCAGACGCGGCCACCGAGCTCGCGTGCGAGCATGCCGGCAAGAGCGACCGTAACTGCGCTTGCCAGCGCTGGAAAAATCCGCAGTGCGAACAATGAGCTACTGAACAAAATCAGTTCGATTCGCAACAAGAATGCACTCAGCGGTGCGAGATCGACGTAACCGAAATCGAGATGGCGCGCGCATGCGATGTAATAAAGTTCGTCGCGAAAGTAGCCATAGCGATGAATCGTCAGCAGGTGGACGATCAATCCGACGACAGCGACACCGGCAACGATTCTTGTCGTTACCCGATGATCTGTGGTCGCTGCTTTCATGCGGTCGATTTAGCGCGTATCGCATTTCGGCAGAAGGGTTTTCTTCCGCGAGCTCCTTCAAAAGTTTAAAAAAATTTCTTGCCGAGAGTGTGGATTCACGGCATAGCTCGCACTTGTGCGGAGGCTGGTCTCTCTAAGCGTAACAATTGCAACGCTTCTGATTATTTCTAATATTGGCCGCGCGCAGACGTTCGCGCCTCCCAAGCTCTCCTTCGCCGAGCGCGAACAGGCGACAAAGAAAGATCCGATTCAGGTGATCACCAGGGAAACACCGGAGGTCATCACGAAGGAGACGCCGGCGCAGGCATTCACGAAGGAGAAACCGGCGGTCGCCACCAAGCAAATGCCGGAAGTGATCACCAAACCGGTCCCGCCTGTCGCTAAGAAGCAAGTGGCGGAAGTGATCACCAAGCCGAACCCGCAAGTCGCCACGAAGGAGAGAACATTCGAACCTGTACGTCCGATTGCGAAGGAAAAACCGCCGGTCACGACAAAGCAAATGCCGGAAGTGATTACCAAACCAATCCCGCAAGTCGCGACCAAGGGAAAAACATTCGAACCAGTCCGGCCGATTCCTCATTACAATTTCAAGACTCCGGATGGCCGACAGGAATCAGTGCCGGTTATTACGCATTATTATCCTAATCAAATCGTCCATCCATTGGGCACGACAGATAGACATCTCGATCCCAAACTAATGCACGCAGCGACCATCGCGCAGGAACGCGCGCATGCGCATTCGCGCTCGATGTGCTGGCATGCCGTCAAGGAAGCCTTGCTCGCCTCCGGGGTGATCGATTCGCGACCGAAAAGCGAATTCGCCAGAGATGCTGCGCAGGACTTGGTCAGCAATTACGGCTTCCAAAAATTATCGGTGCGCGATCCGTTTGCCGCGCCGATCGGTTCAGTACTGGTTTACGGAACTAACCGCAGTGTCGGTCACGTCGAGATTCGCACCAAAGATGGTTTTGTGAGCGATTTCCGTTCGCCGACGCCATCGCATCGTCCGCTGATCGGCGTTTACGCGAAGCTGTAGCCGCAGTCGCTGGCCGCGGTTAGCTCATAAACCTGCTGTCATCCTGAGCGAAGCGAAGGACCTCCCCGAAGCTCCGACGGTAGCGAAGTCGCAGGGAGCCGGTCACTAACCAGATCGATCATCGCTGGTCACTTGGTGAATTATCGACCTATGCGAGGTCCCTCGTCGTCTGTGCGACTCGGGATGACACGCAATGTGCTACGTCAACTCTTCAATCGCGCATTCAGCTTAATTTCCGTCCCAACCAACGCGACCGAGACCGGGCACGTCTTCTTCGTCTGTTCCGCCAGTTCCTTAAATTTTGCATCGTCAATCCCCGGGACTTCGCCTTCGCAATCCAGATCTATCGACGTGATTTTTGGTCCACCACCAATCATTTCGAGGTTCACTTTTGCGATGGTGTGAACGCTTTTTGGTTGATGACCTGCCTTCGACAGATTCGCCGAAAGCGCCATCGAAAAACAACCGGCTTCGGCCGCGCCGATCAATTCTTCCGGATTTGTTCCGGCGCCATCCTCAAAGCGCGACGCAAAGGAAAACGGGCCTTCGTAAGCGCCGCGCCCCACTTTCATGGTGCCTTTGCCTTCCTTGAGGTTGCCCTCCCAGATAGCTGAGCTCGTTCGTGTCGCCATCGTCTTTACCTCCTGTTGTTTTGTGAATAGGGATGAAAATAACCCCGCAGATCGCGTTGTCTATTTCACCAAGTTAACCACATGCGGCGAAAAGGAAATAGTCGATCGAGACCACGCGCTTTCGACGCTAACTGACTTCTTTGGGCGGCCCTAAACGGGCTAGCCAACCCTTTCGGATACAGCTTTTCCCCTAGCCGCATACGAAGCACTAATGTTGCCGCACGTCGAAAGGAGTCAGCATGTTACACCTCATTTGGTATATTCTCGTTGGACTAATCGCGGGCATCATCGCCAAGTCGATCATGCACGCTCATCTCACTATCTTCTGGACGATTGTACTGGGAATCATTGGCTCCATCATCGGAGGCGCCGTTACTCATATGTTTGTGCCTCCACGCGACCAGCGTTTTCATCCCGCCGGTCTTATTTTCTCCACTCTGGGTGCGATCCTGGTGCTGTTTGTTTGTTACAAACTCAAGATTCGATTTCCGCACGTGTAGAACCGCGAGAGAGCATCTTATGCGTAAACCAGCAAATCGATTTCCTCCGGCAACAAGTCGGAGACTTCGCGCACGAGATTGCCTCGCAAAATGTTGACGAGAGCGTTGCGCCGCGGGGCGCCGAGAATCAGACGGGATGCGCCCAGCGTAGCGGCAATGTCGGCTATGGCTTCGGCGGCAGACTCGCTGACCGCATAACAAAACAAGGGGGGACGATCGCCGGCTTGTTTTTTGGCGGCCTCGAAAATCTGGCTGGCCTCGGGATCTTCCTGCCATTTACGTTTCGTGTCCTGCTCGGTCATAAAACGCTGCTCGCACACGAAGAGCAGATAGAGCCGTCGGCCGGTCTCGCGCGCCTCGCGCAGAGCGAAATCGAGCGTGCGCCCGGTGCCGCGAATGGGCAGAGAATGGCTTCGCCCGTGCCAGCGTCTGACGAGGCGGATTCATTTCTCGTTAGCTGCATTGGTGTGCTTGCAGGTAACAGCGGCGCGACCTCCTTTTTCATCCGTCTTTCCTGCACCAGTCCGCGCAGAATTAATCCAACAGCCAGAATCGTGACCGCAAAATAGCGCGCGTTCGGTTTATCGATCAGGAGCGACAACTCGATCGCCGCCATGACGATGAAAGTCGCGAACATGAGGGTGCGCTCCCACGATTTGATCGACAGTTTCCGATCGGTGGAGGTGGCACCAAGATTGGTTGCAATCGCGCCGACAACGCCGACAGCGTAAAGATCGGCCAGGCCGGACATGTCTTTGACGATAATGACAAGCAGCATCGGGACGATGGTGGCGAGTAACATTCCGGCGCTGGGCACGCCCCATTTGTTGAGACGCTGAAAAATTTTCGGCAGTTCGCGATCCCGCGACATGAGGAATTGGATCGCGATAAGATCGACAATCGTCGTGTTGCTCGCGGAGAGAAGGAGAAGACCAAACACGATGCTGACGATGACGGCAAAGATGTGACCGAATGGCGGTCCGAGCGCGCCACCCACGAAAACTTGGCCCATGTAGCGCAGCATGTAATCGCGCACGCCTTCGGCACCGGGCGCGTTGACATCACCGCCTACGACCTGCAATCCGTTCAACGCGTGCGCGGCGAGTCCGAACAACGCGGTGAAGACGCAGACTTCGATCATGACCCACAAAATCGCGGGCGTAGAAGTCTTAACGACGCATGGTTTCGCATCGGTGCTGCCGGGATCGAGCTTCATTACGCCGGTGGCGTTGGCGATGGCTTCGACGCCAGAAAGTGCGAGCACGATTCCAACGAACCCGGCGCAGTTTTGCGCGAGGCTCCCGTGCA
This sequence comes from Verrucomicrobiota bacterium, assembly GCA_003220155.1. Lineage (GTDB taxonomy): Bacteria > Verrucomicrobiota > Verrucomicrobiia > Chthoniobacterales > UBA10450 > AV69. The sequence continues at coordinate 13,891 of QHRO01000066.1, forward strand.
ACGGCTGTAAGTGACCAAGTGCCTCACCCATGTGTGGCAAACTGAAAAGTCCGAGCACCACGGCTGTCGGGCTGGAGCCATTAAATGCTCTCGATGCCGCGCATCGTTCGCCCCGATCCCTCCGGCATTTCCGGAAGGAAGGTGGTTTCCCCGCTAGACCGGCTACTCGCCGATTTATTAAGCGAAACAAAGAACTGGCGGAAACTTCTTATCAGGAATTTCTGGCGTCAAGTAAACCTGGATGCCGTATTTACTTGATCCACGGTAGAATTCGCTGGCTCGTAATTTCCTTTTCTGAAACGAAACTACCGGCATGCCGCAAACCAAACCGGCTGGTCTCCGCATCGCAATGTGGTCGGGGCCGCGTAACATCTCGACCGCGATGATGCGGGCATGGGGAAATCGCGCCGATACCTATGTCGTGGATGAGCCGTTCTATGCCTTCTATTTGAATGAGACCGGTGTCGATCATCCGGGCGCGGACGAAGTGATCGGGGCGGGCGAGACCGATTGGCGGAAAATCGTGGCGCAGTTAACCGGGCCGATTCCAAATGGTGCCCGCATTTAGTGTCCCGCGATTGGCTGCGCGAAGTGACTAATTGCTTTCTCATCCGCGACCCTGCGGAAGTAATTACCTCTTATATTAAGAAGAACCGCGAGCCGACGGTGGAAGACCTCGGTTTCGTTCAACAGGTGGATATTTTCGATTTTCTGCAACGCCAGACCGGCTCGGTCCCGCCAGTGATGGATGCCGATGATGTCTTGCGCGATCCGGAGCGGATGCTGCGATTGTTATGCAGTGCGATTGGCGTGGACTTTTCCGACGCCATGCTGTCATGGCCGCCAGGTCCGCGCGAGACGGATGGAGTGTGGGCAAAGTATTGGTATGCCGAAGTGGAACGCTCGACGTCGTTCGTACCGTATCGCGAGCGAAAAATCGAAGTGCCGGAGAGTCTGCATAAAGTACACACGCGCGGTCGCGAAATTTACGAAGAGCTCTACCAACACCGATTGCATTGAACCGCGGATTACGCGGATTTCGCTGATAAAAAAGAGGATTAAGATCAATTCCGAAACATCCGTGTTATCCGCGTAATCCGCGGTTAGAAAATGCTCCAGCAATTCAACGAGAAAAACCGCGATCTGATCGTTAACATCAACGGTCAGCTGATTCATCGCGACGAAGCGGGGATCAGCCCGTTCGATTCAGCCGTGCAGGGCGGCGACGCCGTTTGGGAAGGATTGCGGCTTTACCGCGGTCGCATTTTCAAATTGCACGAACATCTCGATCGGCTGCGTCAATCTGCCGCCGCGGTTTCTTTCTCCGAAATTCCGCCTCGCGAGAAGATCATCGAAGAAATCAAACGGACCCTTGCCGCTAACGAGATGCAGGACGCCGTTCATATTCGGCTGACTCTTACTCGAGGCGTGAAAATCACGTCCGGAATGGATCCGCGACTGAATCAGTCGGGCCCGACCTTGATCATCCTGGCCGAACACAAAGCGCCTGTTTACGCGAAGACCGGGCTGACCTTGATCACGAGCAAAATCCGGCGGCCTTCGCCCGAGATTCTCGATTGCAAGATTCATCACGCTAATTTGCTCAATTCCATTCTGGCCAAGATCGAAGCCAACAATGCCGGCGCCGACGACGCCCTCATGCTCGACACCCGCGGCTTCGTCGCTGAGACGAACGCGACTCATGTCTTCATTGTGCGCGAAGGCGAGGTGGCCACCAGCCGCGTCCTCGCCTGCCCGAAAGGAATCACTCGCGCCACCGTCATCGAGATATGCGCCGAAGAAAAAATCCGGTGCATCGAAACGGACCTGTCGCCGGTCGATGTATACGGCGCGGACGAAATGTTCTGCACTGGCACAATGGGCGAACTGGCCGGTGTCATTAAGATCGACAATCGGATCATTGGCGACGGCAAAGTCGGCCCGATGACGAAGCGATTAAGCGAACTCTACGCCCAGCGCACGTCGAGCGAAGGCGTGCAGGTCGTGTAGCGTTGTAGCTGCCGCTGTCTCAGCGGCAGATTCTGGGTTACCGGGACGGCGGTCATAGACCGCCGCTACAGAAGAGCGCGCCGTCGCAGCCGATACGTTTCCCTGACGCAGATAACGCACTGTAGCGGCGGTCTACGACCGCCGAAACAGGCAGGTCCGTCAGTAATTCCTAACCAACCGTGTGATGGCAACCATGCTCGAAATGATCGGCCAGGTTGCGATCCCAGTGATTAGAATAAAGAACAAGAGTTCTGCGACATAATCGCGCGGTATTTCGGTAGCAAAAAATTCAGTGCTCAGTTTGCGGAAGGTTTCCAGCTCACGGGCGGTCGGTGCTTTTTTCGCGACGGCGTGATCGGCTGACAACGCAGTCGTTTGATACTGATAATCGGTGAGCAGGAAAGTCCGTCGATTCCGCTGGTTGCTACTGATTTGAGGTGTTGGTTTCATAATTCAAACTCTTAAAAGTTGTTCTAGAAATTCGGTTGGTATGACGGTGTAAAAAGTCTGTGCATGGTAGGTTCGACCACTGGGGTGCCCCGAAAGCATTCGGGGGCTCCAACTTGGCGAAGAACAGGCGCCGTTACTCAGCCCGCCAGACTCCCGGCAACCTGAAATGGCGTATGCATCGTATTCACTGGCTGTACATACAACAGGCTAGAGGTTTG
>QHRO01000046.1 GCA_003220155.1 Verrucomicrobiota bacterium
GTCTACGTTAATGGGCAACGCTTTCTTGGCATCGGCGAAGGATTTTTCAACCGCCCGCGCCGCTTTCATGTGCATACCATCAACGCCAGCTTCACGCGCCAGTTCAAACAGCCGCGCAGTCCGTGGGTCCTTGGTGTGATAACGATGACCGAATCCGGGCATGCGCTCGCCTGTCTCTCTCATCTCCGCGAGCGTGCGCGACGCAGCTTCATCCATCGAAATGGATTCACGCGTCGCGCGATCCGCGATCCTCTTCAGGTGCCGGGCGCAATCTTCGATCGCGCCGCCGTGATGACGATTGATCGACATGATCCCGGCGGCGACCGATGCACTCAGCGATGCGCCGGTGGAGGCAACGGTTCGCGCGGCCAGGGCACTGGGAGGTGTGGCGCCGTGGTCAATCGATGCCACCAAAATTGCATCCATCAATCGCCCGATGGCTGGCGAAGGCAGCTCGCTCGTCAAAATCAAATAGACTGACGTGCCAAAGGAGACGCGCCCCATGAGCTCTGCGATATCGTATCCGCGCACCGCCACTCGATTGGGTTCAATGCGCGTAACCGCAGAATTCCAGACGGCATTTTTGTCGGCTTCGCTCATCAAACTTTGTCCTTTCATTCGTTTCAAAATTTCAACCACCGCAGCCGGCAATTCGCCAAACGCATCGACCACAGTCGCGCCCGCCTCACGCAACGCTTTCACTTTACCGGCGTGTGTGCCTCGACCGCCTTCGATGATCGCTCCCGCATGACTGAATCGCGTGCCTTCGCGCGCCGCTTTGCCGCCGATGTAGGCGATGACCGGCTTCATCACTTTTCGACCCCGTATCATCTGCGCCAGTTCCTCTTCTTGTGACGAACCAATTTCGCCAAAGATGACGATGGCTTCGGTTAGTGGATCAGCTTCAAACATCAGCGCTGCATCTGGAATGCGAATGCCGAGAACCGCATCGCCGCCGATGTGTGCGATGGTTGAGATGCGCACACCAGCCTGACCTAGGTAGTAGCCGGTACTCGAAGCCATGCCGCCGGAGCGACTGATTACTCCAACGCCCTTTGGAATACCGGGCTTGAACCATTGCCGCGCACTTTCCGCCCGACCACCGATCATCCCGACCACGCCCTTGCCTGGACTCAATACTCCAAGGGTGTTCGGCCCGAGAAACATTGCGTCATTGGCTTTGGCCGCCGCGGCAATTTCCATTGCATCCCACACTGGCACCCGATCGGGGACCAGCACCGTGAGCTTGATGCCCGCATCAATCGCGGAGATCGCCGCTTCCTTCACGCCCGCCGCGGGCACAAAAAGCACCGAAATATCGATGCCACCCAGAGCTTTGACCGCGTCTTGCGGCGTGCTGAACACCGGCACGCCCAATACTGTCTGTCCACCTTTGCCCGGCGTTACGCCAGCGACAACGTTCGTCCCGTATTCGCGCATTAGCTTCGTGCGCGTCCGCCCTTCGCGGCCCGTGATGCCTTGCACGAGGACGCGTTTGGTCTCGTCGATCAAAATTGCCATCAGCGCGCGCCTCCAATCAGTTCGTCCAACCCAGGGATGTCGAGTTCCAAGTAGAATCCTTCCACTCCGGCGAGCCGACACTCGACGTCGCACGCAAGTAATTCAGAATCTTTGGTGGCGAACTCCTCACCCGGCACTGATGACACGGGTGCTCCGCCACGATCGACAATCAATCCGCCAGAATGGGTCTCGACCGCGCCGCGAATTTGCGACCACTGCGCGCTGTCGATCCGCACTCGCCCACCTTTCACTGGAATCGTCGTGACCGATGGATCCTTAACGAACTTTGGCAGGCGCGGTGCGCGCGGTTTCCATTTTGTTCCCTTGCCGGTCGCGACGAGTTCGGCAAAACGCGTGGCAATCATGGCCGGGGCGTCGGTCTTACGATAGCCCTCGATCGGCGCGCGAAGTAGCCGCGACATTCGTTGCAAAACGTCCACCGCGCGATCTTCGGTGTTGCCGCCCAAACGAATCACAGCGGGAATGTTTAGATCGAGTTCCCAAAATGCCTTCGCCAGTCCGTAGGCCGACCAATATTGTTCCTGGCTCGCAACACCGGAGCCCGAACCGAAATACCCCACCAAGTCAGGCTGAGCCAGAATGATTCGACTGGCGCGATAGACCTTGGACGCAGATGGATTGCCACTCGTATCGGTAAAATTTGCGATGGTAAATCCCGCATTCACAATCGCGTCCATCGACATCATCGATCCGCCGCCGCCGGCGCCGTGAAAACCAACCAAGCCTTTGGAATCTTTCGCCGCTGTCGTGGCCAACTGCGCGAAATAAAATGTGCCGCGATGGTCGTTTTGTTCAACCGCGTAGGCCACCCGTTCCAAAGGGGTAGGCGGATGATCGAACTCGCGCGCAATCTCTATCTTCAGTTCCGGATGCCGCACTACGGCGTAATCATCAATCGTGATACGGCAATCGGCGGCGACGAACTGACCATCCTTGGTCAGGACCAGCGGATTGATTTCAAGCGACCGCGCTTCCACTTTGCGCGCGGCGGTAAATAGTTTTCGAATCGAGTCGGCGAGTTGCGTCGCCTGTGTCGATGAAAGTCCGCACGACGCAATCGCCTCGGCGACAATCGAATCCTCAGGGCCGCGAATCACATCGCACGCAATACGCCGGGTCGAGGCGGCGCGCTCTTCGATTCCGGTGCCGCCGCCGGGGGCGAAAATAATCGTCGGGGCGCGAGTAGCGTCGTCAATTGCAAACGAAAGAAAAAATTCGCGGTCAATCGCGATCTTCTCTTCGACCAACACCGCTTCGACGGGAAACTGTCCAACTTTCATTTCCAGCATGCGCGCGGCGTGGCCACGAGCCACATCAGGCTTTTTCGCGAAAGCGACGCCGCCGATTCCCGCGCGTCCGGTTGTCCAAGCCTGGATTTTGACCACGACTTCACTGCCCTTCTGGTCCAAGAGTTCCTTCGCCACCGACACCGCCTCATCGGCGGTAGAGGCAGCGCGACCACGCGGAATTTTGAATCCGTTAGCCGCGAGAATGGCCTTACCTTGATATTCGTGTAGTCGCGCCATGGCTGGAGTTCGATGATCCTAGCGAGATTTCCGGATAGCGCACGCGTCTCGCGATCGTGTACTTTTCTGTGAGACTTCTAGGCCATCGGCGAATGCCGGTCCAACGACGTACGTTTCGGCAAGCGCTCTCAGGTCCCGCCGGCTGCAGCCCGGAGGGCTATAGAAACTAGCCGGTGGTGCGAACCACCGGACAATGCCACACAATAATCAACAGCCCCGGCAGGGGTTGGGGAAAGCCTCACACGTACCGCTCATCGAATTCGACTCCGCTGCGCTGAAGCAACGCCAGATATTCCTCTCGAAACGTATGCGTTCGATGATGCTCGTCTTCTTGTTGAATGTAACAGCGAACATTTTCCAATTGCGAGGCGCTCACGGTGAAAGC
>QHRO01000047.1 GCA_003220155.1 Verrucomicrobiota bacterium
CATTCTGGTTCGCTGTTCTCAGTCCTGTTCTCGGGATTCTGGTCGGCTTTCTCGGACTTCTCTTGTTTTACCACTGAAAAGAAATCCGGAATTAGCCGATGACGATCTGTATGAGGTTTGGAGGAGAGTGAGGGAGGAATGGAGGTGGGCGCCATAGCCGCGCTCACCTCCAGTCCGTTAGTCAGGACAATTAAACGGAAGTAGGAAATATTATGAATACAATTGAAGGACCTGGGGCGAGAGCGGCCGACGTGGTTGTGCGCGGCAACGCAAGCGGCTTTCTCCAGGAGATCGTCAGCGGCGCACATCAATTGCGTGCTGACGAACCGGTCGATGTCGGCGGCGGTGATGCCGCGCCCGGCCCGTACGATTACCTACTCGCCGGACTGGGGGCTTGCACATCGATGACAGTCGGTTTGTACGCACGCAGCAAAAAGTGGCCGTTGGAAAATATAAGCGTTTCACTAAGCCACTCGCGCATCCATGCGAAAGATTGCGCCGAGTGCGAGACGAAAGAAGGGATGCTCGACCGGATCGATGTCGAGATCGGATTGAGCGGTGCCTTGACGCCGGAACAGCGCGCGAAACTGATGGAGATCGCGGCCAAATGCCCAGTCCATCGCACCCTAAAATCGGAGATTAACATCCGACTGCGAACCGCTCCCACCGGCTCATTGCGTGAAAGCGCCGCCGAGACACAGATTCAATCAACACCAACTCAAACAGGTCAACCGGCCCCTGCATTATGATTGTTCGCTCCGATTAAAAAATAGAGCGCACGACGCCGCCTTCGACTCGCAGTGCCGCGCCGTTGATTGCCGACGAGAGAGGGCTGGCAAGGAACGTCACCAACGCGGCAACTTCATCGGTCGTGGCGAAACGTTGTAAAAGGGAGCTGGGCCGCGCCGAGCGAAAGAACTCCTTCTCTATCTCCTCGGGGTTGACGTTTTTCGTTCGCGCCATGTCGATAAGAAATTTCTGAACGCCCTCCGAACGAGTGGGACCGGCAAGCACCGAATTCACCGTCACAGCTGTTCCCGACGTCGTCTCGGCCAATCCTCGCCCGAGCGCCACCTGCATCGTCTTGGTAACTCCGTAATGGATCATCTCTACCGGGATGTTGATGGCGGACTCGCTGGAAATGAAAATGATGCGACCCCAATTTGCCGCTTTCATCCGCGGCAGATAATGGCGCGACAGGCGCACCCCGCTCATGAAGTTTGTCTCGATAATCTCGCGCCAGTCATCATCGGTGATTTGTTCGAACGGCTTCGGCTCGTATACGCCAAGGTTATTGACAAGAATATCGACGGCCGGCGCAGCCTGAATACATTTTGAAATCCCGTCTGCCGTCGCCAGATCTACGGCAATGCCGCTGATTTTTGCGTCGCGAATTTCCTTCCCGATATCTTCAGTCGCGTTATCGACTCGCTCCTGAGTGCGGCCAGTGATGACGACCGATGCTCCTTCCCGCGCCAGCGAGTAGGCAATCGCGAACCCGATTCCGGCCGTCGATCCTGTGACCAAGGCTTTCTTTCCATCCAATTGCAAATTCATAGCGTCGTTTCTTTTTTGGCTGTGCTGAAAAGCTATTGCACCCAAATGCTTTCGAAGCAGAAATCTCGTTTCGCAAGGAACCCAGGTCTGGAGACCTGTGCGGCGCACAGGCTTCTAAGCCTGTGTTCCATGTCGCTGGTCACGTGGTTCACGATTTCTAGAGGTCAGATCGGTGGCTCGACGATTTTCTATTTCGGTTTGGTGCTTGTGGAGCGCCGTTTCGATGGCGGCTTTCAGTCCCGCTCCGCTAAATGGCTTGAGCACATAACCAAAGGCGCCGACAGCCACTGCGCGCTCCATCGTTCCGTCATCAGCATGCGCGGTGAGAAAGACGACCGGCACATCGAAGTTGCCGCGGATAGCGACTGCGCCAACGATGCCATTGACAGTTCCAGCGAGGGTGATGTCCATAAGAACCAGATCCGGCTTGTGTAATTCAACGGTCCTAAGCGCTTCATCAGCGGTGCTAGCGGTAGCTGCGACCTTGTAGCCAAGTGAAACGAGTTCGCGTTTAAGGGCTGACACGGTGATGGCTTCGTCTTCGACGATAAGGATGCGGGCGTTAGTCATGGTAAGTCGGTTTGGATTGGGGGTTCTGTTTTCGCTGTTTCCGAAGATAGGAGAGAAGGGAAGAAAATCGTGGTGCGCGTGCCGCCCCCTGGGTCATTTTCAATTTTTGCTTCGCCGCGAATCTGCCTCGTCATTCCGAGGACGAGTTCGAGGCCGAGCCCTGCATTCTTTCTGGCGGCGAATCCCGGCGGCAACCCGCAACCATCGTCGCGCACGGTCATTTGATTGCGGTTACCGCCGCAGAGTTCCACCGTGAGCTCACCCGCAGGGCGTCCGCTAAACCCATGCTTAAGCGCATTAAGCAGGAGTTCGTTGGCGATGAGACCCAACGTCACCGCCGTGTCCAGGTCGACGGCGACGGGATCGGCCCGGACGTCGAGCACCAAAGTGCAGCCTTGAGGCGTGTGGGAGCGGACGAGCATCTCGGCCATCTCCCGAAGGTGTGCTGCGAAGTCCAAATCGGAAAATTCGCCGCTGGAGTAGAGCCGTTCGTGCAGCCGAGCCATGGAGTAGATGCGGTCGCGACATTCATCGAACACAGTCTTGTCTGCAGCGTTGCTGAGCTTCTCCGCCTGGAGCATCAGGAGGCTGGAGATGATCTGGAGGTTATTCTTGACCCTGTGGTGCACTTCGGCGAGCGAAGCAGTGCGTCGCTCGACCCGCTCTTGCAGTTCGATCTGGAGCCGGTGGAGCGTTGACAAAAGGTGCGCGACGATGCCGTAGATCAACGCTAGCATCGCAGCGTTCCAGTAAGGCATAAGCGGGTGGCCGTAGGAGTGGCTCAGCACCGGGTCGCCGACGAGCCATGCGGCGGCGCTCAACACCCCGATTAACCACCCGCTCAGACGGCCTGCATACCAGGTAGCCAGGACCACCGGCACGAGGTAGAACAACGCCAGCGAGAAGTCGCCCGTCACGTAATCGAACCAGGCGATCACCGCCACGAGGACTACGGCCAGCACCATCGCGGCGGTCGGCGAGATGCGCCCGAGGAGCTCGAGCGCGCGATGAATCGGAGCGAGAGATTGCTCCCAGGCCGAGGCGCCGAACCGAGTAGTCGTGATGAACAAGTCAGAGGTACTGAGCTGCTTTGTTTTCATCTCGATCTTTTGAGTTCAGTTCCCTTTCCATTTAGACTTCAGATTCCCGATTTCGTTCGGCAGAGATCAGAAGCTGATCGGGCTCTGAGTTCGCGTTTAACGAGCAGCGCGGCCGACAGCAACTGGTTGAAGCAAATGCGAGCGCCATTCGCGTAGGCGACGGCGCTCGCGCGGGTAGAGAAGAACAAGCCGTCGTTTCATCGCAATCCGATGTTGGGATTCAACTTGCCACCGGCTGCGACAATCCGAAGGATCGCAATGTCTCCGGTGATAGACTCCCGGTTACATCCTGATGCATGGCGATTTGATACTTTGCCACTGCATCGCGCACGAGCGGGCCATAAATCCCGTCGATTGGACCGCTATAATAGCCCAGTTGCGCAAGCTGCTTCTGAACCGCGGTAGTAGTCGTACGGGTAATAGTCGTAGGTGTAGTATGGGTAGTAGTCCCACGGGAAGAACCCGTCATCCAATCCACACCAGAAGCCATCGATGAAAACAAAGAAGCGATTGTGGAAGAAGTGCGCATGACGCCGGTCCCAATCGCCGTGCCAATTTTGATCGTGACGTTCAGCGATATGGCCGTTGAACGCCGACTGGCGAGATGTTCGATCTTGCCGAGCCGTTGCATTATTCCCGCGGAGATCCGGTCTGGTCACAGAAGGCGATCGCGGAACCGGAGAACGCACCTGGCCGGGGCGCGGGTTCGTATAATGCATGCCTCTGCTATAATAGTAAGCAGACCGACCACTAACGCTGGGTCTGCCAAAGCCGACTCCACCTCCGCGGCTACTCACTCCGCCTCCCGGTCCACCCCCACCTCCGCCTCCTTCGTGTCCGCCGCCAAAACCACCAGCACTGCCGAATACGCCTGCACCCCCTTGGTGACCAGCTGCCCAGCCAGTGTGAGCTAAGGCGATCGAGATGATGCCTACTAGACTAAGGAATGTTAATCTTTTCATGTCTCAAGATCGTGACTCTCCCCTTTCGCGACTATTGCGCGTCGGTGGGATTTTTGGGTACCACGTTCGAGTGATGCTCGCTCCCTCTTTGGGGAGACGCGGCCTCGGACCTGGCTCCAGCCTTTGTTTCCCCGCTCAGCCCCCCGAAAGCATCAACAGAGCGCCCACAAAATTGCGGTCACCAATGTCATGATCCATATCGACAAACTGACGAGGTGCCGTGAGCTTGCGTGGGGCGGTCGGGGGAGACCGACTTCAGGGGGGTAGTGCTGCCAAACACGAGGCGAAGGCTCTCGGGGTGATCATCAAAAATCAGAATGTGCTGCATGTTCCTGCCCTCGGCAGAATTTGTCGGTGGCAGGTGTATCGCCTGCTTAATGATGAAAATTCTTTTCGCCCGCGTGCCAGGCTGCCGGCCAAGAGAAAGAACGCGAAACGAATTAGACGAACGATCTTCGGCCGGCGGCTTAAGGAGAGGCGTGTTGAATATTCTGGCCCGGTGATGATAGCTCCTTCTTTTCATAACTTACGCTATGGCAAGCCATCACATCACCGCTACGGCGCGTCCGCGGGATTTTGTCGTGCTACTTACGGAAACATCCTGATTACCTCGTTCGAGATAGATGTTATAGCGGAGCCCTTGGGGGTGATCGCGGGAGTGATGGCGCATGGATTCGTCATACCGGCATTACCACCGTCGCCTCTCTTGGTACTGCATCGAGGGTCGCTTTGTCGGTATGCAAATGCGCCATGACCAATTCCGGCGGCGTGTGAGCCAGCCATTCCGAGAAGGAAAAGTCTTGAAAGCGATCGGCCTTGAACATCTCCAGGAACACCAAATCGGTGTCGCCTGTATTCTCGATGTAGTGCAGCAAGCTCTTCTGCACGTATCCGACATCTCCCTCCTGAAAGTCCATTGTCCGAGCTTTGTTGCCTGTAGCCACCGCCGTCATTCGTCCCTTCCCACTGATAAAATACTGCCACTCGTCTGCGTTCGGGTGCCAATGCAGTTCCCGTAGCCCGCCCGGGTGAACAGTCACCATGGCCATCGCTGTGGTGGAGACTTTGAAATTGCTCGAATCAACGACGCGCACCTCACCCCCCTTCGTCCGCCTTGTCGGCGGCATTTCCATCGTGCGAAAAGCAAAATTCTTGGGCGACTTTCCACGTACTCCTGCCGCTGCTTTCTGATCGGCCTCTAGTCCCCCTGGAACATCCGTTTGGAAGATGAACAACTCTTCTCTCGGGACATTCTTGAATGCCTCTTGGCCGACAGCGAAATTTTTTGCCAACACTTCAGGCGGCAAATGTGCCATCGCGTCGCTCAGCAGCACCGTCTCCGACTCGGAAAATTCACCGTCATCGAACACGAGCATGAATTCGCAACCGTCGGGGTTGAGGCCTTGAATCGAGTGTGGGATCCCGCTCGGAAAAAACCAAAGATCGTTTTTTTTCACGTCGGCGACAAAACTCTTGCCATCTGCGTCGATCGCCGTAATCCGCGCTGTCCCGTAAAGCATGATGGCCCATTCGCCGGCGGTGTGCCAATGCAGCTCCCGGACGCCTCCAGCGGTCAGTCTCATGTTTACACCCGCTAGCGTCTTGGAGACGGGTAATTCTCGGACAGTCACCTCACGTGACCATCCGCCTTCGTAAGTGCGCTTGTTCGCAAAGGAAAATGGATACTTGAAATTTTGGACCAGGCTTTTGGAGTCCGTGCCGGGTGGCCAGATGGAATCCGGGTTCTGGCCATCGAGTACCGTATTGGCCGGCCCAGGATCGCTCCCGCTTCTGTCTGCGGCTGCGATTTTTTGCAACGCTGCAAAACTGCCAATCGCGACCGCGTTTTTTCCGATGAAACTTCGACGAGTGAATGCGCTCATAATTATTGCTCCTGAGGGATGTGAGTTTGTGTTTTGGATTTGAAATTGTTCACTTCATTCGGTCCACACCTGGTAGAGGATGCTGATCAGGACGAGCGTCAGTCCGCCCCAAACAAATAGGATTCCCTCCAGACGATTGTGTCTGGTTACAGCGAAATCGTTCTCGACGTTTGAATCGCGATCGAAGAGCTGGTGTCGCTTGCGGAAAATCACATAGCCGCCAAACAGAAAAACGATTACGGCGATAGTGAAGGCGACGCGTAATGCCGGAAGGCCAGCCTGCTCAATCACCGCCATGAACGCCATTATTCGGTAAGTAACTAGGATGTTCATTTCGATTCGCGATGCGTTGTCCCCACCCAGTCATGCCTATCCTGACCGATGATGATCGTAATGATGCGATCGGGCGGAGAAGGTTTGCTCGGGTAGGGTGATCGGAGCACCGCGAACGCGTTGGAAGCGAAGATCGACAATGCGATCATCGCTATCGCGAGAGATTTGTTCGTTTTCATAAGAAACGTTCGTCCTGCGTCTAATCGGTTTCTACGAGGCATCCGGAGGATTTTCCGATGCCGCTAAAGGGCATACCGCGACTCCCCTTTTTGGAGCAAAGAGGCTCAGCGCTCGACAGTGCAGTCGCGGACGCATAGCGTAGAGAAGATAAAGGAGGCGCGCGTGAAATCGGAAGTAACGATCGAATACTGCACGGTCTGAAATTACGAACCTAAAGCCGCCAGTTTGGCGGCTCGCATTCGTAAAACGGCGGGCGTGACTCCCAGGTTGATCGCGTCCGGCGGCGGTGCCTTCGAAATTCGCGTCAACGGTGAACTCATCTACTCCAAACTCGAGACCGGCGAGTGGCCCGATTTCGACGCGATTGCCG
>QHRO01000110.1 GCA_003220155.1 Verrucomicrobiota bacterium
CTGGCGGGTCAAAGCGGTCGCGCGTTCCGCGGCGCGTTGCACCTGGTTGAGAGAAGAGGTTAGTTTTTTATCGAGCCGCGGATTCCGCAGTTGCATCGAGGTGTTTCCAAGAATGACGGTGAGAATGTTGTTGAAGTCGTGGGCAACGCCGGCCGCGAGCCGACCAACGGCTTCCATCTTTTGCGCCTGGCGTAATTCGTTTTCGAGCCGCACGCGATCAGTGATGTCCTGCAAGATGAGCAAGTGATAAGGAGCATTTCCAAGCTCGAGATTCTCGGCTGCGACCAGAACTTCGCGTCTTTCGTCAGAGGTGGTGCGAATGGTCGCGGCCAAGTTGCGCACGGCGTGACGAGCCGCAAGTTCTTCGCGGACAGTAGTCGGGGTGGATTCATCGGCCCAAAATGTCGTGCTACCTGCGAGCACAGCCTCGCGCGATGCACCGACGAGTTCGAGGAAACTCGTGTTTGCGTCGAGACAATCCTTTCCGTCCGGGCGTTGAATCGCCATCGGCACCGGGCTGGCGTGAAACGCTTTCGAAAAACGCTCCTCCGAGCGACGAAGCGCTTCCTCGGCCGCAGCGCGTTCCGCTACTTCGCCGGTCAAGCGCGCGTTGGCGGCGCGCAATTCCGCCGTGCGCTGGTTTACGAGCGCATCCAATTCCTCCATCTGTTCTCGCGCCATCTGGGTGAGCTGCCATTTTTTCGAGAGCGCGTGCGCCATCTGCAACACCTCGACGTTATCGAAAGGTTTCTTGAGTACAAGCATCTTATCGGTGTTGCCGCCGACCGACTTCGCGATCTCGTCCCACGAATAATCTGAGTAGGCGGTGCAGATGACGATCTGAAGATCGGGAAATTCCTTCCAGATACGGGAGATGGTTTCAATTCCGTCCCAGCCAGGCGGCATTCGCACGTCGACAAAGGCGACAGCGTACGGCGCGCCTTCGGCACAGGCCGCACGGACTTTCTCCAGTCCCTCCTGTCCCTGGAAAGCGGAGTCGATCCGAAAATTTTGTGCGCGCGAGGCACCAGCTTCGTCCCCGAAAAGAGAGACTTCCGTCGCATCAAGCTCTTCGGCGAGCTTGGCATCAGCGGGGCCGAGGATTTTGCGAAAATCTTCATGGATCGAGGGGTTGTCGTCGATGATAAGGATGCGGTGATGGTGGGGCTGCAAAGTTGGAGGTGCGAGGTTCATGTGACAGATACGGTAGATGCAATGGGAAGTTCGAGGGTAAAGCTGGCTCCCTGGCCGATGCCGGCGCTTGCTACGGTGATGGACCCGCCCATCGAACGCGCGGCGATCGCGCCGCTATGCAGACCGAAACCGTGGCCGCCTTCGCGGGTGGTGAAACCGTGTGCGAAAATTCGGGTCAAGTTTTCCGGTGAAATGCCGATGCCGTTATCCGAGACGACGATCTGGATATAGCGCTCGTTTGGTGCGGAGATCGAGATTACAATTTTCTTGTCGATGCGCTCCACCTCGTCCAAAGCATATTTGGCGTTGCGAATCAGATTGATGAGAATCTGCAACACCTTGTGCCGATCGACGCGGATCGGCGGCACGGCAGAATACCGCCGCTCGACCTCGACGCCGTGGCGCTCAAACGCGCCAATGTTCATGGCAATGGCGTCCTCTACCAGCCGATGGGCCTGGAGATTTTCGAAAACACCGCTGACCTTCGCGTAGCTTTGCTGCATCGCAACTACTTCCTTAATGTGCTCGATATTACGGCTTAGTTGATCGACTTCGTTCAGTAGTTCGGCGTTTTCCAGAATAAAGAATTCTCCGAGATTCGAGAGATAGCCCGGTAATTTTTGCCCATTCACATCATTCGTTAGGTATTCGCCGAGATCACCATTGTGAGCGGTGAGAAGTGCCGCGGCCTTTGCCAGCTTCGGCGCCTTGGAGCGGCGAAGCCTCTCCACGACGAGGCCGGCGGAAACATTTACGCTGTTGAGCACGTTACCGACATTGTGCAGGACGCCGGTCGCCACTTCCGCCATGCCAGCGAGACGCGAAGTTTCGAGCAGCTTCCGCTGCGAAAGACGCAACGCTTCCTCTGCTTCGCGGTACTCCGTCATGTCGCGTAAGACCGTGGAAAAATATTCTACTTCGCCCTCTGTACTTTTGTGCGCGATAAGGACCTGCGACACGGGAATTTCCTTTCCATTGCGAGCTAAAATGGTTGTCTCACCCGCCCACGAGCCATGTCGGATGGCCTCCTGCAATCCATCCTTCGCGAAAATTTCGCGAGCCCACTCGGGATGCAAATAGAGTGTCTTCATTCCGGCAATATCCCGATCTTGAGCTACGCCCAGAATTTCGTGCCCCGCACGGTTGAGATAGAAGGGAATGCCACTCGGATTGGCACTCATCACGATATCGGGCGTTGCTTCGAGAATAGCAGTGAGCCGGGCCTGTGCCGCTTCTGCTCGTTTACGTTCGCCAATCTCGCGCTGGAGCGCGATCACTTGTTCCTGCAATTTGTGTCGGGCTGTTTGTAACGCGCTATCCTGAGACTGGATTTGGGTCAGCATCTGGTTGAAAGCGTCGGTCAAACCTCCCACCTCGTCGCCGCACACCTTCGTAGCCCGTACGGAATAGTCGTGGTCATGGGCGATCGTCCGCGCTATGCCTGCAAGGCTTAGAATCGGATTGGTGACAAACCGCAGGAATTGACTCGAAAGCAGGAACGCGAGAAGGAGCGAAGCGGCAAGCACGAGCGCGAAAATGCCGCCATAGAGTTTGAGAAGTTGCGACGTCATTGCGTGCAAATCGGCGACGAGGTAGAGCGTTCCTTCCCGTTTCCCATCGAGCATGACCGGCTGTGCGAGGAGAATTCGATTGCCGTCGATTCGGAAGCCCGATTTCAATCGCGCTGCTTTGATTTCCAGTTCATCTCGTAATCCACCAAAATAAGCCAGGCGCTGCTGGTCCATGACCTCGAGGCGCGCACTGACGATTTGAGGCATTGTTTTCAGTCCAGTAAGGATTTGGGCTGCGGCTCCTTCGTCCTTAAACATTACAGCTGCAGCGCAATTGTGAGCCGTGATCTCACCGACGACCGCCAGTTCGTGGGCGGAATGCTGCTTCAAGGTATAGGCTTGGAAGCAGAACAGAGCCGCAAAGGCAAGGAGTAGCACCACGCCCGAGATCAACATGATCACGAATGTGATTTTTTGCCCGACAGGGCGATCGCGCAGGTTTCGCATGGGATCGTCAGTTCAAAACTCGAGGCACAGCGAGTAGGTGATAGCTAATTTCGAGCCGCGCCTGCGGGCAGGGGTTAAAATTCACCTCGAGGCCGCCCCATCAACGCGAATGGCCTCCACGGTGATTGTTGGGCAAGCAACGATCACGCTGTGAAGCATTGGCGCCTACCTCGGTTGGCGGTTCAGGTCCTAATCTCTTAAGCGCGGCATAAGGTAAGGCTCCGGGGAACACATTTTGCTCGGAAGGGCAGGGCAGATCACTCAACAGTCTCTATTGCCCTTGAACCACCCGATGAATGTTTACCCTGAGGAAATTGTGGATCCGAAAGAGCCGGCAAAGCTCAGCTCCAAAGCGCTGGAACAAACTGCAGGCGTCGCGGATTCTTCTGATAGGAGTCGACGGGGCAAGCCCGTATTGACTGCCGCTCTTTTGAGCACCGTCGCTCTAGCGATGGGGTTCGGGATTTGGAGCCTATCGCGCCAGCTAGCGCCAGAGCTCACCAGTGTGTCAGCATCGCCGGAGGCCGCCGCCCTCGCCGTCCTCCCGGAGAAAAGTATCGCAGTTCTTCCTTTAGAGAATCTTAGCGAAGATAAACAAAACGCGTTTTTGGCCGATGGTGTCCAAGATGACATTCGTACCGCACTTGCCAAAGTGGCGGACCTCAAAGTAATCAACCGCACTTCAGTTAACACCTACGTGGCGGGAACGCGACGAAACTTGCGCGAGATAGCCCAGACCTTAGGCGTCGCCTTCGTCCTAGAAGGAAGTGTCCGCCAAAGCGGTGAGAAAGTTAGCATCACCGCGCAGCTGACCGATGCCCGGAGTGGCGCTCGTGCATGGCAAGAAAGCTATGAACGCAATCTGGCCGACATCTTCGCGATCCAGAGCGACATCGTGCAGCGAATTATCTCTCAGCAGCAGGCCACCGTTTCGCCGAAAGAGAAGGCCGCTATCGACGAGCGCCCGACTAAAGATCTCATCGCCTATGGCCTTTACGTCCGGGCGAAGGCGCTCATCGCGACGATTTCTCTCAATGCCCAAATCAACGAAAAATTGCGTGAGGCCGTTGACTTACTCGATCAAGCCATCGAGCGGGATCCCAGCTTTTTCCTCGCTTACTGCCAGCTCGCCGTCGCCCACAACTATCTGTATTTTTTTGGTCTCGATCACACGCCGGCCCGTCTGGCTCGGGCGGATAGCACGCTCCAAACTGTCATTCGTCTGCGTCCCGATGCGGGGGAGACGCATCTTGCTCGGGCTGACTTCCTATACCGCTGTTATCTCGATTACGAGAAAGCGCGGGCCGAACTCGCCGTTGCCCAGCGTGCGTTGCCGAATAATTCGGAAATCTTCGAGCTAACCGGCTATATCGACCGGCGTCAGGGACTTTGGAACGAATCAGCGCGAAGCTTGCAAAGGGCTCTCGCGCTGGATCCGCGCAACTTTTTCATTCTCCAACAGATCGCGCTCAGCTATCAGGAGTTCCGACAGTTTCGGGCGATGGCTGCTGCCCTGGACCGTGCGCTCGTTCTAATTCCGCGTGACTTAGACACACGGGTCACTCGCGCCTTGGTTGATCTCGAATGGCGAGCGGACCCCCGCCCCCTTCGCGAAAGCATTCGAACAATTCTGACCGAAAATTCGGCGACGGCGTCAGACCTAGCCGCCCAATGGTTCTACCTCGCGCTGTGCGAACGCGATCCGTCGGCGGTCACGCAGGCTTTGGCTGCGATCCCGGACAGCGGGACGGCTGTTGATCTGAACTTTCCGCGCTCCTGGTGCGAAGGCTTGGCCGCCCGCAGCAAAGGCGATGTTGCCACGGCTCAAGCTGCTTTCCTCGCCGCGCACGCGGAACTCGAACGCACGGTGAAAGAGCAACCGGGTTATGCGCCGGCGTTGTGCGTGCTCGGCCTCATCGATGCAGCACTCGGCCGCAAGGATGAAGCAATCCGCGAAGGCCGACGCGCGATTGAACTCCTGCCGATTACGAAAGACTCAATCGACGGGGCGGAGCTGATGAAGTACATGGGCGTAATTTACGCCTGGTGTGGCGAAAAAGATTTCGCCATCGAACAGATAGCAGCGACGCTGAAAATCCCGAGCACCTTAAGCTACGGTAACTTGAAACTCCACCCGAACTGGGATTCGCTGCGCGGCGACCCACGTTTCGAAAAAATTGTAACTGATCTCGCACCGAAGAATCCTGAGAAGTAAACAAAGCGAACTTGGCCGGTTTCCTAACGGTTGAAGTTCCGGTGATCCGGGATTCTATTCGGCGCTAAAGCATCTTCGCGATCACGATTTCCCTGATCATTCGCTTTTACGAGGGAGGGTTTGACTCCGCGCAGTCAGACTCTCAGACGCTACTCAGTACGCAGCGCGGTGATCGGATTCACATGTGTAGCCCGGCGCGCGGGAAGGAAACAGGCGAGAAGCGCGGCCCTCGGACTTACTTGATAGAGAATCTGAGCGAGCACGCGGCCGGCGGCTAACGACAACAACAGCCCGACAAAGACAGCGAGCGCGGTTTGCAGCGCGCCTTGTCGCATGATCAATGCGAAAACGTCTTTACGATGCGCGCCCAGCGCCATACGGATCCCGATTTCGCGTGTGCGACACGCAACTGCGTACGCTTTGACACCGTAAACGCCGACAACAGCAAGCAGGAGCGCGATCAGGCCGAACGCGCCGAACAACGTGGCACCCAGCTTCACGATCCAAAGTCCGACGCAGCGATCCAGAAGATCGACATACGGTGACATTTGAATGATAGGCAGGTCAGGATCGATGTTGCGCAGCATTGAACGTGTGGTCGAGATCATGCCGGCGACTGATTGTCGATCTTGGCTCCCGAGTCGGACATGGAAGAAAACGTTACCGGTGTAACCTTGGGAAAACGGCACAAACAATCGCCCGGTCGAGGCGACATCTTCTTGGACGTCGTGGCGATGAGTGTTGACAATGCCAACG
>QHRO01000067.1 GCA_003220155.1 Verrucomicrobiota bacterium
GTAGTTCAACGGAAAGAACAAGGGTTTCCTAAGGCGAAATTGATCTTTTGTCACAGGTTTGTCAGCGATTGTCTCAGTTATCGAATTGCTGGCTAGTAGATCGATCTGGAAGCTTTCTAGCTAATGCCAATCAGGGATACGGCTCCGCGAAATCTTAGAATCTCTGTCTCTTGCCTTGGAGGTCGAGCCAGCGGAACATTGAGATATGAAAGCTCGACTGGTCAGATTTGGCGAGATCGAGGTCGAGGGAAAGCGCTACACGCATGATGTGGTGATCGACGGCGGCAAAGTACGGAAACGGAAGAAAGGACCGTCCAAACAATTCCGCGAAAAGTTCGGCCACACGCCGCTTTCGGCCGGGGAAGAAATTCCCTGGGGAGGCAAGCGGCTTATTGTCGGGACCGGCGCCAATGGCGCGCTTCCGGTAATGGACGAAGTCCTGGCGGAGGCGAAACGGCGCGGTATCGAGGTCATTGCGGCGTCCACATTGGAAGCCTGTCAGCTGCTGGAGGAAGTGAAGAAGGGCCAGGCATACGCCATCCTGCATTGCACGTGCTGACCGGGGATTTGGGAGACTCAATCGCGGGTCACCCCTCTTCGAAATCACCCGTGTGCTCGTTGGCCACCGAGCCTTCGCAAGAGTGACGGGAACAAGCCCGAGTTAGGCGACGGCAAGTTGCCGGCCGGTCGGCTGCAACGCGGCGATGGTATTAGTCAATTCCACTAGCGACACGGGTTTGCTCAGACAAACGCATGCGCCGTTCGCATACGCGAGGGCGCTTGCATGCCCCGAATCTTTCTCGAAGACAACAAGGGTTGGCAGTTGCTCATAGCAGCTATGAATGGCGCTCAGCAATGTCATTCCATGGCAATCTTCACCAAAAGTCATGATAGCGAGATCCAGCTCGCGCCCTCGTTGACAGGCAATTTGTAATGCATCAGAGACGGTTCGGGCGATCAGGAAAATGGTATCGGTGCCGAGAAGGGCTTGTCTTACCACCGATTCGAATTCGGTGTCGGATGTGAAGAGAAGCGCCTGCCGTCCTTTCAAAATTAGTCCTCCCGCGGCTAAGACAAAAATCTGGACACCTGCGCATGCTGTTACGTTCATTTTATCTTTGAGCATCACGTTTACGGCAGGTATTCGTACTATTCCGCGCGCGCGCGCGCGAACAAGATGAACCAAGCGTGAATCTCATGGAGCTGCGCGTTTGGCGGACAACTTAGAACAGTACTGAAATCGGCAGACTTGTTCTCACTTCGGTTCTTACTCGATCAATTTCCAGCGCCTAGGATTACATAAATAGTTGGTAGTCAGCTAGATGAGGCGGGGGCGGGAACGGAGCCGGCGGGAGCCGCGCGACATAGACGACAGCGTCGAAGACGTGAGCGAGCGGGAGCGAGCGAATCAATCGAACCAACGCTTTGAACAGTGACGTCATTGTCGACCAAACCCGCGCGTAATGTGGAGGCGGGGGCGGGAATCGAACCCGCGAATAGCGGTTTTGCAGACCGCGACCTTACCACTTGGCTACCCCGCCATTGCGCGCGGCGCGAAACTATCGAGTGCAGCTAAGCGCTGTCAACGTAGGCAGAAATGGGGTGATGGAGTTATAGAGTGTTGGAGTAATGAAAAGAGAGACACCCCGAAATCATCACTCCACTACTCCAGCACCCCTTTGCAGGAATACTTTAACGCTATGACGAATCCGCATATCGTCACGGCGTGACGAAATCAGGCGACCTCTTCGCTCGCGCCCTCGGCAAAATTCCCGGCGGTGTGAATTCCCCGGTCCGGGCCTTTCGGGCGGTAAGCGGCGAACCAGTTTTTGTTGAGCGCGCGAAAGGCTCGCGCATTTGGACTGTCGATGGTGTTGAGCTGATCGATTACGTCGGAAGCTGGGGACCTGCCATTCTCGGACACGCACCCCCAGTTGTCGTTAGCGCTATCCACGATGCGGCGCAGCGAGGCGTTAGCTTCGGTATTCCGAATCCTCTCGAAGTGGAAATGGCCGAGCTGATCTGCGCTTGGATGCCGTCGATTGAAAAAGTAAGGATGGTGAACAGTGGGACGGAAGCGACGATGTCCTGCTTGCGGCTGGCCCGCGGATTCACCAAACGCGACAAGATCATCAAGTTCGCCGGGTGTTATCATGGCCATGCTGATTCGCTGCTAGTCAAAGCTGGAAGCGGTGCGCTCACTCACGGCCAACCAGACAGCGCGGGTATTCCGCGGGCAGTCGCCGGCGAAACAATTGTTCTTCCTTTCAACAATATCGAAGCGATCCGTGCCGCCTTTCGCGAAAACAAGGACCGGATCGCCGGAGTCATTCTCGAACCGATTCCAGCAAACGCCGGATTATTTTTTCCACGCGAAGATTTCCTTGATCAACTTCGGGAAGAATGCACGAGAAACGGCGCTGTCTTAATTTTCGATGAAGTTATGACTGGTTTTCGCGTTGCGCGAGGCGGCGCACAACAGCTTTATGGAATTCGGCCTGATTTGACCGCGCTCGGCAAAATCATTGGCGGCGGTTTGCCGGTGGGCGCGTTCGGTGGCCGCGCGGAAATCATGGGTCAGCTTTCACCTGATGGACCAGTTTACCAGGCAGGAACGCTCTCTGGGAATCCGCTGGCCATGGCGGCTGGTCTGGCACAATTGCGCGAGCTCGAGCGGATCGATGGCTGGAGACTACTCGAAGACATCGCTGGGAAGCTAGAGAAGGCGCTCGCCAGCGTAACCTCTAGCAGAAAACTCACATTTCACCACATCGGTTCAATGTTTTGCCTCTTTTTCGCCGACGGTCCGATTTTCGATTTGGAATCGGCACAGCGCAGCGACACCAAGAAATTCGCGCAGTTTTTTCACTCATGTCTCGAGCGCGGCGTTTATTTTCCGCCATCACAATTCGAGACCGCATTTATTTCCACCGCTCATAGTGACGATGACGTCGAGCAAACCAGTCGCGTCGTGCGCGAAGCACTGATGGCGCTTTAATTTTTGCGTCCGCGTTCGGCATGGTCTAGGAAAGCCCGCTGTGAGCGTCACTCCGGCGGATCCAATCCGCGCTGTCGCAAAATTTTTCTTCGAAGGTGAGCGTAAATTTTTCGTTAAAGGCGTTACCTACGGGCCATTCAAACCGGATGCGTTAGGAAACTATCTCGGAACGCACGACCAAGCCGCGCGCGATCTCGCCCAGATTCGCGAATCCGGGTTTAACGTTGTTCGCGTTTATCACTGTCCGCCGCGTTGGTTTCTCGATGCCTGCGCCGAAGCCGGGGTACGCGCGCTCATCACTTTGCCCTGGGCCAAACACATCGAATTCCTACATCAACGATCGGCCCGAAGCGAAATTACCCGCTCCGTTTCGAACGCCATCAAAATGCACCCCGGCCACCCCGCCATTTTCGCCTATCTCGTCGGCAATGAAATCGCGCCGCAAATGGTCCGCTGGTTGGGCGTGCGACGCGTCACGGAGTTTATCGAGCATCTCATTGCGATGGGCCGCAGCCTCGATCCGCGCGTTTTATTTTCCTACGCCACTTATCCGCCGACAGAATTCCTGCTCCCGCAAAACGTCGATTTTTTTTGTTTTAACGTTTACCTGCATAAGCAGCGCGATTTCGAGCGTTATCTCTTTCGTCTGCAAAATCTCATCGAAGATCGTCCGCTCATCCTTGGCGAATTCGGGATGGACACGATCCGGCACAGCCAGGACGACCAGGCCGAAATGCTGAGCTGGCATGTCGATAGCGTGATCAAATGTGGACTCGCTGGCACCGTTTTCTTTTCCTGGACCGATGAATGGTACACCGGCGAACAGGAGATCACCGACTGGGCATTCGGTCTGGTCACGCGCGATCGGCAGCCAAAAAAAGCGCTCCATGCTCTGCGCGAAAAGCTTGGGCAAGACGACGCCGTTCTTCCGCACCGTCATCTTAACCAAACGCCGTCAGTCTCCGTCATCGTTTGTTCGTACAACGCCGGCGCAACATTGCGGTCGTGCCTCGAGTCGCTCGGCAAAATCGATTACCCAAAGTTTGAGATTGTCCTAGTTGATGATGGATCGACCGACAACACCGCGCAGATCGCCGCTGAATTCCCGAATGTGCGATACATCCATCAACCCAACCGTGGGCTGAGCGCTGCGCGCAACACCGGCGCTGCCGCCGCACGCGGCGAAGTATTCGCCTACACCGATGCCGACTGCATGGCCGACGTCGATTGGCTATACTATTTGATCGGCACGCTCACCAGTAGCGACTTCGCGGGCGTGGGTGGTCCGAATGTTTCGCCGCCGGCAAAAACATGGATCCAGGCTTGTGTCGCCGCTGCGCCCGGCGGGCCGAGTCACGTCCTGTTAACCGATATCGTCGCCGAACACATCCCTGGTTGTAACATGGCGTTTTGGCGTTGGGCTTTCGAAAATGTCGGCGGGTTCGATCCGGAATATCACGCGGCGGGTGATGACGTAGATTTTTGCTGGCGGTTGCAACAAGCTGGCGGCGTGATCGCATTCAGCCCTACCGCCATCGTCTGGCACCACCGTCGTTTTACTCTGCGCGCGTTTCGCAAACAACAGGAAGGTTATGGCGAAGCCGAATCGTTGTTGCGTTTCAAGCATCTCATATTTTTCGGGCCAACCGGAACAGCGAAATGGCGCGGGCAAATTTACGGCACGCCGCGTTTCAGTTGGTTTCTTGGTCGTCCGATTATTTATCACGGAATTTTCGCAGATGGATTCTTCCAATCGATCTATCCCACTCCGCAATCGGAGGTGGCAGCTTATCTCAGCAGTATCGAATGGTTCACGCTCACCGTCTTTCTTTTCGGCGTGGGTGTATTTGTTCCACCGCTGCGGATCGTCCCGTATCTGATGCTCGGCGGCACACTTTGTGTCGCGCTCTCTTATATGGTACGCGCGCGGATTGAGCCGCGCTTCGATACCATTCTTTCCCGCCTGCTGGTGATGTTCCTTGCTTTTGCGCAACCACTCGTCCGAGGTTGGTCGCGTTATTTTACCTGGTTGCATTTCAAACGCACTCCCGGTTCTGTTATTGCGCAACACGAGAAGCTTCCCGCCGGTAGGAAATTTGGCGGGAGCTGGGGCCGCCTCGCTTACTGGAACGAGGAAGGCAAGGATCGTCACAACCTCTTACGAGAAATCTTCACGCTCCTTGATCAGGAAAACTGGCGCTACTCGATCGATACCGGCTGGCAGGAATGGGACATCCAGATTTACGGTAATTTCTGGTGGAGCATCATTCTGCGGACGGTTACGGAATATCACGGCGACGGAAAATGCCTGACCCGCGTTCAACTTCGCTACCGTTACGTCACCACCACCGTGATCGTAAATCTCATCGTCCTCACCTTGCTCATCTACCATTTCCTTAAAACTGGGCACGTCCAACTTCTCTTCGCCGTCCCCTACGCACTCTTTGCCTTGTTCCTTTTCCTGAGGGCACGCCGGTTGAAAACGAGGGTGCGGGAGTTGATCGATTTTGCGGCTTATCGGATCAACGTGAATCGCATTTTGCGATCGCGTTTTCGCCCCAATCCACCCGCCGACGCACCGAAGTGAAGGTGCGATTTTGGATCGCGCTCGTCGCGCAATTGGTGCTCTTCGCTTCGCTTAATCTTTTCGACGACTGGACCCTGGAATGGATGCCAGTGTATTTTGTCGCCTGCGCGATTCTCTGCGGCCTCGCTTACTTGTTTGCAGCGACCGAATTTGCCGCGATCAACAAAAACGCAGTCTGGATTTTCTGGCTGGCCACAATCGTACTGCGTTTGCTGGCGATGCCCCAGACGCCGGGCAACGAAGTCTGGCGCTTTCAAGCCGACGGAGTGATTCAACGCGCCGGATTCAATCCCTATCAGGTCGCGCCGAATGATTCCCGCGTAGCCGGCAAAATCCCGGAACTTGCGCGCGTCCCGCGGACCGATGAGCCCACCGCCTTCGCACCGGGCGCCGAAGTTTTATTTCGCGCCATCCCTGCGACAAACAGCGCGCTACTCTACAAAATAATTTTTGGCGCTGCCGATTTACTCGCCATCGCGCTCCTTCTTCGGCTGCTTAATAAACAAACTGCCGTCTGGTTCGCCTGGAATCCTCTTGTCGCTTATAGTTTTTTTGGCGCAGCACATTTCGACAGCATCATTTTGCTCGCCATTGTCACGCTGATTTTCTTCCTCGAACGATTTGAACAAACGGTGCGCTGGAAATTTGCCCTCGGCGCCGCCGTCGCGCTTGGAATTGCCATCGCACTTCGACCGGTCTGCATCGTTTTGTTGATTCCATCTCTTTTTGCCTTGCGTCGCTACTTCATTGCACTCGCGGCTACCGTCGCATTGCCCGTTCTCGTTGATTGCACGTTTGGGTTTCCCTTTGCGCAAAATCTGTTCGGTGACTTCGGTCATGTCAGTCGGCTCAATGATTTATTTTGGTGGCTGATTGAAGACACGATTTTGCCAAATTGGCATCAGCAATATTATCGCTACGACCTAATCCTTCTGATTGTGTCGGCGCTGATTGGTCTCTTTTTCATGCGCAATTGGCGGCGCGGCATGCTTTGGTCGCTCGGCGCCAGTCTCATTCTCGCGCCGGCCTTAAACGCCTGGTATGTGACTTGGATTCTGCCAGTGGCTACGTGGCGGCGCGCCTTCGCCTGGCATTTTCTGAGTGTCACTATTTTCGCTTACTACCTCTTTTATAACGAGCGCCTTTTCGCTCTCCCCTGGCACGCCGAACCATGGTTGCGAGGCATAATCGTGTTGCCCGTGCTTTTCGCCATGATCGTAATGGTCACGCAGCGCCTTCAGGCTCTAAACGCAGCTAACTCAACACCTCCCTCATCGCCCGTTTAAAATCTTCCGGCAACGGCGCTTCGAAATGCATCCGCCCTTTCGTCCGTGGATGATCAAACGCCAGTTTCCAGGCATGCAACATCTGGCGCGAAAAATCTCCTGCGCGGCGCCCTCCGTAAACAATGTCGCCTAAGATCGGATGTCCAAGATGTTGGAGATGCACACGAATTTGATGCGTCCGGCCACTGTGCAATCGGCATTCGAGCAAGCTCGCGCCGCCTCCACTGCGCACAACTTTAAAATCCGTTCTCGCTTCTCGCCCACCTTCGCGTGCGATCGCCATTTTCTTGCGATGAACTCGATGACGCGCGATTGCGGCCACAATTGTTCCGGAACCGCGACGCAGCTTCCCGGCGACGAGCGCGAGGTAAATTTTTTCCACTCTGCGCGCCGCGAATTGCCGGGACAGATCGAGATGTGCGAAATCATTCTTTGCCACTACCAGGCAGCCGCTTGTTTCCTTATCAAGCCGATGAACAATGCCCGGCCGTTCCTTGCCGCCGATGCCGGAAAGATTTTTGCAATGCGACAGCAAGGCATTAACCAGTGTGCCGCGTTTCCGTCCAGCGCCCGGATGAACCGAAATTCCCGCCGGTTTGTTTATAACAATCAAGTCGTCGTCTTCGAACAGAACGAAGAGCGCGACCTTTTCTGGGACCAGGTCAATTGGTTGAACCGGTGGTTCCACCATGGCAATGCGGTCACCCGCGTGAACGATGTCGCGTGCGCGCGGCGCACCGCCATTTACCGTCACGAAACCCTCCCGGATAAGGGCTTGAATTCGAGAGCGAGAAAGCTCGGGAGCGGAGTCTGCGAGAAACCGATCCAGGCGGGTGCCCGCATCCGTTGCTTTAACGATAAGCTCGCGGCCGTTTTCCTGTGTCATTGACGATGTTACTATCGCAAAAATGAGCGATCCGAACACGATTTCGTGTCCCAGATGCGGTTTGCCTGTGGATATCGGTGATGCCGAACCGCTTTCGCGCGTGCCTTGTCCAGCTTGTGGCGAACGAGTCAGGATCGCGCGTTCCTTCAATCATTTCGAGCTGCACGAGACCCTCGGAACCGGCGGAATGGGGACAGTTTATAGAGCGCGCGACACCCAACTCGACCGCGATGTCGCGCTGAAACTTTTGCGCAAAGATCTGGGCCCAGAATACGGCAATCAATTGCAGCAGGAGGCCCGGATCACCGCTTCGGTCAATCATCCGCATGTAGTCCAGGTGTTTTCCTTCGGACACGATCACGATCAATACTATCTCGTGATGGAACTGGTCGACCGCGGGACGCTTGACGACCTCATGGCCGAACAAAAAAAAATTCCCGAAGCAGATGTGTTGCGCACAGGGATCGAAGTCGCCCGCGGACTACGCGCGGCTTATCAAAAAGGATTGATCCATCGCGATGTCAAACCGGCCAATATTTTGTTCAACGAGGAGGGGATGGCGAAGATCAGCGATTTCGGTCTGGCGGG
This sequence comes from Verrucomicrobiota bacterium, assembly GCA_003220155.1. GTDB lineage: Bacteria > Verrucomicrobiota > Verrucomicrobiia > Chthoniobacterales > UBA10450 > AV69. The sequence goes on from QHRO01000067.1 coordinate 8,346, forward strand.
CATCGTCGAGCCGCAGACGCAAACCAGCGGCGCCATCTGGGGCACGCCTTATTACATCGCACCGGAGCGATTGAATAATCAGCCGGAAGATTTTCGCAGCGATATTTACAGTCTCGGCGCCACCCTTTTTCACGCAGTGGCGGGCCGGCCACCTTTCGATGGCGAAACCATGTCGGCCTCCGAACTGCGCGCGTTGAAGAACAATCCGTTGAAACTAAAAGACGTTGCGCCGGAAGTCTCGCGGCCGACCGCTAGTGTCATCGCAGGGATGATCGCGCCCGACCCGCATTTGCGTTTCGCCTCATACGATGCGCTCATCCTCGCCCTCAAGAAATCGGAACGCGTCCTTCACGGTGAACCGGAACCATGGAGCGCGAAAGCGGCCTTGTTCATCGCCGCTGCTACACTCATTGCTCTAATATTTCTCGGTTGGATTTTCTTCAGCCGTCATCGAGAGCCGGCGAACGTTACGGCGTCGGCCAGCGCCACTCCGGCCTTCGATGTTAACCGAGAGTTTGATGATGGACGCCAGCAAATAATCGACGGTAAATACCCGGCGGCACGCGCCACCTTCGCGCGTCTGGCTTCGGAAACCAAAAACAAACAACCGATTTACGACTGGGCTTTGCTCAATCAGGCTGCTGCGGCTTTGCTTGATCAGCAGGAACCGCAAATGCATCAGGCCTTGCAGGAAGTGGAAAATGCGGGCAGCGGCGGTTTTGCCGATCCGCAGCTAGGGGCATTTCTTCTCGATACCGCACGACGGGCCAATATGCGCAGTGCCATCGTGCTGTCCGATGTTCCCGATCACGCAGCGAAGCCCTTCGCGTTATTTTTGCTGGGATTGACCGATGTCCAGCTTGGACGATTCAACGATGCGAAAGCGCTATTAGAGGCGTTCATTTTATCGCAACCCAGGGGGAGCTTGTCCTGGATCGATAACTACAAACCGATCGCGCGAAAATATCTGGAGGATTCGCGGGCATGGCTGGCCTGGCGAGACCAAAATGGATCAGTCAAAAGCCCTGCGGAAATCAGGAGCGCGCTGGAAAAATTGCGCGCGTTGAAATTACAGAAACCAACCGCAATTTCGGCCGAGGCCCTGTTAGCGGAGCGAACGTTGGCCAACCGGCTCGGTCAGGCGCAGGAAAAACAGCATCAGGATTTGATCGCGCGCGAAATGCCACGATGGAACGCAGCGCTGGAATCCTATCGGCGATTCGCTGCCATTTACGATTTCAACGGAGCCGCCAATGCAATTAGAAGAGTGAGACTGACGGAGCCGTCGCTGAGAGAGACGCAACGCAATTATCAAAATGCGGCCGACTGGCTGGCACAATGGAAGGCAACGCTGATTAACGATTTGAATGCCTACAGCTATAACGGAGCCGTGGTTGCGAGCGATACCCAATACAACGGAATCGCCGGCGCGACCGCGGCCAAGCTGAAAATGAAAGTTCCTTATGGTTCCGCTGAAACCGGCTGGCTAAAAGTGCCCGCTGCAACTCTTGTGACCGTCTCGAGTTCCTTCGCCACCGACGCTGATCGGCAATGGCGGTGCGGCGTCTTTGCCTGGGCGGTCGGGCAGACCAACGCCGCGCGGCAACTCTTCGATGCAGCTTGCTCAGCTAAGCCATCTTACAAAGAAGCACGCAAGTTTTTTGACCAGACGGAACCATAAATTACTGTTGAGATACCCTGATCCTGACCTTCTCCCAATGGGAAAAGGAAGCCTTTTTCCGAGCATAGGGCAAGCAGACCTCCTCTCCCTCGGGGAGAGGATTGAGGTCAGGGTAGCTTTTCGACAGTCCGTTAAAACACTGGCAGGCCACCTGCTCAAACTAGATGTGTGCGCATCGCTTGCTGTTGTTTCTTCCTCGCTCTTAGCCTGACCACGGCGGCCATGTTGCCGCTTACGACGAGCGACCTCAGCCTCATGCTCCGCGCGGGTTATTCCATGCCGACGATTGAGGCAGAACTTGCAACCCGCCATTTCGCCGATCAGCTCGATGAAGCCAAGCGCAGTCAGCTAATCAAGGCCGGCGCCACCTCGCAGTTACTGGACGCAATTGAGAGCGGAAAATTTGCCGTCCCAAAAGACGAGCTCGAAAAATCGCGCCGGAAAATGGAAGATCAGGCGCATGACAGGACACTCCTGGCCGAGCAAGCGAAAAGAAACGATACTCTTTACCAAAACCAATTGCTGAAACAGCGAGCGCGGGTGGTTACGCAGGGTTCCGCGGATGCCATTGCTGGCGCAGCCAAAGGCAATCTGGTTCGCCTTCAAAACGGCAACTTAGTCTCCTGTTACGACGAGGAACTCGCGCCGAAGCACATCTATGGTCTTTATTTCTCAGCTCACTGGTGCGGACCTTGCCGGAAGTTCACACCCCAGCTGGTCGCCTACTATAATCAGATCGCGCACGACCATCCCGAGTTCGAAATCATTTTCGTGAGCGCCGATAAATCGGCCGACGGCATGGCGAGTTACATGCGTGAGGCCGGCATGCCCTGGCCTGCAATCGAATACAGCAAGCTCGCCAGCGTTCCCGCTTTGCAAAAATACGCGGGCAAGGGTATCCCTGATCTCGTTATTGTCGATGCTAGCGGCAAAGTGCTGGCCGACAGTTTTGTCAGCGGCAAATATGTTGGACCAGCAAAAGTCCTTGACGACTTGAGTACGATTTTCGCGCGCAGTAATGCCCCGCAAGTGGCGGCCAATCGCTAACGAGACTCGGACGGCCTTTCGTCATCCTCGAATCGCGAAAAATGCCAGCTGACTCAGCCTCAACTCTTGGTGCGTCTCTGCTTGGACAAATCCAATGCGATACGAGCGATGCTGTAGAATAACATCAGTGCAGCGACGGGAACCAGCCAAATACCCAGTCCCGGGTCTCCGCCGTAACTAACGACTCCTCCGAGAAAGAAGCCCAATGGGAAAAGGAGCCCGGCCCAAATCAGACAGAACGACACTGCGGGCCGGAGTTCAAACCGCTCAACATTTCGCGCGGTCAATCCGGCAACGATATTGACCAGCGCCAAGGCGGTGCCGTGAGCATGCGCCAGAGTAAACATCAGCCGACGCATCTCGTTTCCGACATCAACGTACCAACCGATTTTGAATCCGTGCAACGTCTCGAGCAAGCCACCTAACGATAAAAAGACAAGTAGCGACCACCAGCCGAAACGCAGATTGCGATCGCAGTTATGCCCGATTGAGGGCCGGCGGTCGGATGGACGCATCATTCAGCGAGAATAATCGGTTTGTCGTCGCGCTCGCTTCGGAGTCGCTGGAAGATATCCTGCCTAAAATGTCCGTCGGCATCCAGCACCGTCTCCGGTTGGTAAGTTGCATTGGGGTCACGGATTTCGCGCAGCCATTTTTCATAGGCGTGCGCGGTTACTTCACTGATTAAATCGTCGGCGGCGGTATAGGTAAAGGAAAAGTCAGAAAATCCGGGCAAAGTCTGGAGCGATTTCCAGGCATCAAATCGCACCGCGGCGTAAGGATCACTCATGCTGTATATCAGATAGGGATAGATCCAGTCGCGCCCTGCAGTTTTTTGCGCGCTCTCCCAACCCATTCCCCAGGCTATGAGCGCGCGCTGCCCGGCGTCGCCTTTCACAGTCCATTGCACCGCAGCAGCGATGTTTTGATCGTCGGACGAAAGCTGTGGCATGGGCTGGTGGTACCACGCCTCCAGTTTCTGCGCGGTCCAGGCGAGGGTCTGGTTGAGATGACAAAGATTGCACGCGTTCGGCCGCCCATAATTGATGCTTTCCATCACCGTAGGCGAAGAAACCTGGTGGCTGCGCATCGCGTGCAGCAAACCAAACGTCGTGCGAGGCATGTGACAGTTGTAACACCGGCTCCCGCTTGAATCAGCAACATGGTGGGTGTGCCCGCTAATGTTCGTTGCCATCGTTTGGTGGCATTGCAAACACGCCGCGTCAGAATCCATCTTCGGTTTCAGCTGGGCGGTACGCACCCATTTTTCCAGACTGGTTTGACCAGGGGAATCGAGATGCATTTCGTGGCAGGAAATGCAGGAGAATTCTCCGCCCCGAAAACAGGGCGACGCTTGCACGCCGTTAAACTCTCTGCCCGTCACCCGAACCATGCCGTCGTCCCAGAATCGACTCCTAAAAAAATCCGGCTCAGTCCGGCGGATGAAATCCTTCTCCCGGGTATGATCTGCCGTCTGTGGTCGAACGACGAAACGTTGAGCGAGATCGTGCGCCCCCGGACGAAAGGCACTGCCATGGCGATTAAAATTAATTTTGTCTGGCATGTTGTTGAATGCCCAGACGCTGTGGCATTGGCCACAATCAAGTGCCGAATCGGGTGCTTTTAAACGAGCCGGATTTTTAATTATCGGATCGGTTTTCGTTGTGAGATGAAGTTTGAAGCGGCGGATTGGATTGCGATTGCGTTCGATGTGCTCGCGTCCCTCGCCGTGACAGGCTTCGCACGCGACGCCGAACTCAGCGACCTGCGAATCCCATGTGTTGCCTTCGACAAAACGCGATTGTCCCTGCGTGACATGGCAATCCATACAGGCGCCGTTCCATGCACCGAGAGAATAATATTCTTTTAGATTGGGCGGAATCAGGAACGTCTGCGCCACTGGCGCCCACATTTTTTCTGCGACGATGTAAGCGAAAGGAAATTGTTGCAAAGTCCGCCCGTGGCCCGTCTCCAGCCACGGGATTTGCAATGTATGCGAACCCGTCAGCAGGACGACCTGCTGCGGTTCGCCGTAGGTACCGTCTTCTGCTCGAACGCGAATAAAGAACTTGTCGCCTCGGCGTTCTCCCTTGTACTCGCGGCCGTCGAAAGTGAGATCAAGTTTGCTCATGTCATCGGGAAGAGAGGTCGGCGTTGCGACCTGGGTCATGGTGCGATGAAACGACCCGTGCCAGCTTGTGTAATTCTCGACGTGACACGCTCGACACGCGCTTGATGTCGCGTAACCGGGAATCCCCGATTGGATTGGCCGATTCTCCGGCGGTAGCGCCTCGGTTCGAAAGTCACGGAGCGAAACCGACGTGAGGATGCCCGCGCCTGCAATGGTCGCGCTAATGATGAACCCATGCCACCACACTGGTGATTGCTTCGACATCGCTCGCAGCGATATTAGAGGAAGCACCGAGGCGGGTAAACTATTTGCAGCCGTGCGACTTGCGGCATTCCGCCTGGCGAGTTAACATTTTTGCGTTGCACCTGCAACACTGAATTGTTGAGGCGAAATCTGTAAGGTCGATTTACGGATGAAACCGTGGGTGAACGAATCCCGGTTTCGAGAGTCAGATTTACACGAATGGTTCCGATGTTACGTTCATCGGGCGTGCCTTTTCCCGCCCGCGCAAAATTAATGGAACAAACCCCGCCATTTCCTTCACCGGAAGAACTGAAATCGAAGCTAGCTGAGTTTATGAAATCAAACTTCGGCGATCGAGTGGCTTTTACCACCCTCACCCAGCCGGATACGGTCGAGACCGGGAACGATGAGAAAAGCCCGCCGGAAGAGGCGAAGGAATTCGAATTTCACTTTTTGCCGCGCGACATCAAAGCGCACCTCGATCGTTTTGTGATC
>QHRO01000068.1 GCA_003220155.1 Verrucomicrobiota bacterium
CGTGATGCTAATCATTTTGACGGTCGAATTGAACGATGTCTTTGCCTATATCGCCGGCAAAACTTTTGGGCACCGCAAAATCACCCCACAGACCAGCCCAAACAAAACACTGGGCGGCGCGCTCGGCGCTTTGGTACTGACCACCACGCTTGTTTCGACCGTTGGTCATTTTGTTTTCGCCGGTTCGGGTGTCGATACCCCTGTGAAATTGATCGGGCTAGGTTTGATCGTGAGCGTGGCCGGACAATTCGGCGATCTGATGGTCTCATCAATCAAGCGCGACATCGGGATCAAGGATATGGGAGCATCGATTCCGGGCCATGGCGGATTGCTCGATCGTTTCGATAGCATGTTGCTGGTCGCGCCCGCGGTCTTTCATTACATCGGATTTTTTCGCGGCTTCGGGCTCGATCAGCCAACGCGGATTTTTACCGGCGGCGGTTAACGATGGAAGAGTGGCGCTTCGAACCAGCGCATGATTTCGGATTGAGCGCCGAACAGCGGCGACTGAGCCTGCGCCGCGAAGTGGGATTGGAGAGTGCGATCTCCTGTTTTCTTTGGCGATCAATCACGCGGCTTTATCTGGCCATCGCGCATCGATTGAGAATTCGCGGCCGCGAAAATTTGCCGACCCGCCCGCCGTTTATCCTGGTGGCAAACCACGCCAGTCATCTCGATGCCATCATTCTGGGGGGAATTTTGCCCTTACGATTTGTTGGTGCGGTTTTCCCGATCGCGGCTGGCGACACATTTTTTACGAAACGGGCTTCGTCCATTTTCGCGACCGCGTTTATGAACGCATTGCCGATCTGGCGAAAAAGCTGCGGCGCGCATTCGCTGGAAGATTTGCGCGAACGGCTACTGAAAGGCAGCTCTGTTTACATTTTATTTCCGGAAGGAACGCGCACTCGCACCGGCGCGATGGCGACTTTCAAACCCGGGCTGGGACGGCTGGTGGCGGGAACGAGCGTCCCGATCGTGCCTTGTTATTTGTATGGAACGTTTGCCGCGTTACCGGCATCGGGCAGCGTGCCGCGCTGGAAAAAAATTTGCGTCACAATTGGAAAGCCGTTGTCATTTTCGGAAACGACCAATGACCGCGCGGGCTGGGAATTGATTGCGGTGACGGTGGAAGACGCAGTCCGCGCCCTGGCGACGCTCCCTTAAAAGGTAGCGCGACGGGATCCCTCGACTCCGCTCGGGATGACCCGGAAGTTTACGCGGCCAATTTTACGGCGTCCTTATGGCCAAGAATTCTTACCGTTTGTTGCAGTTGCTCGGTCTTGAGCGGCTTTTTCAGAACCGTGATTGGTCCCTTCGCCAGAATGCGATCGAGCATTTCGCTATCGGGGTAACCGGTAATGATAATGATGGGACAGTCGGGTTGATCCCGCTTGACGAAATCGTAAACGTCATCGGCGGGACCATCGGGAAGTTTGAGATCGAGAAAGACGAGATCGAATTTTTGTTTCTCCAGCGCGGCGATCGCCTCTTTGACCGTGCCAACGACGACGCGGCTAAAGCCGATTTTCTTGAGGAAGAGTTTAAACAGATTTTGCAAACTCTCATCATCATCGACGACGAGCACAGTGGGTTGTCCGGACTTTTCCTCCTTGAGGATATCTTTATCGAGCGCGTTTTTTTTGATTCGCCAACGACCACCGATTTGAATCGCGGGCAGCTGTCCGCGCTGCACCAGATAATAAACCGTGGGAAGCGGAATTCGGAGATATTTGGCGGTTTCCTTAACGGTGAGCAGGTTATGCATGACAACGTTTCATCAACTTGCGCCTGCTCACGCAAGATTTATTCACGATTTCATCATTATAAAGACTAGAATCAATGTCAAACGCTCTTTTAAGGAAAGGCCAAAATCGCCTTTCCCCGCTGGGGCCGGTAACCGGAGGGCACCCGCTTTCGCGGCTGGACAAGCGAAATGCCGCGGTGAACTATTCGAATTCGCGATGAGCGTTCTTTTTTTCAAGCGGTTTCTGAAACGTCCGTTCCAAATCGCCTCGATCATGCCCAGCTCGCAAGCGCTGGTCGAGCGAGTGGCGAGCAAAATCGATTTTGATCGAGCGCGGGTAATTGCGGAGTACGGCCCGGGCGAAGGGGTGCATTCGCGTGCGCTGGCACAGCGAATGCGGCCGGACGCACAGTTGCTTTTGTTTGAGCTTGATCCGCACTTTTCGCGCGACCTGGCCCGGCAGTTCGCCGACGACCTGCGCGTGCGAGTGATCAACGCCAACGCCGCGACTATTCGTTCGGAACTGGCGCAACGAGGTATCGCCTACTGCGATTACATTATCTCAGGAATTCCCTTCAGTATTTTGGAGATCGAAAAGAAACGCAATCTCCTGCGCCAAACACATGATGCTCTCGCCCCGGGCGGCGCGTTCATCATTTATCAAGTGACAAACGAACTGCGCCAGCACGCGACCGATTTTGCGCCTGACTCCGAGTCCGAATATTTCCTGCAAAATATTCCGCCAATGTTCATCACCGTTTTCCGTAAAGCGGGCGAGCTTAATGGAAATGGCGCGATCGATCCTGCCGAATCGCGGTTTACCTCGAACTACGCGCGATGAAAAGTGTAGAAACGCGCATCGAAAAAGATTCGATGGGCGAGATGGCCGTGCCGAAAGACGCGCTTTATGGCGCGTCGACCCAGCGTGCGGTCTTGAATTTTCCGGTGAGCGGTTATCGATTCAGCCGCCCCTTCATTCGTGCGCTCGGCTTGATCAAATGGGGCGCAGCCCAGGCCAATCACGATCTTGGTCTACTTGACGCCCATCGTTCCGCCCTCATCGTGCAGGCGGCGGAAGAGGTGATCGAGGGCAAACTCGACCAGCATTTTCCGCTCGACATTTTTCAGACTGGGTCCGGCACAAGCACAAACACGAACGCAAATGAGGTGATCGCCAATCGTTGTGCGCAACTGGCCGGCAAGCCGATCGGTTCGCGCGAGCCGGTCCACCCGAATGATCATGTCAACATGGGGCAATCGAGTAACGACGTCATTCCATCGGCCATTCACCTGAGCGCCGCGGAACAATTGCAAGACTGTCTGCTGCCGGCGCTGGAAAAATTAAGGAGTGCGCTTTCGGGCAAGGCGAAAGAATTTCACCACATCATCAAGATCGGCCGCACCCATCTGATGGATGCCACGCCGGTGCGGCTGGGCCAGGAATTCGCCGGTTACGCCCAGCAGGTGGCATATGGAAAAACGCGCGCCGAAAAGGCGATCGAGGTTTTGCGCGAGCTCGCGCTCGGCGGGACGGCAGTGGGCACGGGACTGAATCGGCATCCGGATTTTCCGGCGAAGGTGATGCGGCATTTGCATCAGCGCACCGGGCTCGAATTTTTCGAAGCGCGCGATCATTTCGAAGCACAAGGCGGCAAGGATGCCGTAGTGGAAGCGAGCGGTCAGTTAAAAACGATTGCCACCAGTCTATTCAAGATCGCCAACGACATTCGTTGGCTCGGCAGCGGGCCACGCTGCGGTATTGGCGAAATTCGATTACCGGCGACGCAACCGGGCAGCTCGATCATGCCCGGGAAAGTGAACCCGGTCTTGTGCGAATCGATGATGATGGTGTGCGCGCAGGTTTTCGGAAATGACGCTGTCGTCACCTGGGCGGGTGCGAATGGAAATTTCGAGCTGAACGTGATGATGCCAGTGATGGCGCACAACATTCTGGAATCGATCCGGCTGCTCGGAAATATGGCCGACGCGTTCACCGAGAAATGTGTGGTAGGGATTGAAGCGAACGAAGAACGTTGTCGCGAACTGGTCGAGCTCTCGATGGCGATGGTGACGAGTCTGGCGCCGAAGATCGGCTACGATCGCGCAGCTGAGATCGCCAAGGAAAGTGCGCGAACCGGCAAAACGGTGCGAGAAATTTGCCGGGAGAAAAAGCTGCTGGGGGAAAACGAACTTGAGGGCACACTCGATCCGGTGGCGATGACGCAACCGGGCGGGACCGGATCTGGCGGCGGCTAAAAAATGCGCGCGGGTTTGTGCTTGGCCGGCGTGATCGTTAGCCTGCTGACGATCTCATTGTTCGCCGCGGAGAAACCGATTGATGTTTCGGCGATCATTCCGAAAGCGGAGGCCGAGAAAATTCTGGGCGAGCCAGTGCGAAAGCCCAGTCCGCTGAATGTCAATGGCAAGGACGGCCATTATTCGAAATGCAATTACTACGGCACGAAATCCGTCCGCTCGCTTCTGTTGCGGGTTCGCCAGGCAACTGAAGGCAGTGTCGATCCATTAACCGAATTTGATCAGATCGCGTCCAGTGGCGGGAAAATGAAAGTGATCGAGGGCCTGGGCGACAAAGCGGGCATGTTCAATGGCGCGCCAGAGAATGGATTACCCCCTAACGTGATCATGCTTTACGTCGTCAAGGGAAGGTCATTCATCACCATCGGCATTGGCGGAATAGCGGATGAAGCAGGGCTGGAAAAAGCGAAACAAGTAGCGCAAAAAATCCTGGCGCAATTGTAAGTCTTAGCCGCTGATTACGCGGATGAACCCGATAAGAAGAGCCTCGAAAGGCTCAGCGGCTCGACGCAGTCTCGCCCTACCACGGCGTCCTCGCGTAGATTTCACTGTAGGGCGACGCTCTGCGGAGCTGCAAGGAAGCTCGTTGGTTGTGTCCGACGCCGGCGGGTTTAACATCTCGGCGTCATGGTAGCGAACGTTCACGGTCCGCAGTTTTCCGGCGGCGCCAACATCGCGATCAAATGTCCGGCTCACACTTACGAACAAACCGTCGCTTTTTATCGCGATACTCTGGCCTTGCCTTTGATTGAAGAAGAAACGGACGGTTGCATTTTCCAGTTCGGGCCGAACCGGCTTTGGGTCGATCTGGTCCCGAATCTGAGCCAGCCTGATGTCTGGCTCGAATTGGAAACAAATGACACCGAAGCAGCGGCGTCATTTTTGAAAATTAACGGCATCCCGCGCCGCGATGAAGTGGAACAATTGCGCGAGGACTTCGATGGCTTTTTTATCTCCGCGCCCAACGGAGTCATTCATCTCGTCATCGGGCACGAGGAAGCGTGACGGCGAGGCTGGAGGGACGACCGCCGTGTCGCCCCAACAAGATTGGGACGCGACAGAGCACGTCCCTCCAATCAGATATGGCGTCCGAAGATCGTTAGGTCTCTGGGCGTTTCGTTAACGCGGGGCGACGCCGGGGAGGAGGCCCCAGCGCTCAAAGCCGGCGGCGCGGAAAAGGGCAATGCTCGGCTGGTTGTGGCCAAAAATTAATCCGACGAGCGAATGCACCTCCAGTTGCGGACCGCGCGCGATCGCTTCCCGCAACAGTCTCTTGCCAACGCCGCGGCGCTGCAGAACGTCCGGGTGCAGCGTCGATTCGCGTTTACCGAGTCTGCGCAATCGGCGATAGATCGGTTGATGGCGGTAATTCATCAGCGCTTCGGTAAGCGAAAGGCTCTCGTGATAAAGTGCCGTATTACTCATTCTATGGCGCGTGCCGATCTATAATTTGGTTCCGCGCCAGCGACCAATCCAGGTGCTCCAGCCATAGAACCCGAGCGGCTCCAGCAGGCCGGAGGCAGCTAACGCCTCCACATCAGCACGCGCTGCTGCAATTTTCTCACCCGGACCGTAGTAGTCATCGATAACCATCCAGCAGTCCGCCGCGAGTTTGCCGCGATAGCAGGCGATGTCGCGCCCTTTGGCCGCGTCGGCATCGAGGATGAGCAAACCAATCTCCTCGCGACCGAGCTTTTGATTCACGGCCGCGACTGTTGCCGGATCGCCCGAGTGGCCCGCAATTAGTGTAACCAGATCAGCAACGCGCGCCCTTGCGAGATTGCGCTTCAGGTCGCGCAGAATGTTGCCCGTACCCAGATGCTCGTGTTCCAAAATCCCGCCTTGTTCGACCGTAATCAGTGTTTTCCGTTTGCCGGACGCGCGAATGCCGCGCGCGGCAGCGATTGTCGCTCCGCCGAGACAGGCGCCAATCTCCAAAATCTGTCCGGAACATATCCTTGCGAAATGATAGATGAGGATGAGCACATCGAGATGGAGCATCGAGTATCGTTTCCGAATTTTGTCGAGCTCGCCGTGGACGGGCTGCTGTCGGTACTGCATGAGCGTGTGCATCAACTCGAAGACGTCATGTAACTGCGCATCGGGCCTCATGACTATGGCGCCAGGACGGTGCGTGTCGTGATGCCGGCCCATAATAACGAGATCGCGCTCGATGTTATCTGCGCGGGCAACACGGGGAAGAGATCCCCAGCGGGCGAACCTCAACTGCTCGAACAATCGCACACTCGCTGCATTGTCTGCGAAGATCAGCCCCACCATTGCCCTGATGCCGAGGTGCGAGGCATGCGTGATGGCGTGTTCAAGCAATCGTCGAGCGACACCGCGCCGTTGAAAGTTTTCATCAACGTACACGCTGATCTCGACCGTGCCACGATAAGCGCAACGCGGCAGAAAGGGTTTGCAACTGAGCCAACCAGCCACGTGCCCCTCGATTTCCGCGACCCAAAGCGGAAAACCACTGCGTAACCAGGCGCCGCAATGATCGATTGTGACGGGTTCCTGTTGCGCGGTGGCGTTTCGCCTCGCGATCGCCGCATTGTAAATCCGGGTAATTGCGGCAAGATCAACGTCTCCTGCGTCGCGCACGCGAATGTCGGAAGCGACGGTTTCGGAAACCCCATCCCAAATTCGGCAACATCGCTCCTCAAGCATTCGCGGGATCACCTTTTTTGATCGTAAAGCCGATGTACCCCCAGCGGCCCCATTCTTCATGCTCACTGCGCGATCGATCCAAGAGACCGGTTTTTTTGTCATGGGCGTATCTCTCGGTCACGAACTTTGCAAACGCAGCGTTCATGTGCACGTCGTGCGAAACGAGTAGCCCGCCGTTGCTGAGCCGGCGCCAGAATTCACGAAATTCCCACCGCATGTGCCAATAGGTGTGCCCGCTGTCGTGCAGGAACATGTCGATTTTGGCCGGTAATTTTTCGGTGCGCACAATGTCTTCTACTCTTCCACGCAGCGGCACTAACGAGTGACGCAGGTCATCAGGGACCAGGGCCCAGTGTTCGCAATTTTCGTCTGATTCGATGCTGTAAAGCCTGGCGTTGACCATGTTTGCATCTGCGAGCGCTTTCAGAATGAATGTCGCCGATAAACCGACGAAGCCACCTGTTTCCACAATCACGCTCGGTCGATGCCAGCGGGTTAGCGCGTAGAGTGTGGCGCAATCGAGCGCTGCCATCAGTCCGTGGCTGCCGTGCGCCGTGCGTCTGCGCATCATTTCAGCCATGAAATCGCTGGTCCGCATTTCGGCGGCGAAGCTGGCCACGTCATCCCAAACATCGTATAACGGCAGCGGCCACGACTCGAGCGGCGGCGTTCCTTTGCCGCGAGGGGACCAGATACGTGAAAGCAAATGTCTTTGGTTCACGGGAATTGCGACCTGAATGTTCGCTGCCGCTTTCGTGGAAGCGAATTTTTTATTTGGCGCGCGCAATACAGGCCCGCAGTCTGTGCGCTCCGCTTTTTAACCCGCTTCCAGCACCCTGGTAGTTTCAGCGTCGGCTTCGAGTTTGCTCACTGCAGGCTTCGACCACCGCTACAGAAGAGCACGTCCTCGAAGCTAGGCTGAAAATCTTCGCGCGCAGTTTCACCAATTTGAAACCGTGGACTGATGGCATTTTGCAGAGCGCAAAATATTTCCAGATCGGCGCGACTATTGTGCTCCAGCTGGGTACGAACCACCCCAGCAGCGAGCTCGGGCGTATTGCAATCGCGCGAAAGATGGCCAAGGACGACGCGCTCAATATTTCCCGGCAACAATTGTTCGATCACGCTGGCCGCTGCCGAATTGGAAAGATGGCCATGGCGCGACATGATCCGTTGTTTCACCGGCCAGGGGCGATGCGGATCGCTCTGCAAAAGTTTTTCGTCGTGGTTGGTTTCGATGACCAGGGTGTGTACCTCGCGCAGCCGTTCGATTAACATTTTGGTGGGATAGCCGAGATCGGTGATGAAACCGAGGCCGCGATTACCGGCATGAAAAGCATAGCCGACCGGCTCGGCGGCATCGTGTGGGACGGGAAAATTTTGGACCAAAATATCGCAGATAGTGAATTCGGTACCGGTGCGAAAGAGTCGCCAGTTTTTGTGCTCGCGCAGCCCGAAGCAACGAATGGCCTCGGCCGTTTGTGCGTTGCAATAAATTGGAAAGGCAAACTTCCGGCAAAGCACCTCCAACCCGCAAACGTGATCGCCATGCTCATGAGTGAGAAGCAAACCATCGAGTTGCTCGGGGGCGACGCCGCATTGCTCAAGGCGGACGACGATCTGGCGCGCGCTCAGTCCGCCATCGATCAAAATCCGGCAGTGATCGGTGGAAACAAGAGCGCTATTCCCGGCGCTGCCGCTGCCGAGCATGGTCAAGCTGAACACGGCTGATGTTTAGCGGAATGCACTCGTATTCACAAATGGAAACAGCAAAACCAAAAATGGAGTGGTGGAGTACTGGAGTATTGATTTTTTTACATCACTCCAACACTTTCATACTCCATTCCGGCAGTCACGTCTTGGCTAGCCCGATCTTGGCGCAATGCAGAATGATGCGAGCGAATGGGATCGGAATGAACAGTTTCGCGTTTTCCTGCTCTTCGTAGCGATCAACGTTCTTTCGGCCGGCCCTCGTCCGAACGCGTTGATACACCTGAGTGTCGATCAGGATAATGTTGCCCTGCCGCTTTGATACGGCTTGCACGCGCACGGTATCGCTGGCCCGCATTCGCGCGTTAATGAAATTGTAAGTGCTCCAAGTAGCCGCTGCGAGTGCAGCGGCAGATTTCCAACGGCCTTTCGGATGCTCGTCAACGAGCTGAATGGCGACGACCTTGTTGGCGGTGTCGGTCACCAGATAAAGGCGATTAAAGTGTCCTTCGAAGGCGCCGTCATAGCCTATGTAGTACGTGGAGTTTTTCGGAAAACCTGGCGCCGCCACCGGTACTCTTGAGGGAACGCTGTGCGCGAGACCGAGAACAGTGGCAGCTTGTTCAGAATCCATCAGATAGGTAACGCCGTTGTAGATTTTTGTGCCGGCGCCACTCAGATCTACCCCTTCACTACAGTGGGACGACAAAAGTAATTGCATTTCTCGCATGCTGATGTCGCCGCCTTGCATGCGGGAGTCGTAGCCGGGCTGGAGCGAAACTTGTAATTGTGTGCCAGGCGTTGTGGAAGGAACCGCAGCGGGCTTGCTTGGAACAATCGGCGGAATCTCGGAAGCAGCGTCCGGCAGCTCGGCCGCAGAGCCCTCAAACCGAGCGGCACCAATGGGGATGGTCTGCAATTCGCCCATGTAATTTACGCGGACGGAAGTGGCATCGCTCGAGACGACCGGAAGTTTCATTCCCGCCGGCAAAACGGTTTCGCCATAGGCGATCTTTACCTTTACCGGCTGGGTCAACACCACGAAGCGGGGCGAGGACGGAGATGTTGAAGGGTTGGGAACCTGAACTGAGAATGGTGCAGCAGCGATTGAGTTTCCGCTCAGGCAAAATACGGCGCCAGTAGCGGTCAAAAGCAATGTTTTCCGCAACCTGCCGAGCATGATCGAACCGAGCATGCGCGATGTTTAGCGAAACGGGATTGCGTGCACAAATAGAAACAGACGCCTCTGGAGTGGTGGAGTAGTGGTGTGATGGAGAAGGAGAGAAATGGTTTTTACATTACTCCACTACTCCGTCACTCCATTTTCCGAAGTGGTCCGCTCCATCAGCGCGAAGATGTGCGCTTTTTTGGCGGAATAATCCAGGGACCGAAATTTGCGAATTTCATCAAGACGCCGGACACCATTGAGGGTATCGAGATACTGGGTGTAGCTGGCGGCGAGCTCGCAAGTTTCGAGATAGCGGCCGCGCAAATTTTCATCGCGGAAGGCATCGGGACATTGCCGGCTGAAAAGATGAAAACGCAACCAGCGGCGATCGGTGCGGGAAACGCGCTGGGTTTTGCGAAAGAAAGCAACGAACAAGAGGAGGACGAGATAAGTATCGACCTGCGCTTGCAGCTCCAGATCGCGGGCGAATTCTTCCGAGGCGATCCGGCGCTGGCCGTTTTTAAACTGAAGCGCGGCATGAAGAGCGTGATTCAATTCCTCGACGAAAACGATGAGGGAGCGAATGTTAAAATCGCTCAGGCCGCTCCGGGGATCGTGGCGTTCGAGCTGATCAATGAGCCAGCGCGAATAATAGATCCCGACATAGAGCTGATCGCCGGCGTGGCGGAGGAAAGTGCGCGCGATCTCATTCAGTTCGCGGGCCGAGGCGCCAGCCAGTTTGCTGAGATGAACGGAACGGGCCCGATCAATGATGCAATCTTCGAGATTAATACCGACCTGGGTGTAAGTGCGCTCGAGCAAGCGCTGGATTTGGCTGAAGAGCGTTTCGTTCATACCAACGACGGCCGGTCACCTTCATCCAAATTGAGCAAACGATCGGCCAGTTGATTGAGCGCGAGACGGACTTCACGAAAACGATCGGCCAGCTCGGCGTAAACATCGTCAAGCTCACAGCGCCTGGCGGTGGCGTGAGAGGCGACAAGGTGATAATTGCGTCGGCCAATATTTTCGTAAAAACCGATGTCAGGGGCGCCGCGCAGGCTGCGCCGCTGCGTATTCTCATGAAAAATTCCGCTGATGAAGAGCGAATAATTACCGACGTGCGCGCGCAAAAGAAACGCTTCATCCTGTGTGGCGCGAGAAAGCGCGATTAAGATATCGGAGAGATACTGGCGCGGCGATTCGTCGGCCTCCGCTTGTGGCCCGCGCAAGAGGTGGGCGCGGGAAAAATTCTCGAGGAGGGAACCGACATAATCGCACAGTTTGCGATCGCGGATTCCGGCGTCGCGCAAAACATATCGCGCCAAAACATAGAAGTAGAATTGGGAGGAGATCCGGAGCTGGCTGTCATTGCACAGAATCGCCTCCACCAGGCTCGGCGAATCGATAACGGAATCGCGGGTCTCGGAATCGGCCAGAAGATCGACCAGGGAGACGGATTCGGATTGAGAGCGTGCCAGAGTGCGCACGACAAAATCAAAATCCGCTGCGGTAAACCGCGCCCGACAATTCGCCTGAATCATCGAGAGTCCATTATAAGCACTGGAGGTGCCAGAAGACAAGATGCTTCGCCGCAAAATGGCTTGAGCTGTTCTGTCACAGGAGTTTGGCGTGGAAAGTTCGCGCTTATGCTTTAAACCGGATGGAGGCGAAGTACTTGAGGCTCTGCCGATTCTTACCTTTCTATCTTAATATGACCCAGCGAAACCGGGGCGGACAATAAGGTCGATTCGCCGCCGCCACTACGGTTGGTTTCAAACCAACCGCGCTTGCTGTTATCGACAAAGAGAGCTTCAAGAGAGTAATCACCCGGAAGCAAATGTTCCGCTGTCACGACGCGCCAGGTCTCCGTGTAAATTCCCTCGGTTGCCTCAGGAGCGCATAAACCTTTCACCAAAAGCGCGACTTTCGCTTTTTCGCGCGATAACCTGAGAAGCATCCACGGAAAAACATTGCGCTCGCCTTGGAATCTCCAACGCAACTCAACTTCCAGCGGGCGGGATGGAGAGACAACCTCGCCCGTAGTTGCGATACTCATGAGTCGGGTCGCGTCGATTGAGAACACGCCCGTCTCGTCATCAGTGGGTGAGGATTGTTCACCGACAGGCGCTTTTCGGCTCCCCAAATTCCGCAGCAGTGTCAGTTCATCTTGCTCATTCGCGGTCCAAGCGGCCCCTTTCAGAAAATCGTGCAGCAGACGATCACTCGAAGGGATGATCCGGCCGTCGACCGTTTTCATGGCGGGATGATAAAAACCGGCGCCTGGATCGAAAGTGGCTGAGTCACGATAATCAATCAGCACAAAATCCGTTGCTGATGGCGGCTGGTAGGATGATCGGCCCAGAGTCTTGAGACCCTTCAGAATATAGTGAAGCGAGTACAATTTCTCGCGCATCGCGAGGTGAGAAAGGTATGGCAGTGGGGCGACGACACTGCTGGCCGGTGGAATCTGAGCAATGAAAGCACTTTTGCGCGCGCGGTCTTGACCGGCTCCGAACCAATCCGCTGTAGTGGTGACGATTCGAGCGAGAGGTCCGAGCCAAATCTGCCCGGCGACACAGCCGAGAATGACCAGAAATACGGTCGCGCGCGAAACGATTGAAGGGACGTGTTTCCAATGATCCGAAGCTGCAACTACCTCGACCAATGCGATCCAGAAGAGAGGAAGGAGTGGCGCGGCGTAATGAAAGTAAATCATCCATTCCGACGAGCGCCAGGATAGAAGATGCTGTAGAAGAATTGGCGCGGCGATAACAATCCAGCGCGGCCTTAGCAACGGCAAGCAGAGAAACGGAAGGAGCAGCCCCCAAACTAGGTTTCCATGCGTGAGAGATTGCAGAAGCGCGTAACCGATTAATTGTGGTCGGACGATGGCGTTGAACAGGATATTTCCTGGCGACGTGCCCAACTGATCGTACAAGGCAACGTAATCTATGTTACCGGAATTCAGCGCCGGCGTGATTACGTAGGCGGACAACGCGGACCACATCAGAGCCAGGCCCATCGGCCAGAGAAACCAACGACGCAATTCGGCTAAGCCACGATTGCGTTCGGCGACGCACTGTGTTGCACAATAAACGACCAGCAACGGCGCCATGTTTTCTTTGCAGGCCAAAACAGCAACGAACCACAGCCAATGGCGACTGATCGACTTCGCCACCCAGGCCTGAAGCATTAACAGAAGGAAAGGCGCAACCAGAGCTTCGGGATGGAACTCGTGAATGGCGATGTAGCCCGCAGCTGGCGCGAGCAGGAGCGCGGCGCTCAGTAAACAGGCACGTTTTCCATCAAGTCCGAGTCGCTTGGCGATGTTGTAGCCAACCAGAGGCATTGTCGCGAGCGCAGCATTCTGCACTGCAACAAAAAGCATTGGATGACGAAAAACTGCGAAGAGCGGAGCAAAAAGAAAAACGATCGGTTCGACGTGGTTGCCCAGCAGTGGAACGTTTTC
>QHRO01000111.1 GCA_003220155.1 Verrucomicrobiota bacterium
GCACAATCCAGCGGAATGCGAAACCATTTGCGCGATGGTGACATCCATTTTGCCGCTCCGACCAAATTCCGGCCAGAATTCTGAAACGCGGCGATCAATTTTGATTCTGTTTTCCTGAAGTGCGTGTAGCAAACAGGCGCTGCCGATTCCTTTCGTTGCCGACCACACCAGCACGATAGTGTCCTCGGTCCAGGGTTGTTCTCGCTTGGTATCGCGAAATCCACCGTGCAAATCGAGGAGCGGCTCACCGTTTTGCCAAATCGACAGCGCCGCGCCTAGCTCGCCAAAGTGTTGGAAGTTCTCTTGGAGCAGCGGCGCAATTCGTTCGCGTAATTCCTCGGCGTTGAATCGCATCGCGCAAATCTGGAGGGATGAGCTCCGTCTCGTCCAACTCTTTTCTGTAGCCGCGATCGTCGGACGCGGCTCGTCGGTGGTTTGGTCGAGATTCCGGCGTCAACGACGCCGGCTACAGGGTCGCGTGAAGCGGTCTAAGATCGGGATCGCGCTTCGCAAGATCGCGAAACGATGAATCCATTTTGAAGCTAATCTGCAAATGCACGCGGGCGTCTTTCAAGTTGCCGAGCAAAACTTCGTAACAACCCATGTTGTAATAATAAATTGGCTCCTTTAGCAACGCGGTCGGACCACGAAGCAACACTTCCTTGGCCTCGCGAGTCCGCCCGATCTGGTGCAAGCAAAAACCGGCGTGCAAAAACCCGGCGCTCGCTTCGGGGGCAGCGCGGCAAAGGCGGCGGCTAATAGTCAGAGCGCGAGACCATTGCTTCTTGCGCATCAGGTGGTGCAGGCGCAACTGCAAGACTTCCGGGCGATGCTGGTATTCGTCCTCGATCGCATTCAACTCCGCAATCGACTCTGCCGCCATGCCGAGTTCGGCATAGCCGCAGGCTGCGCGAAACTGTCGTTTGAAGTCCACGCTATTGAGAATAAGCAACCTGCTTGCCAAAAACTCTGTAACCGCCGTAACCGTCACCCTCGCTGTCACGGCGCTGCTCGGAGACCGGCGGTTGGGCGACGCGTTACTTCGCGCAGTACCTATATAGGTACGTTGCAATCGAGAGTAGGTGCCGCGGTCGGAGCGTGTGCTTAGGATGTTCGGCGTCGCGAGCGAATCTGGGGAGCGCACGCGCCTCGCGTGCTGGCGATGGCGCCCTCGCCATCGCGAACTTTTCCCTGTCCAGAACATTGCGGCGAGGCGCCGCAATGGGCACGCGAGGGCGCGTGCGCTCCCCAGAGAACACGGCAATGTTCGTAGTCGTGCTCAACTCCGGTGTGTGCTCTTTAGCGCTTGGACGCTCAATAGACATGTTCCCGCAGGGAAACGGCTACAGCAGGGCCTCCAGCTCGCTTAGTCGCTTCTCAAATACGGCTATTGTGCTCTTGATTGGCTCGGCTGTCGTCATGTCGACTCCGGCGTCGCGCAACGTTTCGAGCGGGAATTTCGATCCGCCTGATTTGAGAAAGCCGAGATATTTTTCAACCGCGGCGGGTTCGCCGCTAAGAACGCGCTGGGAAAGAGTCACCGCGGCGGACAGCCCGGTGGCGTATTTGTAGACATAAAAGGCGTGGTAAAAATGCGGAATCCGCAGGCATTCGAGATCGAGTGAGGGATCAATTGCCATGGCCTCGCCGAAGTAAGCCTCAAGCAACTTGCGATACTCGCCTTTAAACACCTCGAGGGTGAGCGCGCCTCCGGCTTCCTCGATGGCATGAATCACTTTCTCGAACTCTGCGAACATCGTTTGCCGGTAGAGCGTGCCGCGAATGTCATCGATCTGCCGGTTAATGATGTAAGCGCGCATTTTTGGGTCGCTGGTTTCGTCTAACAAGAAATGGGTGAGCAATTCCTCATTGAACGTGCTGGCAACTTCGGCCAGGAAAATCGGGTAATCGTAGTTTTGAAAGAGCTGCGATTTAGCGGAGAACCAGGTATGCATGGAATGCCCGGCTTCGTGCGCCAGGGTGTAAACATCTGCAAACACATCCTCTTTGTAGTTCATCAAAATGTAAGGCGGCGCGTGGTAGCTGCTGGAGGAAAATGCGCCACTTCGTTTCCCCTTCGTTTCGTAACGATCGCACCACCGGCCACGCAAACCATCAGCGAGTGTGCGCGTGTATTCCTGGCCGAGTGGAGCCAGGGAAGCAATCACTTTATTGATCGCCTCATCAAAGCTGACATGCGTTTCAATTTCCGGAACTAACGGGACATAGGTATCGTAGGAATGAAGTTGGTCGAGGCCCATGACCCGCCGCCTAAGCCCATAGTAACGGAGCAACGGCAGAATCCCCCCTCGCACTGCATTGATTAATCCATCGTAGACCGCAACCGGCACATCATCTTTAAAGAGCGACGCTTCCAAGGCGCTGGCAAAGTTTCTTGCTCGGGCGCGAAACACATCTGCCTTCACGGAATAGCTCAGAGAGGCTGCGAGAGTGAACTGATGATCCTGAAATTCATAATAGAATTGTTTGAAAGCGCGCTTTCTTAAGTTGCGGTCTCGTCTCAACAGGAACGAACTGTAGGTGCTTTGGGTGAGCGGCTTCTCGCGGCCATCGGCGTCAATGAGAACGCCGTATTTCATGTCCACATTGGTCAGCTGTGAAAAGGCATCGTCATAACCATCGAGGGCGGCGGCGCCTAGGGCGAGCAGACGTTCCTCGCGTTCGCTCAAAACATGCGGGCGCATCCGGCGGATCTTGTGGAGCGGAATCTTCCAATCTTTCAACGCCGGATCAGCCACGAATTTCTCCCAGTGCGCATCATCAATCGCCTGAATTTCCGGCACAACGAACGCGGAAGTTTCTGCAACCTTCGTCATTAAATTCTGTAACTGTGCGACGCGGGCCAGATGATCGTTGTTCGCGCTGTCCTCCGCCAGTTGCAGCGAAGCGAAGTGATAAACGCGCTCGATTTTCAGATCGAGTTGCTTCTCAAACTCGAGTACTTTCGCCAGCGTTTGCGGCGATTCGCCCACTCGGCCCTTCCACTCCGTGATCTTCGGGTAGGTCCGCGTAATCCGGGCTACGTCCTCATTCCATTTGCTCACATCCGCGAACAAATCCGTCAGGTCCCACTTGTCGGAATCCGGAATATCAGCGCGTGTCGGTATTTTTTGTTCTTCCATAAGA
Source organism: Verrucomicrobiota bacterium (assembly GCA_003220155.1). Taxonomy (GTDB): domain Bacteria; phylum Verrucomicrobiota; class Verrucomicrobiia; order Chthoniobacterales; family UBA10450; genus AV69. Next base: position 3,148 of record QHRO01000111.1, read on the forward strand.
TATGCGGCGCGAATTAGCGAAAGCCCGCTTCACCTTCTTTGTGGATCTTTGGGCCTTTGACTTCGAGCGGTTCGGGCGCGTCTTTGGCGGAGATTTGCGGGCACCTGTCGATCCACTTCACGCCATCGCCGGCGGCCCAGTGAACGGCATTGCGAAGGACCAGCCGGACGTCCTTGTTATAATAGATCGGATAGGCCTCGTGGCCGGGACGAAAGTAAAAGATTTTTCCATTGCCACGTTTCCAGGTGCAACCCGAGCGGAAAACTTCGCCGCCCTCGAACCAGGAAATGAAAACAATCTCATCGGGCGTCGGCACGGCGAACGGTTCGCCGTACATTTCGACATTTTCGATCTCGAAATAGCGATCGATTCCGCGCGCGATAGGATGGGCTGGGTTACAAACCCAGAGCCGTTCCTTTTCGCCGGCTTCGCGCCAGACGATGGAACAACTCGTACCCATCAGCCGCATGAATGGTTTCGAGTAATGCGACGAGTGCAGCGCGATGAAACCCATTCCCTGCCACACTCGCGCCAGGACGCGCTCGACGATGGCGTCGGATACTTTACCGTGTGCGGCGTGGCCCCACCAGATCAGAACA
>QHRO01000112.1 GCA_003220155.1 Verrucomicrobiota bacterium
CGGAGGCGAAGAGTCGGCTCATTACCGTGCCTACTGGTGACGGTATGGCGCTCGTCTTTTACAACACTCCCGAAGCGCCGGTGGAGTGTGCGCTGGAGGTTAGCAGTGCCGCCAGCGAACACCCCGAGCTGAAGCTACGAATGGGAATTCATAGCGGCCCGGTTAGCGGCGTGGTAGACGTAAGTGGTCGCTCCAACATTGCCGGAGCTGGAATCAACACTGCCCAGCGGGTCATGGATTGCGGCGATGCCGGCCACGTCCTCATCTCCAAGCACATGGCTGAGGATTTGGAACAGTACGGCCATTGGAAGCGGAATTTACACGATCTGGGCGAATGCGAGGTGAAGCACGGGGTGCGCGTCTCAGTGGTCAATCTGTACACGGAAGATCTCGGCAATCCCGAAGTACCTCGGAAGTTTCGACACGCGCGCCAGGAAGCGGCGCTGCCAGTTTTAACTGAGAAGCGCACTGGGAGTCGAAGCTGGCTTATCGCTGCCGCTGCTGTCGTCCTCATTGCTGGGCTTGGTGTAGGCGGATTTTTATGGTCGCGGCGTTCCGTGCCGGCAGGTAGTAACCGTCAGGCGGTCCGTGCCGAAACCGAAGCGGTAGAAACCGGACGCCCCCCCAGCGCCTTACCAGCACCAGCTGCCGTTCCTACAAAGAGCATCGCCGTTCTGCCCTTCGAAAACCTGAGCGACGAAAAACAGAACGCCTACTTCACCGATGGCGTGCAGGACGAGATTTTGACTGACCTGGCGAAAATTGCTGATCTCAAAGTGATCAGCCGCTCCAGCGTGATGCAGTATAAGACCGGTGTGGCGCGCGATCTCCGCAAAATCGGACAAGAACTTGGCGTGGCGCACCTGCTCGAAGGCAGCGTGCAGCGGGCAACGAATAAGGTGCGAGTCAACGCGCAGCTGATTAATGCACGTACCGACGCGCACGAGTGGGCAGAGAATTATGATCGGCCGCTTGATGATGTCTTCGCCATCCAAAGCGAGATCGCCAAAGCCATCGCCGACCAATTGCAGGCCAAGCTGTCGCCGAGCGAGAAGAATGCTATCGAGGAACACCCGACCACAGACATCGCTGCATTCGAACTCTATAGCCGGGCCAAAGACCTCATTCTCAACACCGGTTTTAGCGCGATGAGCGCGCAGAATCTGCGGGAAGGGATCGATTTGCTGAACCAGGCGCTTGCGCGCGATCCCTCCTTCTTCGCTGCGCAGTGCCAGCTCGCCTACGCGCACGACACACTTTATGCCCTGGGCACCGATCACACCCCGGCCCGCCTGGCTTTAGCGGATAAGGCTTTGCGGGCCGCCTCCCAGCTACGGCCTGACGCCGGCGAAACGCATCTCGCCCGCGCCAATCATCTTTATCTCGCGTATCGAGATTACGACGGCGCGCTGGCCAAGCTGGAGGTTGTCCGTGGGACAATGTCCAATTCGCCTCGCGTTTTCGAGTTGACTGGTTTCATCGCGCGGCGGCGAGGCGCCCACGAGGAAGGACTCCGTAATTTGGAGCGCGCAGTCGCACTGGACCCGCGAAACTTCTACACCCTGCAGCAGCTCGCCATCAGCTATGAGCTTCTTCGTCGCTTTGCTGACGAAATTGCCATCCTGGATCGCGCATTATCGATTAAACCGGATGATGCTGAGACGAAGGCAGGCCGCGCGTTGGTCTTCCTCGATTGGAAAGGTGATACTCGCCCTTTGCATCAAACGATTGATGAGATTCGCGCCAAGAATCCAGAGGCTGTTAAGAGCGTCGCCGATGTGTGGTTCCTCTGTGCTCTGGCAGACCGCGATGCCTCGGGGGCGGAAACAGCCCTCAACGCGCTCGGGGACGCCACCTTTGGCGACGACCAAGTGCAGTTCGATGCTGCGTTCGGCCGTGGTCTGCTCGGGCGAATGCTGAAGGACGAAAATAAGGCGCGGTCCGCTTTCGAAGCGAGTCGCCCCGAACAGGAAAAAATTGTGCAAGAACAGGCAGAGTTTGGTCCCGCAGTTTGCATCCTTGCCTTGATTGATGCCGGGCTCGGCCGGAAAGAGGAAGCGCTGCGTGAGATCCGGCGCGCTCTCGAGCTGGTGCCGATGGAAAAGGATTCCACCAACGCAATCCACATGATCCATTACTCGGCCATTGTCTATGCATGGGTCGGCGAGAAAGATCTCGCGCTGCAAAATCTCGCGAAGGCCGCACAACTACCGGGTTTTCTCAACTACGGCCGACTGAAACTCCTGCCCTGGTACGACCCGCTGCGCGGCGATCCGCGCTTCGAAAAAATCGTAGCTGATCTCGCACCGAAGGACGGGAAGTAAGAACTTTTTCCCCAATCAGGCCAATGTCGGCGGGAAATACCGGCCTCGCTGCTAATCGTGACCAACTCGCTCGCTGATTCGAAGCTCGATTGTTGAACTCCTCGAAGCCGCGCGTGAAACCATTGCGGAAACCTTCAATCCACTGCCCTCGATCTCTCCTCACGTGTAATCTGTCAGCCTCGCGTAGTGCGAGTGCATTGAGATCCTGTCCCGTTGGCTCCGCATCTCCGCGACGCGCATAGTCGGCTCCTAGTTTGTTCCCCTGCTCGTAGCCATCGCGGTAGGCGTTGTAATGATGACGATGCGCGTAGTCCCAGCGGAAGATACTCGGCATGGCGCTTTGCCAGACGACCGCAACCCCGATCACGGCAGCAACAATGATCGCCAGGAGGATAAGCGCTGGAACCAGACAACAAGAACAGTTGCCCGCTACTCCACTAGTTTGGGATCTTCGCATCATCGACTCTTCTCAGTTGCTGCAATCGGAACTATGCACGTATTTAGTTTGATTAATCAAGCGAGTCGATAACAAAGCCCAGCATCATGAAGTTTACCCGCCGCGGCGGGCATCTCACGATTTTGTCTGCTCGATCGCGCTGTTCACGATCACCTGCGCACCATCCCTCGACGACTCGCTCGCGATCGCGACGCGATCGCCCACTGCAATATTCATGGCAGAAATTTGATGATCATTGTCATCGCTGCCAGCCGCCTGTCTCGTGAAGTTAGTATCATGAATGAACAACCGAACACGACAGATCAATCGCAGGACCAGGAGGAGTCCGCTTACTCCCTTCTGATTCGCTCCGAAGAAAAGAGTCGCAATGCCTTCGAGCTCATAATCTATCCATGCTTGATTCTGGGCCCGCTCATCGCGATGTGGCAGTTCGCGCAGCACCCGGTCAACATTCCGGCAGCTGGGTTAAAAGGACCGCGCGATATTGTTTTTGATGCTTCGGCCCAAAACAATATCTGCGGGTTTTACACGGTGCGTCGACGTGGATATCCAGAGATCAAAGGATGACAAAAGACCTCGTGGCGGGATTTAAGTGCTAATTGTCATTGCTGCCACCACAGCGCCCGGAGAAGTTGCCCGTCATGAACAAAGGAACAAATACGCTCAGAGGAAAAGAGCTACTTCGCAGAGCAGCTGAATTCGGGTTGATCGCGGCAATTGCGTTCTCGGCTGTTGGCAAAGTCTGCGCGAGTTCGGATGCGGTCGGAGCGACTAGTAGTCCCGGCGGTAGCGAACAAAACGCCAAAGGCGACTCGCTCACGCCTCCCGTGCAAGGCACGATCCCGATTGCCTTCCTTCTTTCGGACGGCGCGGTGATGATAGACTTCTCCGGACCGTGGGAAGTCTTCCAGGATGTCATGATCCCCGGACGCGCGGATCCTCCGTTCCGCCTTTATACCGTTGCCGAGACGACCCATCCTATCCATGCCAGCGCCGGAATGACCATTATCCCGGATTACAACCTTGAAAACGCGCCTGCGCCGAAGGTTATCGTTATACCCGCCCAAAGTGAACCTACTGCGCCGGTGCTGAATTGGATTCGCAAGTCTACAAAAAACACCGACGTAACCATGTCCGTTTGCACCGGCGCATTTATTTTGGCGAAAACCGGACTCTTGTCAGGCAAAGCCGCGACTACATACCACGGAGCGTTTGTCAGGTTTGCGACGCAGTTTCCAGATATCCACCTGAAGCGTGGAGCGAGATTCGTTGAGGATGGCAATCTCGCCACCGCTGGCGGGCTGTCGTCCGGCATCGATCTTGCCCTCCGCGTGGTCGAGCGGT
>QHRO01000113.1 GCA_003220155.1 Verrucomicrobiota bacterium
CGCCTTGCTGACCTTTACGAACGATCTCGATCACGCCTAGCTGAGCAAGAGCGAATGTGATCGTGTGGGCTTCTTGGTGGCTCAGTCCGTCACAAGTTTTCGCGGCGTCGCAGTACCGACAACAGAGTTCAGCGGCCAATAGCTGCCGGGCGATCGACCAAATCTGCCGCATGGGTGCGAGTAGTTCTATCCAAGGGTCAGCACTGCGACCCAGCCCTCCATCAGTTTTTTACAATACCGCCTTTGAAACGATCGATCGGACGATTTCGAAGAATGGAGATTTTTAAGGTTATCGGCCTGCGGATTGCTAATTAGGCGAACACGATTATATCGCCTTCGGGCCTGAGTTCTGGACGGAACGCTCTGCAAATAAATGAAAATCTGTATTGTTGGGTTAGGTTACGTGGGATTGCCACTCGCCATTCAGTTTGCGCGTTCAGGCGCAGAAGTAATCGGCCTGGATGTCGACCGGGCCAAGGTTGATCAGGTCAATCGCGGTCGCAGTTACATCAAGCATATTGCAGCGAAGACGATCAGCGAGGTCCTGAAGGCAAAACGGCTGACCGCGTCAACGGACTTTAGTCGAATCCAAAAGGCGGATGCGGTCATTATTTGCGTGCCGACCCCGTTGAGTAAGAACCGTGAACCGGACATCTCGTTTATCATCGAAACCGGACGCAAGATCGCACCGCATTTGCAGAAAAGTGCGTTAGTGGTGCTGGAATCGACTACTTATCCGGGAACGACGGAAGAGGATTTACGCGGCGTTATTGAACAGAACTCAAAGCTGAAAGCGGGGGTGGATTTTCATCTCGCTTTTTCGCCCGAGCGGGAAGATCCCGGGAACCCACACAGTGTCGTAGCGACGATTCCCAAGATTGTTGGTGGTTTTACCCCGGCGTGCCTGCAAAAGGCAATGGCGCTTTACTCGATCGCGATCAAGCGGCTCGTGCCGGTCTCATCCTGTCGAGTAGCAGAAGCAGCCAAGCTACTCGAGAATATTTTCCGCAGCGTCAACATCGCGCTGGTTAACGAGCTAAAAATGGTTTACGGAGCGATGGGAATTGACATCTGGGAAGTAATTGAAGCCGCCAAAACCAAGCCTTTTGGCTTTATGCCATTTTATCCCGGGCCTGGACTGGGCGGGCACTGTATCCCGATCGATCCATTCTATTTAACCTGGAAAGCGCGCGAGTATGGACACAACACGCGATTCATCGAGCTGGCGGGCGAGATCAATACCTGGATGCCTGAGTACGTCGTTCGCCGCGTCGCCGACGCCTTAAACGCTCGCAGCAAAGCGGTCAGGGGTAGTCGCATTTTAATTCTGGGCGTCGCCTACAAGCCGAACGTGGATGATGAGCGCGAGTCGCCCAGTTATTTGCTCATGAGCTTGCTGGCGGACCGCGGCGCTGAAGTCGAATATTACGATCCATATGTGCCGGTGATAAAACCCACCCGTGAACATCCGCGCTGGGCGGGAAAGAAGTCGATTAGGTGGAATCGGGCGAGCGTCCGGAGTTTCGACCTGGTCTTAATAGCGACGAATCATAGTTCGGTAAACTATCATGAGCTGGCGGATTGGGCTGATTGCGTCGTCGATACGCGCAATGCCATGGCTGCGATTACGCAGCCGAAAGCCAGGGTCTGGAAAGCGTGAGATCAAGGCTCGCGGACCTCTACCCTATTTGCTACCAATTGGGGCGGAGACGGATAGTCTTTAATGGCAAAGGAGAACTTTGAGTTTACCAAATATCGTTAATCCAACTGCCAGCAACGGAATCGGACCTTCCAATAGAAGGGCAGCGATGAACAGGCGCTTTGCCGGCTGGTGTATTTATCTTGTCATCCTGTGCGGCGCGTTTGCTCTGCCATTGCGCGAGTTCGTAACTTATGCGCGCCACAGTGAGGTGCATTCCTACGTTCTGCTCATTCCGTTCGTCACCGCTTATCTTATATATATCCGATGGAAGCATCTTTCGCGTGAACTGAGCAGTGCCTGGGGGCAGTCTCTGCTGTTGGCAGCAGCGGGCACTGGCGCGTTGTTAGCCAGCGAGCACTTTGTCGACCTCGGCCAGAACGATTACATGACGCTGATAGCGCTCTCATTTTTTTGTTTCGTGATCGCCGGTACCTTTCTATTTCTGGGGAGCAAATGGGCGCGCTCTGCCATGTTCCCACTCTTTTTCCTCGCTGTTATGATGCCATTGCCGGAAGCAGCGGTTGATTCGCTGGAAGATGCATCGAAAAACGCTTCGGCGGGGGTAGCGAACTGGTTGTTTCTCATTACTGGCACCCCGTTTCTGCGCACCGGAACGATCTTTCAGCTTCCTGGAATAACTATTACTGTGGCCAAAGAATGTAGCGGCATCAGGTCGAGCCTGGTCTTGGTAATCACCAGCTTATTGGCAGCGAACATGTTTTTGCGCACAAGGTGGCGACGAGCGCTATTAGTGGGCGCGGTGATCCCGTTAGGTCTTTTGCGTAACGGCTTGCGAATTTTGGTGATATCGCTGCTATGTGTGCACATCGGCCCGGAAATGATCAACAGTGTCATCCATCGTCGCGGCGGTCCATTCTTCTTTGCCGCCTCGCTTATTCCACTTTTTCTACTCCTCTGGTGGCTGCGGCGAGGAGAAGTAGGAGCGACACTTCGGAATATAAATACGGATAAAGAACCGAAGTCAGTTTCCGCCAACGTCGAGAGTGTCTGATCCAAGATCGCATGACAGGCCAGTGTGATTTTCGGGCTCGCTGTTCTCACCATCGCCTTCTTTCCAGCTTGTTCTCAGCAAATTTCGGTTGCCCTGGATCGGACGAACATTAGCGACCACAAACCGCCGGTCTCTGCCAATCACTGCAGCCTTGCGGACCCCTTTCATTCTGTGGAAGTGCAATCGATTTGCGATCACAGTCGGCCAATCGGTCTGCGCAGCTAGCCGCTATTTCCCCGGTACAAAGCAAAAGTGGCCGCTCATCGAACGGCCACTTTGATTGTTGAGTTGGGCCTAGGGGATTATACTAGCGCTTTAGGTAACGGCGGCCCAAGGCAAGGCCGGTGAGTGCGGTTCCCAGTAGCACCGCGCTTGTGCCACTATCCGGAACAGCGGGAACGCATTTGAACAAATCGACCGAGGAAATCCCGCCGAAACCATTCGGGCCGGAGCCACTCTGCGGGAAGGTGTCTGAATCGTTCGTGATTTGGAAGAAAGCGATTCCTCCACCCGTGCCCGAAACTCCACCCTCACCGACGCCATAATGGACAACCGCATAGCAGAAGCCCGTGAGATCGACTGGCTGGTCGAGGTTACTTTCAAGTCGCTCGGCGCCGTCAAACGTGGGAGTGCCCAAACTGCCGAATGTCGGATGGGCTATAATGTATTGCTGCAAACGGAAGAAGTTGTTTTCTGCGTTGTTCGAATTGCCGCCACCAATGCCGGTGCCATTCTTCGGGACATCACCGAAAGGGGATAGGATTAAGTCAGCCTTGGTTGTCAGCGCGAGCCCCGATGCCAAAGCCGCGATTAATGCGATGTATTTTAATGGTTTCATAGGTTCCGTATGGTTGTATTGGCCTTAAGCACGGAGCGCGCCGTACGTTGGACATTGTTCTTTGCGCGACACTAATTCAAGCCATTAAATCCCTTACTGCTAGCATTTAAGAGGAACTTTGGATTTTTTTTGCAGCATGATCGTGGCAGTTATCAAATTGGCCCAAATTGTAATAGATCTCGACGCTTGCGGGCTAGACTAACCCAAACTTCAGGCCCGAGTCCTTGCGGTCCAACAACTTGCCTAACATCTTGCGGAAACGTCGCATTTCCGGCACTTTACAACTCATCAAGCCGTAATTATTTCATTTTCCCAGGAAACCCAGAATCACTAAAATATGCTGCGTTTTTCTGGACGAG
>QHRO01000069.1 GCA_003220155.1 Verrucomicrobiota bacterium
AATATGACCCGGGCCTTCGTTCATCACTTGGACGTGCTGTTTCCAGGCGCGCTGAGTCAGCTCGCCTTGGGTGTATAACTCAGCAAACTGGGCCTCATCATTTGCGTCAGCAATACTGCCCGGCCTCAGGCCGTCGCCGATGGAAAAGCTCACATCATAGGCGGCCATGATCTCGCAGATCTCGTCCCAATGGGTGTAGAGAAAACTTTCCTGATGATGCGCCAGGCACCACTTGGCCATGATCGAGCCACCGCGGCTGACAATTCCGGTGGCACGCCGGGCTGTCAGCGGGATGTACCTTAATAGTACCCCGGCGTGGACGGTGAAGTAATCCACTCCCTGCTCTGCCTGTTCGATGAGGGTGTCGCGATAGATTTCCCAGGTCAGTTCTTCGGCGCGGCCGCCGACTTTTTCGAGCGCCTGATAAATCGGCACCGTGCCAATGGGCACCGGTGAATTGCGAATAATCCATTCCCGGGTGGCGTGAATGTTTTTGCCGGTACTTAGATCCATCACGGTGTCGGCGCCCCATTTCGTGGCCCAGCGCATCTTTTCGACTTCTTCCTCAATCGACGACGCAACGGCGCTGTTGCCGATGTTGGCATTGATCTTCACCAGAAAATTGCGGCCAATGATCATCGGCTCGTTTTCCGGGTGATTGATGTTGGCTGGGATGATGGCGCGTCCGCGCGCGACCTCGGCCCGCACAAATTCGGGAGTGATGGGAGTGCCGATCGCCGACTGCCAATTATCGATTGGCTCCGAGCCAGCGTGGCGAAACGCCAAATCGTTGCGGGCGACGTTTGATATTTGACGTTTGATGTTTGATGTGGCGCTGGCGCGTCCGAGATTCTCCCGAATGGCAATGAATTCCATTTCTGGAGTAATAATTCCTTTTCGCGCGTAGTACAATTGTGTCACGCAATTGCCGGGCTTTGCTCGTAACGGCTTACGCGCGGCGAATGATGAAGCCGGACTGGCGTTTACATTGCTATCATTCCCGTTTGAATTCGATGTTGGGCGTTCGGCGGTCCGAGCCGGACTGGCCTGCGTTGGGCGTTTCGCATGCGCAGCATGCGCTTCGGAGATGTATCCATCATCAATCGGCTGGACCGCTCGTCCGGCGTAGTCTTCCACATCGCCGCGATCGCGAATCCATTTCGCGCGTAGCGGCGGAAGTCCTTCCTCCACCGTGCCACGAAAATCCGGATCGCCCCATGGTCCGCTGGTGTCGTAAACGCGCACCGGCTCGTTTACTTCAATCTCGCCGATCATTGTTTTCGTTGGCGCGAGATCGATCTCGCGAAACGGAACGCGCACGTTAGGATGAACCTCGCCGGCGACGTAAATCTTGCACGAGTTGTAGCCGGGATCGGCGATCCCGGTCTTACCGTTTCCAGATCCGGGATCACCTATCCCGGCCACAGCCGCGCCATTGTTCTGCGGAGAATTGCTTTCAGCGCGAGCCACACCAGTATTTCCGGGATCATCGACCTTGGCTACAATGTCGTTTTTGGGGCGGATGCTCATTCGTGCGGAAGACGTTTCGTGTTTATGCGAGGTCCCTCGCCCCGAAAGCATTCGGGACTCGGGATGACAGCGCCCATTTGATCCGTATTCATCCGTGTAATCCGCGGTTCGCCGGGAAAACGCAGAGCTGAGATTACCGGCAGTCCACCTGGGACCTCGGACTCCTCGCTCCCTTCGGCGGCATTACCCGCATCAGGTTCAAGGGGTCTCCGGCAAAATACCGGACTCTCAGCCACGCGGCTCCCCCGCATTTATATGTTTCAGAATAGAACCGGCCCGGCGCAAGTCAATTGCGCGCACAACGGGCACGAAGGTCACGACGTTCAAATGACGTCGTGGCCCTTGATGAACTGGCCTGCTGCGCCGGCTGCTCGCGAAAACTTTCGGAGTAGCCGGGCGAAGGCGGGTGTGAGGAAAATCGCCCGTCCGGCTCGGACTACTGAGCAGCTGCCTCCTCTTTCACGTTGGTGTGGAAGATGGCCTGCCATCCGCCCTTCGCCATTTTCCAAACCGATCCGGCATTGAAGGTGCCTGAGGCATCTTTCCCATCATAGGTGCCTTCGACAACGACCTTGTACGTGCTCATGATCGTGTCGGCTCCAACAGAAACGATATTGTAATCGCTGATGGTGAAAGATTTCATGTCCCACTTTTTCATATCATCCAATTCCTTCTGCATATCGGAAATTCCCTCGACATAAACGCCGCGGAACTCCGTGTGCACCACTTTCTTGAAGCCATCGGCGTTTTTATCTTTGAACGCCTGCCAGGCGGCTTGTTCTTTTGCCATCAAGGTGTTCTTGTCCGGCGCAGCTAGCGAGATAGCGATTGTGGCGAAGAATGCGGTCACTGCATAAGTCATGTATTTTTTCATAAGTCCTTTCGATTGAGATTGAATCCGAGGCTAGAGAGCCCCATCGCGAGCGTCAACACATTAGGACTCAGTCAATCCGCCGCGGCCGGCGACCGCAGCTACAACCTACGGCTCGACTGGCGCGGAGCCGATCGGAGATGGTGTTGGCGTTTGAAACGGGGCGGGATTTTCCGATGGCCGCTCGGAATGCAACATGTCGAGCGACAAGGTCGGGGGCGCTGCTGGATTCACTAGCGATTCTTTCTCTGGTGCAGCGCCGCCGGGCTTTTGCCGTCGATAATCGGCGACAACAAGCGGAGGCTTCTTGCTGTCGGCGAGCGCCCGAAAGTTGTCGATCCCAGTGCAGATGGCGTCGGCTAACTTTTGTCGCCATCCTGGATTGGCAATCAACCGGCTTTCGCCCCGCTCAGTTAGAAAACCGCTTTCCACCAGCACGGCTGGAATTTTCGTTAAGCGCAAGACAGCGAAGCGGGCGCGTTTAATTCCACGATCGAATTCGCCAATGTGCCCCAGTAGCGAATGATAAATGCAACTGGAAAGCTCCACGCTGGCGGCGTCGGCTTCGGTACCATTTTGAATATTGACTGAGGCAAGAGTAAGTCCGTCCTCATAAGTGGAAGGTGCACCGCGCGGGGTGAGCGAATAAATTTCGAAACCGGTTGCGAGTGGGTCGCGATCGGTGGCGTTGAAGTGCAGGCTAACGAAAATTGAATCGCTGGTGGCGTTTGCGATTCTCGCGCGCAATTCCAATGGCACAAAAACATCGCTTTCGCGGGTCATGACCACACGAAAACCCTTCGCCTGCAGCAACGGTCGGAGCAGCCGTGCCAGATCAAGGGCGTAATCCTTTTCGTAGCCATACCCGCTGATCGCTCCCTTATCGAAACCGCCGTGACCGGGATCGAGCACGACTGTTCGCACGCGGTCGAGCTTGGGGATCATGTTCGGGCGCAACTGCGGCTCGAGCGTTTTGGCAAGATCGATGCGGGAGACGACGATTTTGCCGTCGTGGACGAACACGGGAAAGCTCAGCCAATTGCGCACGCCGTTAAGCAGTATTTCCCGGCTGTCGAGGTGAAATTGCATTTCATTCTTGCCGTTGTTCAGATCGACATTTTTCCCGTTGATTGTCGGGTTAGGGAAACCGTAGAACTTCGCGATATTATCGACGCTAAGAAAATCGCGGCCGTTGATTTTGATGACGTGCCACTCGACCGCGGCGGTCAGCTGGCTAACGAAAAAAGAGCCGCCGATCGCACACAACATGAAACGACGTAAGCTCATCATCCGAGAAAGAACGCAGGATGGATGCCATCACTTTCGCCGGACGTCGGCTTATCTGACCGTGGCGTGCGCATTTTCTAAACAATAGTTATGGGAACCGGTATTCCTGTTCTCGCTCTTAATAATAATCGCACTTTCGTTGGTTTTCGCGCGGTCTTTTGGCACTAAGCCAGGCACGGGTCGCTTCGAGTTGGACAACACGGGCGTTCTCGCCTTTCATGCCGAATGCGAAACCGAAAGTTCCTGTCGCTTGTAGGCGTGCTCACAGCCGCAACGGCGTTTCCGCAGACGGAGCCGCAAAAATCTCCGCCGCTCGCCACAGCCACCCCACCACCGAATGTCCAAACCGCCGGGAAAATTCCGGCAGACAAAAGTCCGCCGCCGCCGACCAGTCCTGTTGCGCAAACGCAGGGAGAAACCACTACTCCAACGCCGGAGGACAAGAACGCGCCGCCCTTTGACATCGCCAACATGGATACTTCGGTGAAGCCTTCCGACGATTTCTTTATGTATGCCAATGGCGGTTGGATCAAACGCACGCCGATTCCGCCGGAATATTCCCGCTGGGGCAGCTTCAATCAGTTAATCGAAAAGAATAACGACGCGCTTCATGACGTAGCCGAACGCGCGGCCAGGGAAACGACTGCGACTGACCCGGACGCGAAAAAGGTCGGCGATTATTATGCCAGCGGGATGGACGAAGCGACGGTCGAGGTGGCACGCGCAAGACCGTTAACCGACGAACTCAAACGAATCGATGGGGTAAAGGATCGCACTGATGTGCTGAAGGAAATCGCGCATCTGCACACGCTCGGGATCACGTCTCTTTTTGGGTTCACCTCCGGTCAGGACGACAAGAACAGCACAATGGTTATCGCGCAGGCTTACCAGGGTGGGTTGGGTATGCCCGACCGGGATTATTACACCAAGACAGACGACGCTTCGAAGAAGCTGCGTGATCAATACGTCCAGCATGTGACCAAGATGCTGACGTTGCTGGGCGAGGACCCGAAAGCCGCCGGCGAGCACGCGAAGAAAATTCTCACGCTCGAAACCAGTCTTGCGCAAGCCTCGCGCACCAAGGTCGAGCTGCGCGATCCGCAAAAGAATTATAACAAGATGAAGACGTCGGCCCTTCAGGCCCTCACGCCCGGCTTCAAGTGGGATGCTTATTTCAAGGAAAGCAATCTGCTGGATCCCGGCGAGCTGAATGTCGGTCAACCGGATTTCTTCAAGGGCGCGGATAAAGTCTTTGCGAGCACAGCGATCGATGACTGGAAAGAATATTTCCGGTGGCATCTGGTGCACGCTACCGCGGCGGAGCTTTCCGCTGATTTTGTCAATGAGAATTTCAACTTCTACGAAACGACTTTGCGCGGAACCCAGCAAATCAAGCCGCGCTGGAAACGAGTAGTGGCCTCAACGGATAATTCCATCGGAGAAGCGCTGGGAAAACTCTACGTTGCCGATTATTTCCCGCCCGAGTCAAAAGCGCGGATGCTAGATCTCGTTAACAACTTGCGATCGGCCCTGGCGGACCGGATCAAGACGCTCGAATGGATGGACGAACCGACTAAGCAGGCGGCCTTGAAAAAACTCGCCGCCTTTACTGTTAAGATCGGTTATCCGGATAAGTGGCGCGATTACTCCGTCCTGCGAATCGACCGTGGACCGTACGTGCTCAATGCCGTTCGCGCGTCAATGTTCGATATCCGTCGTGAATTGAACAAGATCGGAAAACCGGTCGATCGCACGGAGTGGGGCATGACTCCGCCAACGGTAAACGCGTATTACAATCCGAAGTTAAATGAGATTGTCTTCCCGGCAGGGATTTTGCAGCCGCCATTTTTCAATCCAAAGGCAGACGACGCACTTAACTACGGCGGCATCGGTGCAGTCATCGGGCATGAAATGACGCATGGGTTCGACGATCAGGGACGGCAGTTCGATGAAGTTGGTAATCTGCGTGATTGGTGGACCCCGGAATCAGCCGCGAAATTCAAGGAACGCTCGGGTGCGATCGTGAAACAATATTCCGAGTATGAACCCCTACCGGGCGTACATGTGAATGGCGAGCTGACCCAAGGCGAGAACATCGCCGACATCGGCGGGGTCAAGATCGCGTATGCGGCCTTGCAAAAAGCACTGGCGGGGAAGCCACAGGAGAAAATCGACGGCTTCACTCCGGAGCAACGATTTTTCCTCGGCTTCGCCCAGATCTGGCGCTCGGTGCAGCGGGACGAAGATCTAAGATTAATGGTAAACACGAACCCGCATTCGCCCGCGCGTTACCGCGTCAACGGTCCGCTCTCGGACTTGGTGGAATTTCAGAAAGCTTTCAACCTGCCGGATAATTGTCCGATGGTGCGACCGGCAGACAAGAAGGTGAATATTTGGTGAGCGAATCCAAATTGGAGGGCGACCATTCCTGGTCGCCATTTTTTGGAACGGCCGGCGCCGCGCCTGCCCTACAACTCCACTCTCCAGTCGGGACGCTAAGGTCCCTCCCACATTCCGATCAACGCGACCACTCGCTCGCGCATAAACGAAATTTGGTTAACTCAACCAGGAGGCGTTATGGCTAAGTGCGATGTTTGCGGGAACGATTACGACAAGTCATTCCAAATTATCTCGGCCGGAAAAACTCGGACCTTTGACAGCTTCGAATGCGCGATTCATATGCTGGCACCGACCTGTCCTCATTGTAATTGCAAGGTAATCGGTCACGGCGTCGAAGCTGGCGGTCAGATTTATTGCTGCGTCCATTGCGCCGAAGAATCCGGCGCGCATGGACTGAAGGACCGCGGATAGATCACTCGTGATCAGTGAACTGTGATTAGTGATCGGTTGCAGGGCGAGACTCTGTCGAGCCAGCAGGCTCCGCGGAGCGTCGCCCTACCAAAGGGAGAAGTGATCGCGCAAAAACATCCTCAACTATTCACTGATCACGGATCACTGATCACCTTTCGCCACCTTCCCGCCCCACCCCAAAATCTTCGCTTTCGTCCCGGCGGCTTCGGCTTCCTTGATGTCGCCGTTACGATTGTAAAAAAGCGACAAGCTAGTCCAGGCGATCTGATCGTTCGGCCGTAATTCTGTGGCACGTTTTCCGGCCTCAATCGCTTCGGGAAATCGCCCGATTTTCATCAGCGCCATTCCGAGCGCGTGCCACCCATCAAAAAATTCCGGATCGATCTCCACGCACCGCCGATATTTCTCGACCGCGCTTTCCAATTCCCCGGTTGCAAGATCACCATTCGCATCGTCGAAGATTTCGTCGCGCGTTTCCATGTCAGATTAGCTTGGGGCTGTCGCTTGCACCCCGGCAAACCGCCGGCGCTCCTGTAGCCATTCGGAAAACATCATCGCGCGTTTCCCCCGCAAAATGCGCTCGTCGAGCGAGGCCCGATTGGTTCCAGCCTGGGCCGGATCCGGCGGATCGCGCTTTTCCATTACTGCGACCACCGCACCATCCGAAGTCGGAATCGGGTCCGCCACTTCATTGGCGTGTAAATCGGCGACCGCATTTTTGATCATAGGCAAATCTGGAATCGTCTCCGGCGCGGAGGACGCTTTTGGCTGCAGCTCATCCGCCAGAGAAAAGGGAGGCAACTTTTCGAGTTTCAAATTCAACTCTTGCGCGGCCTTGGCGAGTGTGTCGCCTGCTTTTAATGCCTCGCCCAAATCGTGCGCGACATTAGCTGCCCGAGTGGTTAGGAGCTCGCGCTCCTTTCTCGCTTTGAGCGCCTCAACAATTTTCGGTTTCGCCTCCGCGAGTGTCAGAGGTCGCGCCGGGGTGATTCCGGCGAGATGCAAGATATAGAACCCGTCCGCGCCCTGGATCGGCTCACTCGTCGGTTCGTCATTGGAAAGTTGGAAGGCGCTCTGGATCAATTGCGAGTCCTGCTTTAGTTCAGGATCCGGCGCCGCCTGGCTAAAATCGCCAGTAGTCTTGACCGGCAACTGGAATTTCCCCGCAACCACGGCAAAATCGGCATTCTTCTCCGCCAGCGCCTGGGCGACGTCATTTGCCTTATCCGAAAGTTTCTGCAAGGCGTCGATCCGTTCTTTTCCCGTTAGCTTTTTCTCCGCCTCCGATAACGTCAGGGCAACGAACTGCACTTTCCGTTTTTCCTCGCTCTTTAGTTGTTCTTTGGCGCCTTCATAATATTTCGCGATTTCGTCATCAGAAATTTTTACCTCGTTCGCAACGTCGCTGGTTTTGAAACGCACCACGCTCACTTCGAATTTGGAGTAGATCTGTTCAAAAGTGGTCCTGCTTTCCGCCTGGGATACGGTCACGCCTGTGCTAACCAATTCCTTGATGCGATCGAGACGAATCTGATCGCCGGCCAATTCCTCAATCTGCGCCTCGCTGAACCCAAGCGGTCCCAGAGCATTCTGCACGATATCGTTGTACTTTTTTAGATCGAAACTACCGGCGTCGCTACGAAACGCGCGTATTTTGGTAACGACGGCGGCGATTTCAGCGGTAGTTGGCCGGATGCCCAAGGCTTCGGCTTCATGCCGTAGAATCATTAAATCAATAGCGAATTCCTGTCCGGCTTCGTGTTCCGCTTCCGATTGTGTTTTCGCATGTTGCGGATGCCACTGACCCAAAAGCTCGGTTAGAAACTCGCTCATTCCCAAATTGCGCGCCAGTTGGAACAACCGCCCCCCGCGCTCAATCTCGATTGCCGAGATGTCGTGGCCATAAAGTTTGCCAGCAGTGTTCGATCGCAGAGCGCTCATCCAATCCGTCCGAACGAAATAAAGACAAAACGGCATCGCCAGAATGGCGATGACGATCATGAGCCAGCGTGAATGCTTACGAAGAATCGTGATCATTAATTTTGCGTCGCGGAATGTACCGCAGCTCCCTCACCCGCCAAACGCTTTTTGGCGACCGCATCCGGTCCCCGGGCTCTGTCGCGGCAGCCGTGTTGGCTGGGACCATCAGCGCTTGGCGAAATGGCGTCTGCTAACCGGGATCCAAAAGGGCACTCATGAAATTCGCGGAAGCGTTTTGGAACCTGGTCATCCCGGGCGTGAGTCGAGGGATCCCGTGGCGAAATCTTTAAGGTAACATCGCGGGATCCCTCGACCTTACGCTCGGGATGACGAGGCGAGCGATCGCGCGGTTTCCCGAATCAATTCCCATGCGTCGCGCAGATGCTTTTCTGTGGTGAGAATATTTCCGAGTCCTAAACGGATCACGGTTTGTCCACGCAATTTCGTTTGATTCAAATACGCGCGACCAGATTGATTGATTGATTCGACAATCCTGGAATTGAACGCGTCGATCCCATGTTTTGCGCGAAAACAGATCACGCCCATCGAGACCGGCGCGGATAATTCGAAATCGTCGGACGCACCCACCCATTCGCCAAACAAACGCGCCAGCCGCAAGTGCTCGTGCATTAAGGCGAGAATTCCTTCGCGCCCGAATGCGCGCCAGATCATCCAGGCCTTGAGTGCGCGAAATCTTCGGCCGAGCTGGATTCCGTAATCCATGTAATTTTTCTCGGTCTCGATCGTGTCGGCACGCAAAACTTCCGGCACGAGCGTGAAGACCCGGCGCAAGCGGTCGACATCGCGCACAAAGAGGACGCTAAAATCGAGCGGCACAAACAGCGTCTTGTGAGGATTGATGATGATCGAATCCGCTTCGCTCCAACCTTCTGCGATCCATTCATATTGCGGCATAATGGCAAACCCGCCGCCATAGGCGCCATCGATGTGAAGCCACATCTTTTCTTCGCGGCACAGCCGCGCGATCTCGGCAACCGGATCCACGCTCGCGGTTGAGGTCGTTCCGACTGTTGCAACAACGGCGAGCGGTTTGAACCCGGACTCTCGGTCGTGCACGACGGTTTTGCGCAAGATCGACGTCTCCATTCGAAATTCATTGTCGCTCGGCACCCGACACACGTTCTCCTCGCCAAGGCCAAGCGCGATCGCCGCTTTCTCAGCCGAGGTATGGGCCTGGTCAGAAGTATAAATTCGAAATCGTGGAAGATCGCGTCCGGTCAGCCCAAGTTTGCGAGTGGAGGGCGCGGCTTCTTCGCGGGCGACGGCGAGCGCATGCATAATTCCAACCGAGGCGGTGTCGTAAACCACGCCCTCGAAATTTCGCGGCAGACGCATCCACTGGCGCAACCAATCGATCACCAGAGTTTCGAGCTCGGTCGCGGCGGGGGAAGTGCGCCATGTCATCGCGTTCACGTTCAACGGCACGGAGATCATTTCGCTGAGAATTCCAGGCGCGGTCGTGGTCCAGCCGAAGTAAGCAAGAAACATGGGATGGCTCCAATGCACCATTCCCGGAAGGATGACCCGATCGACATCTGCCAGAATTTCCTCGAATGGCTCGCCCTGCTCGGGTGGTTGCGATGGCAACGCGGAACGAATTGCACCCGGTTTGCTGTCAGGCGCAACGCGCAACGTTTCTATTTTTCCACGATAATCCGCGATCCAATCCGCCATTCGATGAAGTTGTTCGCGGAAAATCTCCGGCGGCGTGTCTCCGAGTTCGTCGTCTCGATCCTTCATTCAGAAATCACATTAAAACCTCGCGCTTTAGCGACGTGCCACGTGAACCAACGAAGCGTAAACCGCTTTAGCGGTTTGCACAGCACTAGCAAAACCGCTGAAGCGGTTTCCATCCAAGCGTCCGTCGACACACCGCGCTGAAGCGCGGTGTTAATGAGAAGTTGTAGCTGCCGCCGTTACCGGCGGCAGTAACCCGAACTGGTCTGTCGCCAGTAACGGCAGCAGCTACAACGATTCGGTCGGGATGACGAATCATTTTCAAAACGCGAAACCGAAACTGAAATGGAACGCGCCGAAATCTTCGTGCTCGCGCGGGTTGGGATTGACGCCGTAATCGAGCCGGATCGGACCGATGGGGAGTTTATAGCGTAAGCCCGCGCCGATGCCGTAGCGCATGTCGCCCAGACCGGGATTGTCCGCTTCGGGCAGCAGGTTGCCGGCATCCACAAAAACGGCGCCCTGCAATTCGCCATAAAGGGGAAACGTATACTCAACGTTGAAAATAGTATAAAATTCCCCGCCGAGCGGGTGGCCCCTGTGATCATGCGGGCCAAGATCGCGTTCGCCGAAACTGCGCACGGTGGTGCTGCCACCATTAAAGAAACGTTCGTCAATTGGAATTGCGCTAATATCGCTGGTGCTTTCCTTAAGCGGCCGAACCAAACCGGCGCGGGCGCCGAACTCGAGCAAGGTTTTGCCGAGCGGGATGAAGTAACTGGCGCGCGCGGTCGTGCGAAAGAGCTCGATCTCGCTTCCGATCGCGCTGGCGGCGAGTTCGAAGGTTTGATCAAAGACAAAACCGCGGCTCGGCACGACGGGGCTATCGCGCAAATCGAGGGTATGAAAGAAACCAACCGAACTGACGAAGTAGCGCATGTCACCAAGGAGATCATCATGGATATCCGCGCTGATAATTTCGACATGCCGCTGTGAGGCGAAAAGACCGACCTTGTATTGTTTCGTGAAACTGTGGGAAAACTCAATCCGGTCGCCGATTTCGAACTTCGAGTAACCATCGAAATCGAATGTGAGTGCACTAAGCCGAATTTTCAGTTCGACGTCGCTTTCGAGAAAATGCGGATCGTCCCATAAAATTTCACCCTTATAGCCACGCTGTGAAACCTCGATCGAAGTAATCAGAGGCCGGCCATAACCAAACAGGTCACGATCGGCAAAACTAAAGCCGATGATTCCGCCAACGTACGAGCCGTAGCCTACGGACACACCAAACTCTTTCGCCTTTGCTTCTTCGGCGGCAACGTCGAGCCGAAGATAATTTCCACCGTCGGGCTGGGGATTGATTTGCAGGACATTGAAAAGGCCAGTGCGCATCAGCTCGCGGAACTTTTCGTCCAACACATCAGGGCTGTAAGTTTTGCCCTGCAGCGAGGCAAAACGATTATGGACATAACTCGGCCGCAGACGCCGCAAACCGGTCACGTTCACCTCGCCAAACTTGTAAACCGGTCCTGGCGAAATCACGACCACCACCGGCACGTGACCAGCAACGGAAGTTTCCGGTTCGCCGGTCGCTTCCACTTTTACCGCATAATAACCGCGCGCCTTGTAGTAGGCTTGCAAGCGCCGCGAAATGTCATCAACTCGCCGGTCGGTATAAGGTTGCGAAAGCAAATCGACCATCTGCCCGCGTAACGTTGCTGCGTCGTAAATGGGGTTTCCGCGAAAAATTAGATCCCCGAAAAAATATTGCCGACCTTCCTGCACCGGGATCGTGACATCTACCCGGGCGCCGTCGGCGCTGAAATGAAATTGCGGCGCATCCACTGCCGCCTCGAGATAGCCTTCTCCGACGTAGTAGCGATGCACCAGATCTGCGCCTTCCTGTATATCGGTCGCAACAAACGGCAGGTTCTTTTGCAAGCGCGAGTAACGCTCTCGTGTCGGGCCGACGGCGTACTCGAAAAGCTTCTCGGCTGGAACATGATTGTTACCGACGAAATTGATCTTGCCCAAAATCGCTTGCGGCCCTTCGGTCACATCAAGGACGAGGCGCGATCCGCTCTCGATGGAATAGTGGACATCTACTTTGGCATAACCGTGTTTGCGGTAGAAAAGCTCGAGAAAAAAGGCGGCGTCATCGGCCCGCGCGGCCGTTAATCCAAAATCGTGGATGGTTGCGATTTGTTCCTTCAGGACCGAACGCAATTCTTCCTCCTTGAACGCGGTGGCGCCGCGAATTTCCAGGTTCGTAGCTTGCGCCTTTTTCTCTTCCTGATGTTCGACGAATTTGTGTTCGCGCGCGGCCTGCTCCGGCCGTTTCACATCCACTGCGCTTTGACCATGCAAGTCCGACACGCTCGTGACTGTTATTAGCGCGAGGAAAAAAACGGCCTGTCGCATTTCAATGGAATCGGATGAGGTATTTCACCTGACCGCGAAATTCTCCTCCAACTCCAAGGTCACCGATAAGCACCCAATTCTCGTTAACTTTAAATCGCGCGGTGGCCTGCTCACGACCGGTGCGCGGATCGACCGTGCCGAGATCGACCTGCAAACGGTCGAAGACGGAATTGCTCTGGGTAGGCTGGCCCTTTTTGAAAATCTTCCGGTAAAGCTGTTGCACCAGCAGCATGGCGGCGCGACCAGCCAGGACGTTACTATTTCCAGTCAGCTCCTGGCGGGTCGCTCCGGTAGCGAGAAGCGAAATTATTTCTTCCTGCGGCAAGGGAGGCTCGCTCGTGAAAATGGCCTGCGGCGCGAGTGAATCGCCATAGACGTACACGCGTACGGTGTAATCGCGGATCACCGATCTGCCCTGCAGGTCGATCTTGGGATTAAACGAATCACTCGGATCAAAATGGAGAAAGCCGTTGGTCACATCGAGCCGGCTGAAAGGCAAAGTCGCTTCTACGCCTTGCAATTTCACTATCCCTTTCAATTCCGGATGGGAGCCGGTGCCGCCTAAATGTAAATCTACAATAGCGTTCCCAGTCGCGAGGTTACCGCGAATGGAAAACGGATCTTTCGTTTTGATCGCGAGATCGAATTTCCAATCGCGCAACGGCGGCGTTTTAATCGAATAATCCGGCCGATCTTCAATCGGCTCCGGCGCAGGCCGGCCCGGTAATCCGATCGGAATCAAATCGATGTCCTTAAGAAAATGACTGTTCGTCAGCGCGACATTTCCTTTCACCGTCGCGCTCATCACCGGTCCGCTTACTTTCAAATTTGCGTCTGCCCGTGCGGTGAGTGAATCGTTGCGCGCGATCAGGATACTT
>QHRO01000070.1 GCA_003220155.1 Verrucomicrobiota bacterium
AACTGAAGTGCGCGCAAACTCGAGTGTTTTGATTTTCGCTTTTTCGCTTGGCAAAATGAAAAAGAGATTTCTTGGAGTTTGCGCATCCGCAGTTTCTAGCAGGGCTTTGAAAAGCGCGAGCCCAGATACGCGAGTAAGTTTTTCATGCCGAAGCAATCTCCAAAAGAGGACAGCCCAGCCGCTGTCGGCAATGGCGAGATCGGCATCGGCGATAGCGCGGCGATAATCGGGATCGTCCTGCAGCGCGATGAATGAAGGAGCGGCTGGCGCCACGACCAGCCCGCCATGTTTCGACATGTGTGCGACCGCTTCGGCCGCGGTGCCAACGAAAAAGTCGATGCCGAGCATGCGTTTGGTTGCAAATGGCGAAGACATCGTCAAAACCGCAGGATTTTACGTTACATCACCGAATCGTTACATCGTAAATCGTTACATCGTTGCCGCGGCAATTCGCTAAATGGTTAAATCGTTGACGATGTCACGATTCACGGATCACAATCGCCAACGTAGCGCGCACTTGTTCATGACCGTAAAATTCTAAGATGCGTCAAGTCTTTAGTCTCGAATCCGCCCTCGAATCGATCCCAGCTGCAAGCGGATTATAACATCCACGTTATCCGCGGTTAAAAAGCATTTTTAATTTCTAATTTTTAATCTATTTCACCCCCATGCCATACAAAGACGTCACACCGCCGGCCGGGGACAAGATCACGCGAGGTCAAACGTTGAATGTGCCGGATCAGGCGGTGATTCCGTTCATTCGCGGCGACGGGACCGGGCCTGACATTTGGGCGGCGAGCGTGCGCGTGTTTGATGCCGCGGTCGATAAGGCTTACGGCGGCAAAAAGAAAATCGCGTGGTTCGAAGTTTTTGCCGGCCAGGCGGCCAAAGACAAATTCGATACTTGGCTTCCGGATGACACGGTTGAAGCATTTCGCGAATATCTTGTCGGAATTAAAGGTCCACTGACCACGCCCGTCGGTGGCGGGATTCGGTCGTTGAACGTCGCCCTTCGGCAGCTGCTCGATCTGTATGTTTGTCTCCGACCGGTGCAGTACTTCAAAGGCGTTCCCTCACCCGTAAAGCGTCCGGAGAAAGTGGACATGATCATCTTTCGCGAAAACACGGAAGATATTTACGCCGGGATCGAATATGCAGCCGGAACTCCAGAATCGAACAAGATACTAGAGTTCCTAGCCAAGGAATTTCCCAAAGAATTCGAGAAGGTTCGTTTCGGCACGCAAGAAAAAGCTACGAAGTTTTGGAGTGCCGTCGGAGCTAAAGATTTCCCTGCCGAGGTTCGCGTCGGCATTGGGATCAAACCAGTGAGCTATTCGGGTAGCGTGCGTTTGATTCACAGCGCGATCAGCTACGCCATTCGCAACAACCGCAAAAGTGTAACCCTGGTGCACAAGGGCAACATCATGAAGTTCACCGAAGGCGCGTTTCGTGATTGGGGTTATGAAGTGGCGAAGAATATGTTTGGCGCCGAAGAAATGGATGGCGGCCCGTGGTGCCGAATTCCAATGGGAAAACCAGGCGCCGGCATTGTCATTAAAGATGCGATCGCCGACATCACGTTGCAGCAAGTGCTGACGCGTCCGGAAGACTTCGACGTCATCGCGACATTAAACTTGAATGGCGACTACCTGAGTGACGCGCTGGCTGCGCAAGTGGGTGGTATTGGCATCGCTCCCGGCGGGAACATTAACTACATTACTGGTCACGCCGTTTTCGAAGCTACTCACGGAACTGCACCGAAGTATGCCAACCTGGACAAGGTAAACCCCGGCTCAGTGGTTCTTTCCGGTGAAATGATGTTCCGTTACATGGGGTGGACGGAAGCGGCCGATTTAATCTTGAAAGGATTGAACGGCGCCATCGCCAGCAAACGCGTCACCTATGATTTCGCGCGGTTAATGGAAGGCGCGACCGAGATCAAATGCAGCGCGTTTGGTGACAATATTATCGAGCATATGTGACGGAAAAATGACGGAACCCGAATGGTCCGAGCCGGACTGGCATTGAAGCACGAAGGAAGATCGAATTACCAAATGACGAAGTAGATGCGAACTTGATTCCGGATTCGGC
The DNA here is from genome assembly GCA_003220155.1 of Verrucomicrobiota bacterium. Lineage (GTDB taxonomy): Bacteria > Verrucomicrobiota > Verrucomicrobiia > Chthoniobacterales > UBA10450 > AV69. Next base: position 2,092 of record QHRO01000070.1, read on the forward strand.
CATTCCTTCGTCATTCGAGAATCCTGAACTGATTTAACGATGTGACGACAAACATTTCAATGTCCCCCACAAACCGCACTTTCGTCGATCGAAAATCCGAGTTAGCTCCAGCTGATGAACTCGCTTTGGCCCCGCTTCCAAAAGTATTTTCTCCGCTATAACGACATTGGTTTCACGATCGACATCAGTCGGATGCGATTTGCCGATGATTTCCTGCGATCGATGGGGGCGCGTGCCCAAAAGGCATTTTCGGAAATGCGGCAACTCGAAGCGGGCGCAATCGTGAATGTGGATGAGCGCCGCATGGTTGGTCACTATTGGTTGCGCGATCCCGGATTGGCGCCAAACGCCAGCTTGCGAAACGATGTCGAAGAAACCAACGCGCGGATCAAAAAGTTTGCCGCTGAGATCCATGCCGGCGATATCACGCCGTCGAAGGGGAAATTCCGTCATCTCTTGCTCATTGGGATCGGCGGCTCAGCGCTCGGCCCCCAATTCGTTGCCGACGCTCTTGGGAACGCCAGCGACCCAATCGACGCATTCTTTTTTGATAATACCGATCCGGATGGTTTCGATCGAGTGTGGGGGAAATTAAAGGACGCTCTTGATGAAACGCTGGTAATCGTCATTTCAAAATCGGGCGGCACAAAAGAGACGCGCAATGGGATGGTGGAAGCGGAAGCGAAGTATCGCGCCGCGCGCGTAGACTTCGCACGACATGCCGTGGCCGTGACCGGCATCGGGAGCGAACTTGATCGGCATGCGGAAGAAAATGACTGGCTGGCGCGTTTCCCGATGCATGATTGGGTCGGTGGCCGCACCTCGGTGATGAGCGCAGTTGGTTTGCTGCCCATGGCGCTACTCGGGTTTGAGATTGATCGATTTCTCGAGGGCGCGGCGGCGATGGACCAACTCACTCGAGCGGACGTCGTCGAACAAAACGCCGCCATGTTGCTGGCGCTAATGTGGTTTTACGCCGGGGAAGGCAGGGGCGCCAAAGACATGGTCATTCTTCCGTACAAGGACCGGCTCGCGCTGTTTAGTAGATATTTGCAGCAATTAGTCATGGAGTCGTTAGGAAAGGAGAAAGACCGCGAAGGCAAAATTGTGTATCAGGGAATCGCGGTTTACGGCAACAAAGGATCGACTGATCAGCATGCCTACGTGCAAGAATTGCGCGATGGCGTTCTGAATTTCTTTGTCACCTTCATTGAAGTGCAAAAGGACCGCACGGCTACACCGGTGAAGGTAGAGAATGATTTTACCAGTGGAGATTATTTGCACGGGTTTTTGCACGGAACCCGCAAGGCTTTGTTCGAAAACCAACGCGAATCGATCACCATTGGCATGCCAGATGTGAGTGCGTTCTCGGTCGGGGCACTGATCGCGTTGTATGAACGCGCAGTTGGTTTTTACGGTTCACTGGTAAACATTAATGCTTACAATCAGCCCGGGGTTGAAGCGGGCAAGAAAGCGGCAACAGAATTGCTGCAATTGCAGGCAAAAGTGCGAGAGAATTTGAATCGAAATCCGCGAACGGCCGAGGAAATCGCTCGTTCGCTCGGCGCCGATCCCGAATCGGTCTATCATCTGCTCGTGCACCTGCACGCAAACGACCCAACTGTGCAATCTGCGGATGAGAAAGAAGTGGCGGCCGACAAGTTTTTCCTGGAGTGAAGACGGAAGTAAAAGCGGTACCAACAGCGGCCGATGGAAATGTTCCGTGGGAAAATTTTGTAAAGTTCGTCCGGCAACTCAGTCACGATCTGCGCAACCAATTGAACGCGGCCGAGCTGCAGTCGGCCTTGATCGGTGAGTTAACGAACGATACCGAAATTAAATCGGAGATTCACCGGTTACGCGAACTGGTTTCGCAACTCGGCGTCACCCTGCAGAGCTTGTCGGCATCGGTGGCAGAGCCGCGGCCGACCGCGTTGCCGTATGCCGCGAAAGATTTTATTGCCGACATGCAAAAGAAGATTGCCCACGAGTTTCCGGAGAAAGGTCAGGCGGTGAAGTGGGAGGTATTGTCAACGGGCGCGACGTTAAACATTGATCCGGAATTAACGGAGTGGGCGGCGACGGAATTATTCCGGAACGCCTTTCGCCATGATCTGGCCGGCGATGAGGTGCAGGCGCAAGCTTCGATCGAAGGCGATTGGTTCACCTTTTCCATTCGCGAAACGAAAAAAGAAGAAATTGATCCGGCGCAATGGACGCAACCGCTGCAGAACGTGTCGTACGGTCATTATGGTCTCGGATTACGTCGGGCACGGAAGATCATCGCGGCGCAGGGCGGCGAGTTGACGGCAAAATTTGATCCAGCTTCGCAAACGTTGACCAGCACGATCACGCTCCCTTGTTCCACGGAAAGTCCCTGAGTGGTATCATGGCGTAGTTGTGAGAACGAATTCCGAAGCGCGCCGCATCCTCATCATCGATGATGAGCGTCCGATTTTGCTGACGCTGGAAGCGTTATTGAACCGTCACGGTTATCGAACAGAAACCGCCACGACAGCAACGCTCGGATTGCGCGCGATGAAAACAAATCCAGCCGCACTGGTGCTGCTTGATCTACAATTGCCCGATGCCGATGGCTTGGAAACACTCGATCGGCTCAAGAAAGATTTCGCCGATTCCCAGGTCATCATTCTGACCGCGCATGATTCGCTGAACAACGCCATTGAATCGATCAAGCGAGGTGCATTTCATTTCATCAGCAAGCCGTATGCGACCGAGGAATTGTTGAGCCTGGCGGAACAGGCGCTAGAGAAACGATCGCTTTTGCAAGAGACGCAGGCGCTGCGCGAAAAAGCCGAGCAACTGGAGAAGCGGCTGGAGTTGGCGGAGACGCGGCTGGCCCCGGTCTTCAAAAGCAAGGTGATGCAGGAAATGGAGGAGTTAATCAGCGCGATGGCGCCCTCGGACGCGAACGTGCTAATTACTGGCGAGAGTGGCGTCGGCAAGGAAGTGGTCGCGAATGAGATTCATTCGAAAAGCCGGCGCGCCGGCAAACCGCTGGTGAAGTTGAATTGCGCCGCTTTTCCGCAAACCATGATCGAGTCGGAGTTGTTCGGTTACGTCAAAGGCGCGTTCACCGGCGCGATGAACGATTTTCCAGGAATGATCGCAGAAGCACGCGGTGGAACGCTTTTTCTCGACGAGATTTCGGAAATGCCGGCGGACTTGCAGACGCGTTTCCTTCGCGTCTTGCAGGGAGGGGAATATCGCTCTCTCGGCAGCACCCGAATGTCGAAGGCAGATTTTCGCGTCATCACCGCGACCAATCGACCGATTGCGCAAGCGCTGGCGGAAAATCGGCTGCGTTCAGATTTGTATTACCGAATCAATACCTTCCAGATTGAGGTTCCGCCGTTGCGGGAAAGGAAAGAAGATATTCCACCTCTCGTTACCACCTTCGTGCAACGGTTCGCCGCGCAGTTGGGAAAAGCGGAGCCAACGATTGCACCGGAAGCATTTCAGAAACTGCTGGATTATTCGTGGCCGGGAAATGTGCGGGAATTGCAAAACGCCATAGAGTACGCCGTCGTCCTGGCACGGAATGACGTAATCGGGATCAAAGAATTGCCGGCGGAAATCCAGTTGCCGCCAGCACTGCAAACGACTCCCGCCCCTGCACGCCGCAGCGGGGTGGCCAGTCTCAACGACATGGAGCGAGAGACGATTCTCCAGGCGCTTGCCCAAACGCATGGCAACAAGAAGAAAGCCGCCGAGTTGCTCGGCATTCAGCGCCCGACTCTTTATAACAAGATGAAGCGCTACGCCATCGAAATTTAGCTGGCTCGCGTGAATTTCCTTTGCAGGGCGGGCATTCCTGCCTGCCGGAAGGCAAGCGAGAGCGCTTGCCCTACAGCATTGTAGCGGCGGTCTGTGACCGCCGGTGATTTACGGCACATTGGGTTCGGCGGTCATAGACCGCCGCTACAGAAAAAATCCTGCCCCGAAAGTCTTCGGGGCAACTACAACAACAAAAACCGCAGCGGTGGCAGGAAATATAGCCGTGAGTAAACTACCTTAATGTCGCGGCACCTCGAAAAAATCCTGGCACATGCCGAGCGCGAACTAACTTCGACGGGAGCGCAACGTCCGACTGACGTTCTTCCAGTCTATCGGAGATTTTTGAAAATCGAGGAGCACCGTTTGCGCTTGCGCCAGCGCGCGGGCGATGGCGGACGCGAAGTTTGCGCCCGTCGAGTTGATTTGATTGATGTGCTGCTACGCCACGTCTTTGCCGCAGCCAATCACGTCGTCAACGACCGTAACGGCACGTTGCCGATCGCGCTGGTAGCTCTCGGTGGCTACGGCCGGCGGGAGTTGAACCCTTGTAGCGATGTCGACGTGATGTTTTTGCATCGCGAACAAGGTCGCAACGTATCGAAGGCGACCAGCCAAATAATCGAGCAAGTGTTGTATCTCCTCTGGGACATTGGCTTCAAGGTAGGTCATTCCACCCGCACAATTAAAGAAGCGATCGGGGCCGCCAATGCCGACATGGTGACGAAAACCGCCATGTTGGAGTCACGTCTGGTTACCGGGGACAGGGAGCTTGAGCAGAAATTTCGCGAGCAGTTTCGGGCGAAATGCGTTGCTGGTCATGAACGTGAATACATCGAAATGCGAATGCGCGATCAGCAAGCGCGCCATGCAAAATTTGGCAACAGTGTTTACCTACAGGAACCGAACTTAAAAAGTGGCTGCGGTAGTTTGCGCGACTATCAGAATCTTCTTTGGATGACTTTCTTCAAGGAGGGCAGCCTGACCACGACCCATCTTGTCGGTAAGGACTGGCTGAGCGAACCAGATCGGCGTCGGATTGAAGCAGCCTACGATTTTCTTCTGCGAGTCCGAACCGAGTTGCATTATTTGCACCACCGCGCGACCGACGTTTTGCATCTCAACATGCAGGAAACGATGGCGCAAAGATTGCGTTATCCGCAAGAGCGCGGCCTGCTGCGAAGCGAAGCGTTAATGAAAGATGTCTACGCCCACAGTCGAAACATTTTTCGAGTGACGGAGCGAATCACGGCGCAGTTTGCCAGCGGCTATTCCTCGGCCAAAACGCGCTCCCTTTTTGGATTTCTGCCGCGCGCGAAACCCGCGGCCGTGCGCGTCAATGGTTTCATAATTCAAGATCGACAGCTCGATATCGAGCGGCCGGATCTTTTCACCAAGAATCCGGTCGAGATGATGCGCGCGATCGAGATTGCACAGGAGCGCCAACTAGAACCCAGTCCCGAACTCGCGGACACGTTGAGCCGCAAAATCGGATTGATCACGCATCCACTACGATACGCGAAAGAGCCACGCGAGATTTTTCGCCGGATTTTATCGCGCAAAGGAGAAGTTGGGCGGGCTCTGCGGCTGATGCATCGGCTCGATTTCCTCGGTCAATACATGCCCGAGTTCGGCCAGCTTACTTGTCTGGTGCAGCATGAATTTTTTCACCGCTATACCGCGGACGAACACACGCTGGTCTGCATTGACAAGCTCGACGCGCTGGCGCGAACGGAAAATCCCAAACTGCTTGAATATCGGAAGCTTTTCGAGCAATTGGCCGATCCTTTTGTCCTTTATCTGGCGCTGCTGCTGCATGACACCGGCAAGGCTGTCGGAGCCCGGCCACATTCGGAAGCGAGCGCGGTTTTTGCGCAACGCGTAGCGCGCCGTCTTCAGCTCGATCCGCGTGAACGCAAGATGCTGATCCTGCTAGTGGATCATCACGTCACGCTATCGAATATCGCGCAACGCCGGAACATTGACGATCCCGTCACGGTGAGCGAGTTCGCTGCCATCGTGAAGGACCAGAAAAATCTCGATGCTCTGATGTTACTCACGCTGGCGGATGGCCAAGGCACGAGCGACGAAGGCTGGTCGGACTGGAAGGAAACGCTGGTCTGGCAGCTGTATCACGCGACCAGTCAATATCTGGCCGACCGGCATTCGTTTTACGAACGCGTGTAAACGGCACGGGAAGCACGCGAGACGTTGGTTCAGTTGATCATTATTTTCGCGCGTTCAAAGTCGGTGACATAGTCACGCATGTGGAATTGTTCCGGCGGTTTTACGAGGCGACCTGTTTCGGGGAAACGCCACTCGCTCCGGTGTTGAACTGGGAGCCGATGCCGGCACAGGGACATACGGTTTTAACCCTTTGCAGCTGGGATCGGCAGCAACTGCTCTCAAAAATCGCCGGTTCGATTTCACTCGTGCCATTGAACATTTTAAGCGCCGATATTTACACCCGCGGCGACAACGTTGCGCTCGATGTCTTTCGTGTGAGCGATCTGCGCGGGCACGCGGTCACGAATGAGCGAGAGATGGCGCTGGTCGAGTCAACCTTGCGGAGAGCTCTGGAAAGCGAAGCCTTCGATTTGAGCGCGCTGCTGGAAGAGGCCAGAAAAAAAGGCCGGCGTCCGACGGTAGCGGACTTAGAGTTCCCTTCGCATGTCAGCATCGATAACCAGGCCGATCTATACTTTACCTTGATCGAAATTCAGACGCCGGATCGAATCGGATTACTGCACGATCTGTTGCAATGCTTCAGCCGAAATGAAATCGACATCGCACTTGCTCGGATCAGCACTGAGAGCGGAGCAGCAATCGATACTTTTTATGTCACGGATCGTCGATCGCACGCCAAGCTGACGGGAACGCAGCGACTGAATGCTCTCCACAACGAGCTGCATGGGGCGGCGTTGCGGACCTGACCATTCACTGGCGCGCAATTCAGCGTCGTTTACAGTCCGACTCTGATGAACGTTCTGATTCTTGCCGCCGGTTACGCCACTCGCCTTTATCCCCTCACCTTGAACAAGGCGAAACCACTTCTTGATGTTGCCGGAAAACCCATGGTCGCTTGGGTGGTGGAGAATCTGCGCGACGTCGCCGAAATTGAAACGATCTACATCGTCACCAACGCAAAGTTTTTCGCTGGTTTCGAAGCGTGGGCAAAAAATTATCAAAGCAAGAATCCGAACTTTCCGTTCAAGGTCATTAATGATGGCTCGACCACTGATGATAACAAGCTCGGTGCGATTGGGGACATCAACCTGGTGCTGACCAGAGAGAACGCCGCTGAATCCGAACTGCTCGTAATCGCCGGCGACAATTTATTTCGCGAATCGCTGGCGGGGTTTGTGGATTACGCCAGGAAAACCGAGGCAACCGTCGGTGTGCATCACGTGGCCGATGGCGAAGCGATCAAGAAGTACGGCGTCGTCACAATCGATGCCGACGGAATCATCACTCATTTCGAAGAAAAACCGAAGGAACCAAAAAGCAGCCTGGCAGCGATCGCCTTGTATTTTTATTCGAAGGACGTGCTGCCGCTTTTCACGACTTACATCGCGGCGGGAAATAATCCCGATCAGCCTGGTCTTTTTCTGCAATGGCTCTATCCGCGCAAACCCGTAAACACGTTTCAGATCACCGGCCAATGGCTCGATATCGGGAGCAAGGAAACGTTGGAAGAAGCGAATAAGCTCTTTTCAGAGCGTTAAATCGTTAAAAGGTTACAACGTTAAAACGTTTTAACATGTTAACAATATAACCGCCCCTGTCTCGCAGCGACGCGGCTATTTCAGGCGCCCCTCATCGAACTCGATCAGATCGAAGTAAGTCTTAATATCTTTGCGCCCGGCACCGCCGGCTTCCTTCAGGAAATGATTAAAGCGCGCGCGTTTTGCCGCGGTATCCGGATGGCGCGAGATCATTTCCTGGTTCCAATGCTCGATCGCATCGGCCGAATGTTTCGTTCCATTCTTATCGACCCAATTGAGGACCTCGGCGTCATCGTCAAAACGATTGGCAATTTCTTCGAATTCGTCGCCGTTAAGTTTGAGAAAGGCGAGAAGATGTTTGTCGAAGCCAACGGTTTTGTAGTTATAGCCGTTAAGCAACCCTTTGCGATGCAGACGGGCCTTGTCGATCAAACGCGGCAAATGAACATAGCCACCAAGTTTCTCGTAAGGACTGCGCGGTCGCAGTTTCTCCATGAAGCGATCTACGTCGCGGGCAGGGGCCGCGCAAGACTGCTGATCGAGCCTTCTGGCGGTTCCGACACGTTGGGACTTTCGCTTGGGAGCAACTCGGTTTGCTGCAAAGCTCGCCTTCCGACCACAACCTGACCGGAAAACGTCCCGCCTTTCTCAACGTTGATCGCTTTCGCGGTAACGTTGCCTTCCAACACCCCGTTTTTGCGAATTGTCACCATTCCGTTCGCGACAACTTCGCCCGACATCCGGCCGCGAATCTCAATATTGCTTACGCGGACGCGGCGGAAAAAGTGCACTTCACATCGTTTTTCGACGACGATTTCAGACGCGGACACCTTGCCCAAAATCTTGCCCGAAGTGTTGATGACAATCGTCCCGGCGCAATCCAGATTCCCACGCAATCGCCCTTCGATGAGGGCGCGCCGGCAGCGAACACTGCTGCTGCTCAGATCACCTTTGGTGGTCACATGCACTTCGCCCTTGGTGCGAATGGAACGGCTAAAGCTGGTTGTGATTTTGTAGTCGCTTAAGTCGATGTGAGCGCTGCACGACGGGCAAATCGTCGACGTAGCGGCGCCGCTGACTTCCTGTTTCCGCTGGCAATCGAAGCATTCGATGACATTGGTGCGCTTGCTCTTCCAAAACCCATCAAACCGCTGCATCAGGGAAGCGGCGGCGGAGCGAGTATCTGTGCGAGGTTCCGGCCGCGCTCCTGTTGCTACAATCGGAGCAGATCGGGGAGCAGCCGGTGCAAAGTGAGAGCCGCACTGTCGGCACATCGTGCTCTTGGCGGCGGCATACTCATTCTGTTTAAAGCCGCAATGTGGACATTCCACACTGACTTTAACAGGCGACGACTTTGCCACGGTCTCGCTTAAAAAAATTACCTTATGCGCGTGCCCCGAACGCTGCCGTCTTTACCGGCTCCTGTTGACGAATTACGTCCGGACGCGTGTGCGCTGCCTTGACCGCCTGGGAATTGCCCCCAAGAGCGGTGCCGCTGGTGACTTCCGATTTCCCGATGAACGTCGCCCCTTCCTCAATAACGAGACGCGCCGCTTTCAAATCACCCTGCAAAGTGCAGCGCGACTTGAGCTCGCAGCGTTCGCCCACCGTAATGTTGCCCTGAACTTTTCCGTAAACTGTAATCGACTTGGTTTTGATCTCGCCACGGATGTCCGCGTTCTCGCCAATGGTCAGGACCCCATCGGAATTAATCTCGCCCTCTACCTTTCCATCGATCAGAAGTTCCTTCTGAAACTTGATTGAGCCTTTAATTTCGACGTCGCTCGAAAGAACGTCTTTGCCATTGTGTTCTGCCATAAGTTTTAAATGCCCGGTTAACGTTGATTTTCTGGTTTCTTCGCGGTAGGCGACCCGACTACCTTCCTCATTTCCCGTGTTTAGCGAGCCCTCGCCGATCGACGGCGCGGACCTTTGCGGGATGAATTTCTTTAACACACAACAGTATTGGGACGCAGTCCCACTCTGTCAAACTTTTCCCTCGCACAATGGGATTTTTTATGATTTCTCCGTGCGAAAGAGTTTGAAGTGTCCGGTCTGTGCGATGAGACGCAAAAATGGCGGGACTTCGCTGGCGCGGCGATCAAGCCGGTAGCACAACGCGTTTTGGAGGACTGGGTTGCCAACAATCTGCGCAGAATTCTGCGCCACCCGGTCGGCATCATAAGAAACAATCCACCTAACATTCTGCCGATCAAGTATTTGCTTTGCTACTTCCGCATCCTGCGTTTCGAAAAATCTTGCCGTTTCGACGATCCCTCCAATGCTCTCGTGCGAGCTCCCGCCCACGCTCGCCTGCCGCGACCAATAACTGATCGCGGGCGACAACCACCACGGCGCAATGAATACACCGTCGATTTGTGAAGACATTGCACGCAACTCAAGCTGCTCGATCTTGTTCTCCGCGCGTCGCGCCAATTCCTCGTCCGCAAACAAATGGTCCCAGGATTGTGCGATCGGAAACAATGCGATGATGAAAATCGTCGTCGCAATTAGCGGTTTGCGCATGGCGGACAAAATTTGCGGAACCAGCATTGCGAAAATCATCACAAAAAAATAACTCCAACGCGCCTGCCAAATTGTCAGGGCAAACGTGGTCAACAAGAGCGCTATTAACAACAATGGTGTGTTTCGATTCCATTTCGGCCAAAGCAAAATCGGCGCGAGCAACACCAGCCAGCCGCACCAGTTAAACCAAATCGCGCTCGCTAACGAGACGTGGGCCAATTCTCCCACCGTAGCGCTCCAATTTTTCAGCGCACCGCCAAATTCCCGATTCGGCCACGCTGGAATTCGTCCCTCAATGATGAACGCGATTGCAAGAATCGCGGCAAAAACAATCCAGCCCATTCGTCGTTCCCGCTGCATCATGGAGCGCGCACAACACGCGGCGACGATCGCGAGCAAAACCAGCGGCTCGTACAGCGATACCCAAAGCGCCAACGCCCAGCTCGCGCCGCTGACGATGCTCCAGGATGCTGATGGTTCGCTCGCCAGCGCCCACTCGGCGCAAAGGGCAATCGTGATTAGCGCAACCAGCAGCGATTGATGATCGGGCCGGCCGAGGGCAAACCCATGGGCCAGCATTGGGCTCGCCCCGTAAAGAATGAGAAATCCCCAGCGAAATCGCAGCCGCATTTTTCTCGACCACGAGCAGAGAAAAATTCCCAGCGCGATGGAAATGAGCGGCGACACGACGGCACCCGCAAGATCGAACGCATTTTTACTCAATGGCGTCAGCGTCGTCGCCAGCGTTACAATCAGGTAATCGAAAGGCGCAGTCGTATGCGGAGAAGTTCCGCTCGGAAAATTTTCAAAATCATGTCGCCTGACGATCGTGCCCGGGTGTTCGAAGCAAATGCGCGCGCGTGTCATTCGCGAATAGCAATCGGCATCAACGAAATTGATTTGACCGCCGAAGAAGACATCACCGTAATTCGCGCACCGTGTGACAAGAACCAGCGTGCTGATGAAAATGATTTCCGCCAAGAAGGCGAGGCGCCGCCGCATGCCTCGTTTTATTCCGAAATCTACAATTCGAAATCCGAAATTTTAATGGGCCCGCCAGGATTCGAACCTGGGACCAAGGGATTATGAGTCCCCTGCTCTAACCGCTGAGCTACAGGCCCGCATATTCGGTTCAAAGAGTAGCGCGTTTCAACCGGTGACCAACCGCGAAAGCGTTCGGAGCTGCTCTGACTCCGAAATTTTTCGCGAGCAGGCTGCCGGGCCACAGGGCGCATTCACATCTTATGCTGTAGAAAAACCGGCAAAACTTTCTTCGTCGGGAGGAACCAATGCGACGTGTCATTTGTGCATACTCGATTGCTTGTCCGCTGAATAGCCGCATTCGCGGTAAGATGTCCTACTTGGTAAAAACACTAATAACGAGCCGGCATGCATCAGCGGCACGCCGACTTTTTGTGAAATGTGCCTGATAGTTAGATTCGGCAGCTTTACTAATTGTTAACGACCAGTTGCGGCCGAGTTTTAGCTAATTCGAGCTGGGCGCCTGTTTTCGGGATTTGCGATGCCTGTTCCTTCAGACTTGCAGTGAGCGCTTTAATTTCTTTCTGCTGCTGCGCGAGGGCCGCTTCCTGCTTTGCCACAGCTGACTTTACCTCGGTGATTGTCACTTCCTGTTCTTGGACCTTGCGATGCTCTTTGAGAAATTCATTCAGCAACATCGCGTTCACGGCTTCATAGCGGACGGTGCTCACTTTTCCGTCGGCGTCGCGAACTACTAGATCGGGATTAACCTTTTCGACTTCTTCCGCCACTAATCTGAACTGAGGAACACTGTCTGGATCAAGCTCCTGCTTGTAGCGGAACTTCACCGATTGAAGTGATAGAATCGCTTCGCTGGTCTTGTCCATTGGTTTGATCGGATCCTTGAACCGGGCTGATGATTGCACCGTTCCAAGATGGCCGGTGGAATCGATGATCACTCCCGTCCCGCTGGCCACCGTAGCCCTATAGATGCCAGCTATACAGGTGGTAGTCTGCTTCGCGGCTGCGCCAATGCAGATGGTGTTGGCTTCGCCTGCAATCCCTGGAGGTCCAATATCGATATTGTTACTGCCGGTCGTGAGATTGGAGCCCGCGTTGCTCCCGACCGCGATATTGAAATTGCCGGTGCTGTTGTTTTGGAGGGCGGAAACGCCATTCGCTGTGTTGTCGTGGCCGGTCGTATCGGCAGCAAGGGCAAAGAAACCGTTTCCGGTATTTTGCTGCCCGTACTGTAAAGCAACGTCGCTTCCAACTCCAAAAACGCGCTCAGCAGCTCATCAGATTCGACGATTTAGCGGCGACCGTCTTCGTCTTTTGATTTTATCCCGGGCTGGATCAGCGCGTTCAGGCACCGTTATCGCGAAAAAGGATGTCGATTTCACGAACAATGTCGGATTTAACGGGCAAGATCCAATCAGCCGGAGTGGAAGGGCAACCGGGAGTGGAGCACCTGAGATGCAAAGCGCGCAGGCCATTAGTGCCGCCTACGACTTCGATTTGGCGCCCCGAGATTACACGCTTGCAGATGGTGCAATAGAGCTGGTCATCGAGGGAGCTCCATGGTCGGCCTTTATCGATCCGTCGCAAAGCCTCGAGCTTATCTTCTGCCGCCAGTCGGATTGGCCGTGAGGGACGGATCACGCTGCCGAGGCTGGCAAATTCCGTCGCGATTTGCAAGAACATTAGCGGAGGCGCGATGAGCGCGAGAGTCGGCCACCGTTTGGCTTTCACGCGTCACCTTTCCAGCATTTTAGTGCCAATGATAAAGACAAAGCCGCCACGCTACCAAACACTCATCGAGCGTTCAATCACCGCCGGCGCTTTTGCAACAGAACAGTATTATGTGATCGATTCCCGAACGAACGCACGGATCGTGAAGTGTCGTAATCAACAGGAATCTGAGAAAATTGCGGGTGGCTTAAATGCTGCGGCAAAATTTCGCTGGATAAAGCTCCTTTCCGATTGAAGCGTCTGCCTCGCCGCGCAGTACTGACGACCCAACCGCGAAAATAATTGTGTTCATATCGGCAGATGAGACGCTCGGTCATCTTCGCTGAGGGAGTGCAACGCATAGCAAAGGCGCGAGAGAAGCTGGGGCGCTCATCAGACCCGTTTAGCGAGCACCGTTTGGGATATCAACGCGAATCAAGCCGGTCGAACCTTCGCGCATCATGAAGCCGCTCGCCCAACCGTCGGCCGAGTAGAAATATTGTTCGTACCGCCAAAGCATGTCGAGTTTGGCGCCGTTCCGCTTTTTCCAAGTGAGCCGGTAATACAAATGTCGCTTCCATGACGGCGAGTGCCCGGTCATGAAATTGAGATCGAACGGCGTTGGCCAACTAATAGCGCTCCGCCGCATTGCAATCGAAGCGTCATCGCGTCAGCGAAAAGCCACATCAGACCACGGCGAGACAAACCAACAAACAACCGCGCGGCAAAGGCGAGCGGTTAATTGACTTTTTTAAGTGTAGAGTTGTCATATTTTTGTTTCTTTTTTTGTTCGGATTGGATTGTTGAGCTGCATTAATTGCAATCCAGTTCTGCATGGAACTAGGAACCATCCTGGTGAGGCTTCCGAAAGGAGCGCCTCACTTCAGACTGACTCGGGGGTTCCAAGTTGGATCTGGAGATCGCGGTCAGCAGTGTCTCAGCGAAGCTGCAGCCCCACGGATTTTTCAGTCCGGCCGAACATGCGTTGAAACGTCGGGTGACGTAATCGAAAGCACAATTACCAGCACTGCCGAATGCCGTATATGGGACTTTAGTCCTATGCGTTAACCGGCGTCAACAAATCCACCGCCTGCCTGTCGCTTAACGGCGCTGCAATAGCCCCACGAAAAGCCGGCACCACTGAGGTTGTCAGCGACGATTTCCCAATATTTCATTGGCGCGTTAGGCTGCGCAACACGCATCTATGCTTCCTCAGGCCATCGCTGAACCTCTCGCTCCATCCCGCGACGCACGCGGGTTCGTTGTCGAGCCACTCTCGCTCACACAGTTGACAGCTCAACAGAACGTTCACGTAGTGTGGACGGCGGCGGGCGCAGTACGAGGCAATCATCACCACGTGCGCGGTACGGAAGTCACATTGGTTCTCGGTCCTGCGCTGGTCCGCTATAGAGACGCCAACGGTATTCAGGACGTCCAGATCACCAAGGGGACCCTGTACCGCTTCACCTTCCCGCCCAAAGTCGCACATGCCTTCGGTGCTTTGGGGCCGGAGCCCATGTTTCTCGTGGGGTTCAACACAGAGATCTACGACTCTGAGCACCCAGACGCACTCCCAGACCACATACTCGGAGCGGATGATCTTGCCAAGCTAGTATGAGGGCGGCGCGCCTTCGGATTGCTCAAAAGGGTTTACGCGAAACGAGCGGCAATTCGCGAGTAAGAGCAAACCCCGTCGTCCCGACGTGGCCAGAGTGTCAGGATTGGCCGTCAGATTCATACAGCGATGAGTATCTGGCTTAATGCAATTGGGAGCCGCGCAGCTTAAGGGTTGGCGACTAACTGTGGTGCAGGTTTTCTGAGGGCGACTTGCTCGCTCACTTTCTGGATAGTCGCAGCAAGAGCTTCAATCTGTTTCTGCTGCTGAGCGAATTTTGCCTCAAAAGCTTTCTGCTGCCGAGCAAGCTCCGACCCGAAGTCCTTCTTTTGCTGCGCGATGGTCGCTCCCTGCTCTTCTACCTTGCGATGTTCTTTCAGAAACTCATTGAGCAGCATGGCATTCACCGCCTCGTAGCGGACGGTGTTCACCTTGCCCTCTTCGTCACGAACCACTAAATCAGGATTCACCTTTTCTACTTGCTCGGCTACTACGCCGAACTGCAAAACACCATCCGGGTCAAGCTCATGTTTGTAGAGGAAGGTCACCGGCTGAAGAGCGAGAATCGCTTCGCTCGCTTTGTCCATTGGTTTGATCGCTTCCTTGAAACGGGCAGAGGAGCTCATGATGCCGAGTTTGCCGGTCGTGCTCACTAGTACTGGACTGCCACTCACCGCAACCCCGGAAATACCGGCGATGAAGGTTCCATTTTGGGTGCCCTGTTTGCCGATACGAATCTTATTTGCTTCACCGGCCACACCCGGCGAACCAATATCGATATCGTTGCTGCCGGTCGTGAGATTGCTCCCGGCGTTGCTGCCCAAGGCGACGTTGTTCACACCGGTAGTATTGCCTTTCAGTGCTTGGAAACCGACCGCTATGTTGTCGTGACCCCCTATGTTGTTTTCCAGCGCAAGAAGACCATCCGCCGTGTTGTTGGAGCCAGTGGTATTGCTAAAGAGCGCTTCGAGTCCGTCGGCCGTGTTGTTGTTCCCGCTTGTGTTCTTAAAGAGCGCTCCGGTACCCGTAGCTTTGTTTTCGGTGCCGGTCGTGTTATTTAGGAGCGTCTGGTCGCCAATTGCTGTGTTGTTAGAGGCGGTATTGTTAAAGAGCGCATTAAAACCGATCGCAGTGTTGAAGCTGGCGTCTGTGTTGCTCAACAGCGCCTGAAAACCAACGGCCGTATTGTCCTGGCCCCTTATGTTGTTAAAGAGCGCAAGAGAACCGTTGGCTGTGTTGTTGTTGCCGGTAGTGCTGCTTTGGAGGGCGTGAGCACCGTCGGCCGTGTTAAAGCTGCCGGTAGTGTTGGACGAAAGCGCTAGGTAACCGCTGGCCATGTTGTCCTCGCCGACTGTGAGGCTGAAGAGCGCTCCATCGCCTTCAGCGGTGTTGCCGCCTTATAGCCTCCATCTGGCGCCGGTGGTGGCAAGAGCGCGCGAGCCGGCGGTGAAAGGACAAACCAGATGAGCGCTAATATAAAGGTCCTCAGGAGTAAGCCGCGGCGCGAAGGCGAACGGCGTAGAACTTCAAATTTATAACAAGTGGTCGCAATCATCGGGAGCTTCTTTCTATTCTCCCGGTCCATTACTCGGTGGAACTGCAAACCTGCAAAGGGGAGAGGGAGCTACCGGGACGGAACGGCCTACCCGATTCAGGTTCTGTTTAGGTGGCAATGATGAGCGGAATGCAGTGCATTTGTCGAGCACAAACCGTGAGCGATGCCGCTACACCGATTTATGCAGCGGCGAGACTAATTTTCACGCATTGCTCGTTCCAGCTCCAGAAAAGCCCTCAATAGCTCGTCAGATTCGACGATGTAGCGTTTTCGTCGGTTTGGAAGGCGTCAACAACCCACCGCCTGCCCTGTCGCGTTACGGCGCTGCAATAACCCCGCGACCAGCCGGCAGCGGAAAGCTTGTCAGCGACGATTTCCCAGTATTTCATTGGCGGCATGATGCCAGAATCAGCTAATCCCGTGCAACAGTCGCTAACAATCTTTGAAGTGCGGCCACATCGCGGCGGCTGGCAATGTTTTGAAGCGCCAGGTGTAGCGCCGTATTGGGTCGGAAAGGCCCGGCCTTAGTCGTCGTCGCTGCTATTGCGGACCAGATGCAACGTCCGAGCGCGATTTGGTAAAGCAGGCGTGTGAACGGCCGAGGAATCCCCTTTTAGTCCCCCCTTTTAACTCGCGGCGAGGATACAAGGACGGGGATGTCCCTGTTGACGACGGAAAGCCAAAAATGCGACAATTTGGGTGTCTGCACTTCGATATGTCTTCGCCAACGTCTAGTCATTGACATAGGGGAGTGCAGACGGTAAGGCCGGACGCATCACTGCGTCCGGCCACTAAGCCTCTAGACACACGCTACAGCCGGTGCAGTCGCGGCCTCAGTCTTCGTTCGCTGCTATTTGCCGAGATGGTGCGCTTAGCTCGACTCGCTCGCTGACTTTCCGCACCGTGGCGGTGAGCGCCTCAATCTGCTTCTGCTGCTGCGCGACAGTCGTCTTGAGTTCGGCGATGGTGCACTGCTGTTGTACGAGCTCGGTCTGTTGTTCCGCGACCTTGCTGTGTTCTTTTAGGACTCGTTAAGCAGAATCGCATTCACCGCGTCGTTAGCGCGCGCACAGTCGTAACTTTAACCTCATCATCTCGACGACGAGCTCGGGGCTCACTTTGTCAAGCCCAGTTCCTACCTGCTGTTTGTTACTTGTTGCCTCGCGCGACCGGGACTTCTAGTGCGGCAATGCGTTATTCCACAACGACCTTAGGGAGTCTTGAGCTTTAGTTTGACCTCATCCCAGAGGGATTTAGCGTCTTTGCCGTCATAGCCAAGAGCGAAGATCGCAATTCCACCGAGGTTGGTTTGGTTGACTAGGTCAAATTTTAATCCGAGGCTCTTTTGGTTCTCAAACCACACCTGCCGCCAGGTGTGGTGTTGTTTGTCAAAATAGGAGAACCAGACACTTTTCGACTCGTCGTCGAAATTGATTGAACAATTATTTTTCTCAGCAGTTTCAACGCTTCGGCCGTAGGAGGAAACTTTCGGGCCTTGGGAAGAAGAGATGACAACTGACCCTTTTTCATCTCTTTCGGTGGGCCAGTCGTACCCATAAAACGGGACGCCCAAAAGAAGTTTTTGGGCAGGAACTTTAGAGAGGTAGTCACCGACACTGGTGGTGACGTCATAACCGTAGCGCTCTTTGCCGGTAAGGGGAGCGACAGGGCCTGCTATTTTGGAGGCGAGTGGGTGAAAATCATACCCCATTACAATAACGTGGTCCAGGATTTGCCCGAGAGACTCCATATCGAATATGCCCGGTTTTTTGGCAGAATCGGCAAAGGCGTCAAAGCTGACAGTCGATCCGGGGATTTCTCTGTGCACGGAGTCAGTTAGTTTTTGCATAAAGGTGGTAAAGCTTTTCTTGCGAGCGTGGTCGGGTCGCCCAACATATTCAAAATCGATGTTTAAGGCGGTGAAACCTTCCTGCTTCATTAGCTTAATTGTGTTGTCAACGATACTTTGCTGACGAGCGGGGTTATTGATGTTCCGAGTGATAGAGTTTGCAGACAGGTTCACAATGGTCACTCCCCAACGGGCGCCATTTTGCAAGACCTTTTCCTTAAGTAGCTTGCCGTTATCTGAGTTTAGGCCGGAGATGCCGGGGTCGTTGTCATTGAAAGTGCCGTCACGTTTTAGGTGCACGGCAAAGTAGTAGACCGTGGATAGATTGGTGAGGTCGAGCTCGGCCACCGTGCTTAAATTCCAGTAGGGGTAGAAGCCAGCGACTTCCTTTGGCGCCGCCCGCGTGGAGGTAGAATTCAGTTGCCCCTTACCGCGAATCCTATTGATCAGCGCCCGGACCTCTCCGAGATAGACGGTGAAAGAGGTGAGGAAAGCAAGACTAGAGAGTATTCCGATTAAAACCCCCAACAATACTTGTCGCCGGGAAAAAGGAACTGGTTTTGCCACGCGGAAAGTCTAACTGTTTAACGGCTCGTTGGCTGCAAAATGTTGGATATCTGCGCCACCACCATCTTTACTGGAGATCCCGATCCTAGCTCGTGGCTAGATGTGCAATCTTGAGAAGAGCGCCGGGCTGGTCGATTCGTCCTCCCATCGGCTGGTTGCAGCGACATTGAGATTTCTCGCATAGCAACGCTAAGGGGATCGTCGCTGCCGTCTGCGCCTATGTTGCTACGGCGCCTTCGACTCGTTGACGGCTACGATCTGCATTTCGTTGTCGGCCGTTTTAACCAAGGTGAGGCTTTTCAGCACCTTGCCCGAAGCGTGTCTGGAGCCGTTCCGCAGTTCGTAGCGAAGCGGAAATACGAGTTTGATTTCATTGCCACTCTGCCGTTCGACTTGGACGTCGCCATCGATCCAGAACCGGCGATGCGGCCACTTCCGATTGTAGCGCACCAGGTCGCGCTCAATCTGTTGCCGCGCGACATTCGGTGCGCCGAAGTAGTCCACGCGTTCGGCAAAGAATTTGAGCTCCGAGCCGACCGGTCGAGCAAGTCCTGCCTGAACAAATGCCTCAACATAACCGCGAAGGCTGTCGGGGTTCATCATATCACCGCCAGAGAGCGAGCCGCGCGGCGGCGGCTGCTTTACGTTGGGTGGCGGTGATGCAATAGGAGTAAGTGTTGGCGTCGGGCTGGGCGCGGGCGAACCGGTCGGTGTCGGCGTCCTGATCGGAGTTGCAATCGGTGTTGCCGTAGGTGTCACGCTAGGTGTAGGTCTCGGCGTTGGTGTCGCCGTCGGCGTAGCGGTCGGTGTGGGGCTTGGCTTCGGGCTCGGAGTGGGGGTCGGTGTCGGCGTGCTCGTGGGAGTTGCAATCGGTGTCGCCGTGGGTGTTGCCGTAGGGGTAGGTCTCGGCGTTGGTGTTGCCGTCGCGCTAGGAGTACCAGTCGGCGTGGGGCTTTGCCTCGGGGTTGGAGTGAACATAGGTGTCTGCGGCGAAGCATCAAGTGCTCTCGCCGTCGGCGCATCCAGCTGGCCCGTGACGGTGAGATGATGATCTATTTGGTACAGAGCGAGCGCAGTTCTCGTTTGCGCGTCGAGAACCCCAGTGGGATCTCCGAAGAAGAATCCTTCCGCTTTCAGCCGGTTCTGCACTCGAACGAGATTGTCATTAGTCTGGGCCAGGATCACGCCGCAGACAGTGAGCGCGGCGACAGCAATCAGCGATCGCTTCACAATTGTAGAATCGCGCGTAGCAGTCGGCGCAGACGCCCGAGATTGTGGTCTCAGCGTATCATTGGCGACGTGATTCCCCAGAGTTAAGTCCCACTCGGGTGTATTTAGATGTGGAGTTAAAG
>QHRO01000130.1 GCA_003220155.1 Verrucomicrobiota bacterium
ATCGCCGGCGGCACCGGCCTCGATGCCTGTCTACCTCCTTGGACACAAGACGGCGGATATCCCGAACTTTTGAAGCGGCTGCGCGACCCAGAGATCCGCAAAAAAATCGCAGCGGAAGTAAAGGTCGACAGCGATAAGTGGGAAAACCTTTATCTGGCCGCCGGTTCGCCGGACCACATCATCCTTGCCGATTTCACCTCAGAGAAACTGAAGCCCTTCTCCAACAAACCGCTGGCTGAGGTGGCGAAGATGCGCGGCAAAGATCCAATTGAAACAATTATGGATTTGCTCGTCGAAAACGAAAAGCCGATCGGAGCCACGTATTTCCTGATGTCGGAAGAGAACGTCAAAAAGGAAATCGCGAAGCCGTGGATTTCGTTCGGCTCGGATGAGGCTTCGCAGGCTCCGGAAGGAGTCTTCCTGAAATCGACTCCGCATCCGCGTGCCTATGGAACCTTCGCCCGTGTGCTCGGCAAATATTCACGCGACGAAAAGTTGGTCACCTTGCCGGAAGCGATCCGCCGATTGAGCTCCTTACCGGCGACCAATCTCGGACTGGATCATCGCGGGTTTCTGAAAGAAGGAATGTTCGCCGACGTAGTGGTATTTGATCCGGCTACCATCTCCGATCACGCCACTTTCGAAAAGCCGGCCCAATATGCTACCGGAATGAAAAATGTTTTCGTCAATGGAAGAGAGGTCCTTAAAGACGGTGAGCACACCGGCGCAAAACCAGGACGCGCTTTGTATGGGCCAGGAAAGGTTCGATAAATGACGGCGCGGTGCTACGCCGTTTTCAGTGCGGTCGTAGCTCTGAGTTTTGTGACATGCCCAACTCGCGGAGCGGAAGCGACTTCGCCGGGCACAGAGTTCGACCTTCTTATTAAAGGCGGCACTGTTTATGACGGTGCCGGAGGCGAAGGACGCGCGGCCGATGTCACGGTCCGCGGCGATCGTATTACTGGCATCGGCGATTTTCACAATGCATCCGCCAAAAACGTGATCGACGCGCGGGGGCTCGCGATCGCGCCGGGGTTTATCAACATGCTTTCCTGGTCGAATGAATCGCTTATTCAGGATGGGCGTTCACAAAGTGAAATTCGGCAGGGGGTCACCACCGAGATCATGGGCGAAGGCGAATCGATGGGTCCAGTGAACGATCGCGTGCGGCAGTACATGCTCAAACAGCAAAGCGACATCAAATACGATATTAAGTGGAACACGCTCGCCGAGTATCTGCAGTATTTGGAAAGGCGCGGCGTCTCGTGCAACGTCGCCTCCTTCATTGGCGCAACCACGATTCGTGAAAACGTCATCGGCTTCGAAGACAAACAGCCAACCACGCAACAGCTCGATGAGATGCGCGAACTCGTGCGGAAAGAAATGGAAGCGGGCGCGCTGGGCATCGGAACGTCTTTGATATATCCGCCGGCATTCTATGCCAAGACTGAAGAGTTGATCGAGCTCTGCAAGGTAGCGGCCAGGTACCAAGGCAAATACATTTCCCACATACGAAGTGAAGGAAATCAGCTGCTGCCGGCGCTTGAAGAATTAATTCGGATCAGCCGCGAGGCGGGACTTCCAGCAGAGGTTTACCACATTAAAGCCGCTGGGAAAAAGAATTGGCCGCTGCTCGATCAGATGATTGCACGGATCGAAGCAGCTCGGAAAGAGGGGCTAAAGATTACAGCAGACATGTATGCTTACACCGCTTCCGGCACCGGACTCGACGCCTGTCTGCCACCTTGGACGCAGGACGGGGGATACCCCGCTCTTTTTACTCGCCTTCGCGACAAGGTCACCCGCGATAAAATAGCCGCCGAGGTCCGCACCGATTCTGATGCCTGGGAAAACATCTATCTTTCGGTCGGCTCACCGGACAAGATTCTGCTGGTCGGCTTCAAGTCCGAACAATTGAAGCCGCTGACCGGCAAGTCTCTCGCGGAGGTGGCGAAGGCCCGCGGCAAGGACGCGGTGGAAACGATCATGGACTTGCTCGTGGAGGACGAATCGCGCATCAGCGCGATTTATTTTGAGATGTCGGAGGAGAACGTGCGCAAGGAGATGACGAAACCATGGATCTCGTTCGGCTCCGACGAAGCATCACAAGCTCCCGAGGGAGTTTTTCTCAAATCCAATCCGCATCCGCGCGCCTACGGAAACTTCGCGCGTGTCCTCGGAAAGTATGTGCGTGAGGAAAAACTGATTTCGTTAAGCGACGCGGTGCGACGGCTGAGCGGGTTACCGGCGACAAATCTCGGGCTCGATCGTCGCGGCTTTATAAAAGAAGGCATGTTCGCCGACCTCGTTGTGTTCGACCCAGCCACAATCGCGGACCGGGCGACCTTCGCGCAGCCGCATCAATACGCTGCCGGCGTTAAGCATGTTTTTGTGAACGGCCAGCAGGTTCTTAAGGACGGCGAACATACGGGTGCGACACCAGGCCGTGCCTTGTCCGGACCCGGAAAGGTTAATTAAAAAAATGTTGCATCAGATGAACATCCTCCGCCTGACCATTCCGGTCGTATTTCTTAGCTGGGTAAATCTCGCCGCGCGGGCCGAATCCGGGTCGCCTACTCTTGAGGCGGAGATTCGGCGAATTGCGAATGCGGCTGGCGGTGAAGTTGGGGTAGCGGCCTGGCGCCTCGATGGCAGCGGCCCCCGCATGTTGCTAAATGCTGACGAAGCCTTTCCGATGGCGAGCACCTTCAAAGTAGCCGTTGCCGGCGCGCTGTTGGGAAAGGTTGACGCTGGAACACTCTCCCTCGGGACAGTGCTGCCGGTCGATAAGTCGCGCTATGTCGAGTCAGAAGTTATTGCCGATGCATTCATTCATTCCGGCGTCAGCCTCTCAATTCACAATTTGTTAGAAGTGATGCTTAGCCGCAGCGACAACACTGCGACTGACGTCCTGACCAGCGCCGCCGGCGGACCAGGAGCAGTCACCGCTTGGGTGCGCGCCCAAGGTATCACTGGACTACGAGTCGATCGGGACACGGCCGGCATCGTGCGCGATTTCTTCGGACTACCAACCGGCACGTTCAGTGAAGCTTTGGCCACTGCACTTAAGAGCGATCCGAAACTCGAGGAACGGGGGACTCATCCAAATGCCGCTTTCGATAAGGACCCTCGCGACAGCTCCACGCCGGATGCGATGGCAG
>QHRO01000131.1 GCA_003220155.1 Verrucomicrobiota bacterium
CAAAGTTTGCGCGGCCGCGCTCAAGCGATTTTTGGGACAAGTCCACGCTCACAGTGTTGGCGCCGGCTACTGCCGCCGCCAGCGAAAATGAACAGGTGTAAGCGAAGCAATTAAGCATTTGCTTCGGTGCGCTCTTGCGAACAAAACTCCGATTTTCACGTTGGTCGATAAACAGTCCCACGGAATAACCGCCACTGAAATCGATCTCAAAGCGCAGACCGCGCTCCATCACGACACTGCGCGAGCCGATGTTGGAATCACCCAGAATTAGTTTTGGCGTTTGACGCTCTTGATTACGCTTCGGCAAAAAACGCTCGAACATTCGTTGGGCGTTGAAGCCCATCGCTTCCGCCCAGAGAAAATATTCTGTGGTCAACCGCTCACGTGCCGCCTGGTTCTTAAAGGAAACCAGAACATCACGTCCCAATCGTTCGACCCAGCCATCCGCGATCGTCCAAAGACGATAGACGTCCGTTCCCTCCGCTTCGAAATCGCGCATCAATTGGCGCTCGATCCAGGTCGTTTTCACGCTGTCGTTCTAATTTAATCACGCGTCATCGCCTGTCTTGCCGCGTTCGGTGCGCACGATAAGCTCGGCGAGTGCAGCAAGTCACGGTCCGCGTCCCAGCCAGCACTTCGAACCTCGGGCCTGGTTTCGATTGTCTTGGGGTAGCGCTTTCTCTTTACAACGATATAACGGTCAGCCGAGGCAAACGCGGCGCAGTCAGCGCAATGATTCGAGATGCGGCGAGAAAATTTTTCGCCGCCGCACAATGCAAGGCCTTCGAGTTTGCCTGCGATATTCGAGGCGATATTCCGATTGCTCGTGGGCTTGGCAGCAGCGTAACCGTGCGACTCGGCGTGCTTCACGCCTTGAACGAAATTGTGGGGACAAATCTCACCCGCCACGAGCTGTTTACACTGTGTGCGGAATTAGAAGGTCATTCAGACAACGCTGCGCCCGCGAGCTTCGGCGGATTCACCCTCGCGCGCGGTCTGGAGATACAGAACTTCGACGTTTCTCCGCAGCTTCGCTTCATTCTGCTCATCCCAAATTTCGAAATCGCAACAAACGCAGCGCGGCAACTATTGCCTTCCAAGATTTCGCGGACGGACGCGGTGCGAAACATCGCAAATGCTTCGGCCATCGCGACCGCGTTCGCCACGGGTGATTACGAAAGACTACGTGGCTGTTTTGTCGATTATCTGCATCAACCGTTCCGCAAAAAGTTGGTCCCGTTTCTTGAGGACACAATTCGCTCAGCAGAAACGGCAGGCGCACTCGGCGCCTTTTTAAGCGGGTCGGGTTCCGCCATTTGTGCCATCGCCCTGCGCAATCCCAGAAAAATCGCCGGCGCCATGCTGCGTGCGTCGCGGCAGAAAGACGCAGGCGTCACTATTACCCGGGCCGACAATGAAGGCGCCCAAATTTTGAAATCCGCAATCCGCAATCCGAGATCAAAAATCCCATGAGCCGCTCTCGGGAAAACCTCGAGCAATTTGCAATCGACGTCATTTTGGAACGGCGCGGTGGAGTTCGGGCCGCCCTTTTGCGCTCATTTCTTTATTTGCTGTCGCTCATTTATGAACGGCTGGTGCAATTCCGATTATTTCTTTATCGCAAACGCATTTTCCGTGAGCGCGCTCTCGGCTGTCTCGTCATCAGCATCGGTAATCTCACCGTCGGCGGCACAGGAAAAACTCCGATCGTGGAAAAATTTGCCCGTGCGTTGCAAAAAGGAGGGCGCCATGTTGCCATTCTCAGTCGTGGTTACAAAAGCGTGCCGCGACCGAGCAAACGCAGTTTGCTGACGAAATTACGCGGCGATAATCCCGATCCGCCGCGCATCGTCTCCGATGGAAAATCGCTTCTGCTCGATTCTCTTACTGCGGGTGACGAGCCTTACATGCTGGCGCACAATTTGAAAAACGTCGCCGTTCTGGTGGACAAGGATCGCGTCAAAAGCGGGCTATTCGCGATAGAAAAAATGAACGCTGACACGTTGCTGCTCGACGACGGCCTGCAATATCTTCACCTCAAACATCGGCTCGATATTGTGCTGGTCGATCGGCAGGCGCCTTTTGGAAACGAATTTCTGCTGCCGCGCGGAACCTTGCGTGAGCCGCCACGCAATTTACGGCGAGCCAGTTATATCTTCATCACCAAAAGCACCGGCGAATCCAACGAGCAACTGGTCAAACGAGTTCGACGTTACAATCGCACCGCGGAAATTATCGAGTGCGCGCACAAACCCTTGCATCTGCAAAACGTCGTGACCGGGGAGATTGCGCCACTGGAAAAATTACACGGCATCTTCATCGGTTCCATTTGCGCGATTGCCGCGCCCGATAGCTTCGAAGACGGCTTGCGCAAACTCGGCGCCAGGATCGAAATCGCCAAGCGTTACATCGATCACCACCGTTACACCGAAGCGGAACTGCAAAGCTTCATCAATCGATGTATCCGGCGCGACTTGGAAATGGTCGTTACAACCGAGAAAGATGCGGTCCGATTTCCTTTGCTGGTAAAGACTGAGGTTCCCATCTTTTTCTTGCGGGTGGAAATCGAAATCCTAAGCGGGCACGAGACCTGGGAACATTGCGTGGCCCGCATTTGCAAACCGCAACCATTGTTGACGCCAGAGCGATTTTTTGCGTGATCTGGCTGGGGAGCACAGGCAGCCAGCCTGTTCTTTTCGGCGGGTAGCGCGCGCGTCTCGCGTGCTGGTTTCGGCGTCTCGCCGAAACAATCTTTCCGAGAAGTCCGCGATGACGAAACGTCATCGCCAGTACGCGAGACGCGCGCGCTATCCAGAAACAGAATGTCGTCGGCAAGCTGCCGACAACTGCAGGCTCGCAGCCTGCTCTCCCCAGACAAAGGCGCGATTGGCGATCTGCAATTCGATATTGGACGTTGAGCGTTGAGCGTTGAACGTTTGCTGTAATGCCAGAAAAAGCTGAACTCGTCGTTGAAGGTAAAAAGCTCGCGGTTTCGAACTTGAACAAGGTTCTCTACCCGAAAGTCGGGTTCACCAAAGGCCAGGTGATCGATTACTATATCCGGATCGCGCCGGTTCTTCTGCCGCACCTTCGCGATCGGCCGCTGACAATGAAACGGTATCCGAACGGGGTGGATGCGGAATTCTTTTACGAAAAAAATTGCCCGTCGCATCGGCCGAAGTGGGTGAAAACGGCGAAGGTCTGGAGCGAGGGCAACAATCGGATCATGCACTACTGTTTGGCGCAGGACTTGCCGACGCTGGTCTGGGCGGCGAATCTCGCCGATCTCGAGTTACACACCTC
>QHRO01000132.1 GCA_003220155.1 Verrucomicrobiota bacterium
AATAATAAGAATTCATCCAACCTGTTTCCCGGACATCTCACGCGCGAGCGCTCTGAATTGCTCGAAATCGAGCGACTGCGGTCCGTCGGACATTGCACGATCCGGCTCCGGATGAATTTCAATCATGACACCATGCGCGCCCACTGCGCGTGCTGCCCGCGCCAGGGGCGCGACCCATTCGCGGCGACCGGCGGCATGGCTTGGATCGACAATTACGGGCAGATGCGTCCGTTCGCGTAGCACCGGCACGGCGGAAAGATCGAGGGTATTGCGGGTGGCAGTTTCGAACGTGCGAATGCCGCGCTCACAAAGGATGACGCGCCCGTTGCCTTCGGCCATGACGTACTCAGCGGCGGCCAGCCACTCGTCGATCGAAGCCATCAAACCGCGTTTTAACAACACCGGGAGTCGCGATTTTCCGACTGCTTTCAAGAGAGCAAAATTTTGCATGTTCCTCGCGCCGATCTGAAGCACGTCGGCCTCGCGCGCGACCGCATCGACATCTGCGGGATGCAGAACCTCGGTCACAATGCGCAAACCGTAAGCCTGCGCCGCTTCATGCAGCAGCGTCAATCCATCGAAGCCGAGTCCTTGAAAATCGTATCGTGAAGTGCGCGGTTTGAAACAGCCGCCACGGAGAAGTCCGCCGCCGGCATCGCGTACGGCGCACGCGCAAGCTGTGATTTGTTCACGCGACTCAACTGAGCACGGGCCGGCAATCATGACGAAAGGCGCGTCGTCGCCACCAACGCGAATCTGGCCGATCTCAATGATAGTGTCGGTCCCGCGATGTGCCCGTGATGCGAGGCGATAAGCCGAGTGTTCTTTCGCAGCTGGTAGAGGTGCAACAATGTTAGCCGTCGGGGCCTCTGCAATACCCTGACTTATCGGCACGGTGGTTTGTTGTTTTTGCGCAAGTGAAACAGTTCCACTGCGCGGATAAGTGCCAAGAATGCGCACTGCTTCGGCGTGTTTCGCTAATTCGCGCAGCGCAAGATCGACGTGTTGTTCGTGCAGACCGCCCTCGTGATCCAAATAGAAAAGGTATTGCCATGGCCGCTCCAGACTCGGGCGCGATTCAAGTTTCGTTAGGTTGACGCCATGTTGCGCGAGCGCATCAAGACAGCGAGCCAGCGCGCCTTTTTCATGCGCGGTTGTCAACAAAAGTGATGTCTTATGCGGAAGACGGCAATCCGCTGGTTTCGCTTCGCGCGCTACCGCCACAAACCGCGTGTAATTCTCTTTTTGGTTGGCGATGTTTCGTTTGATCACCTGCAGGCCATAGCGGGTGGCTGCTTCTTCGCTGGCGATGGCTGCGCGGGAAAGATCGCCAGATTCCGCCACCAGCATGGCTGCGCTAGCCGTGTCGGATTCGATTTCGACCCGACAATCTCGAAGCGCCGCCAGAAAGTTACTGCATTGAGCCAGCGCCTGCGGATGTGAACCGATCCGTCGAATCAATCCCAGTGGCACTGGTTTGAGCGCGATCAGACAGTGTTCCACGCGGTGTACTTCCTCACCGATCAAATGTAGATTCGTCTGGCTCAGGAGATCGTACGTTTCCGTAATCGATCCGGTAAGGGAATTCTCGATCGGCAGGAAGGCCACCTCCGCCTCGCCACATACCACCGCCTCGAGCGCCGCCGCGAATGATCGGTAGCCGTGGAATTGAACTTCGCCCTGGGCCGCGGCGAAGTGACTTCGCGCAGCAGTGTGACTATAGGAACCCTCGACTCCTTGATACGCGACGACGAGTCCTGCGCCGCGTCCCTTATTATCCTGGCGGGCCGCTTGAAACCGAACTGAATGCTCGAGAATGCGACGGTAAAGCGACTCAACGAAATAACTGTCCAATCCCTGCGCGCCGGCGAGCGCAGAAACGCGCGACAGCAAGTCGCGTTCACGTTCCGCATCCTGCAACGGGAGCACAGGATCAGTTTTGAGCCCGGCAATTTCCGTTACGACACGCTGACGTTCCGCCAGCGCCTCGATCAGACGGCGATCAAGCTCGTCGATACGGTTGCGAAGTGACTCAAGAGGATCAGACATGGCTGGCGAACGGAAACACGCTGCGAAAAACCGCGGCGCAACTTATCGCGTCCGTCCGAGCTTCGCCAGATATGGCGTGCCGAACGAACGCAAACAAAACAGGTCGCCCGAAACAAACACAAATGCGTTCCTGAGCGGCGCGACCTTCAAGCTCATCGAGCGCGCATGCTAACGTAAAATCGGTCCCTAAGTCAAGCCATTTGCTCAGGTGGAGGCAAACGGTATCCATAATTTCGCTCTTGGCCGACCGTTGAGAAAGAACACTGGTTTGCGGAACTTGGGCTGGAAGCGCAGCTCTACTAGACTCACATTCTGATTTCTGATTCCTGTCCCCGTAGTTCAACGGAGAGAACAAGGGTTTCGTAAGACGAAACGGATGTTTCATCACACTTCATCACCAGTCCTCTCAGCTACGCAAACTACCTCTCGCTAGTAGCTTGCACCGGAAGCTTCGTCATCTCACGTCATCAGGAATCTGCCCATTTTTTGGGCAGCCGGGTGACACACAGGGTGACACAAAACTCAGCCGCATTTTCTCTAGAACGAGCTTATGACGGTCGATACGATCGAGCTTGGAAAACAATTTGCCGCTTCAGCTCGGCGAGAGAGTTGCCTGGATTCACTTTGGTTTCTCTTCGCAGAGTTTTTGGAAGCGTGGATCATTCCGGAGCGGATCGAACATGGGATCGAGCCGGAGCAGCGCGGGAGTGAGCAACACATTTACAGCCAGTGGCCCCTCGTACGGAATCGAGAGTAGTTTCTGTAAAGCGGCAATGGCGCGGTCGGGTTCCCCCATTTGCGCCGCCACCCGGGCGAGGATCTCGATAGGAAGGGGACCATCTACCGCGTCTTTCTCGATGGGGATCACGGCCATCGCCCGTTCGGCCAGAGCCAACGCGGCGGCTTTGTCACCGAGACCCATATTGGTCAGAGTGAGATCTCCCATCAGGCTATAATTTTCCGGCTGTTCTTTGAGGAAAGGTTCCAATTCGCTGCGTGCCTGTCGCCAACTTTCCTGGGCGGCGGCGTGATCGCCAGCGACTTCTTGCGTCCAGCCTAACCAAAAGCGCAGCTCGCCATTAAGGTAACCCAATGCTGGATCGGGCTTGGTCAACATCTCCTTCAGTCGAGGAATGAACGGTGCAGGCCGGCGCTCTAGGATCGCTTGGTAAACTTGTGTTTCCAACGCGCCGGAGTCGTCGGCGTTCGGATGCAGCGGAGCGAGTAGTGCAGCAGCCCGCGGCAGGTCGCCCTCGGCTTGGGCGATAGCAGCCTTTCTCACGAGGGTATCCACGTCGTCCGGTGTAATATCGAGAACTTGGTCAAACTTTCGCAGCGCTTCTGGGAAACGGCGAAGGTAGATATAGGAAAGCGCATGCTGTGTGAGGAGGTTAACGTTGCGCGGGTCGAGCCGCTCGACTTCATTGAAGTATGACTCGCTCCGTTCCCACTGGCCTCGCCTGCGTGTGACATAGGCCAGAGCTTCAGGAATCCGGCTGCTATTGGGCAGGAGCTGACGTGCTTCCTCAAAGTAACCCACTGCGGTGTCGTAATCCTTCAGACAGGCGTAGTGGTAATAGCCCTTGGCAACTACTGCCTCGCCGAGATTGGGCTGAAGAATGAGGGCAGTTTCGGCTGCCTGCCGCGCCTCGTCACGCAGGGCGATAGTTGGTTGAAGACTCTGTGTGAGGTAGCCGAGCGCATCCACGAATGACAGGAGCGCCCACGCAAGAGCGAACTTCGGGTCCAACCGCGCCGCTTCTCTGAGATATTTCTGTGCGCCAAGGGCGTTGGCTGGCGTGTTTACCGTTTTTAGACTATAAGCCAGGCCACGCAAGTAGGCATCGTAAGCCTCGGGATTGTTTGTCGGTTTGGCGGCGATCTCTTGCTCTTCCCGACCGGTCAAGTGCGCTCGCAACTGCTCGGCGATGGCTTTGGCCACTTCGCTCTCGACTGA
>QHRO01000133.1 GCA_003220155.1 Verrucomicrobiota bacterium
CGCCTTGATCGAGAGTTGGCACCCACGGTGGTTTGCCTGCCGTGGTGTGATAACCGTGTATCGTTTCTTTGACCGCCCGTCCGGCTCGGACTCTAACAAGAATTGGAGGTAACTCGTCAGCTTAATCGACTTTTGTCGAAGCGTTTCCATTCCAGCTTCTTCGAAAATTGAAAGGGACGCGCGCAGGGGCGCCATCGATAGAATCGGTGGATTACTGATCTGCCAGCCATCGGCCGAAGCAACCGGGATGAATTCCGGCTCCAGCTGCATTCGAAAGCGGGTATTCGGATCGTTACCGAACCAACCGGCCAGCCGGGGCAAGTTCGTGTTAGTAGCATGTCGTTCATGGACAAAGGCGCCTGCGACCGCACCGGGACCGGCGTTGAGATATTTGTAGGAACACCAAACCGCGAAATCGACGTTCCAATCATGCAACGACAGCGGCACGTTGCCGATGGCGTGGGCAAGATCGACACCAACCACGATCCCATGTTTCTGGGCTGCTGCCGTGATAGTCGGAATGTCGAACAACTGACCGGTAAAAAAATTCACACCGCCGATTAATACAACGGCAAGCTCGTCGGTATGCTTTTCAATAAGATCGAGAATTTCTTCGGTGCACACGGTAAGCTCGCCTTTGCGCGGGCGTGCAAGTAGCAGCGCCTCCTTCGGCTCGAATCCGTGATGAACGATCTGCGTCTTAATTGCATAGGTGTCGGAGGGAAACGCCGGATCTTCCATCAGGATTTTGAAACGTGATTTCGTCGGGCGATAGAACGTCGCCATCATCAGGTGCAAGTTCACCGTGAGGCTGTTCATACAGATGACCTCTATGGGTTGAGCTCCAACGAGTCGCGCCGCCGGCTCACGCAATTTCTCGTGATACGAATACCACGGCGTTTTCGCGTTGAGATGCGCGTCCAGCCCGAGTTTTGCCCAGTCTTCCAGCTCTTGTTCGACGATTTGCTTCGCCGATTTCGGCATCAAGCCGAGCGAATTGCCTGCGAAATAAATCAACGGCTCGTCATTGGCCCCGACCGGCAAATGAAAGCGGTCACGGAAGGAGCGTAGCGGATCTTCTGCGTCGAGTTGCTGCGCAAATTTTTCCCCCGCGGAGAAGGTGAAACTCATTTAACCGCAGGTTACGCAGATTATGCAGATTCAAAAAAAAGAATAACGGATGCGATCACGACATCTCTCCCTTCTAAGCGCGATCAAAATCCCGACATTTCCGCAGTTGTCATTCCGAGTCGCGTTAGACGACGAGGAACCCCACACTTCGCGCAGCGATATCCCTTTTAGCTGGTGTGATCTTACTGTTTAAGTGAGGTCCTTCACCGTCTTCGCGGTTCAGGATGACAGCACTTTGTTAGGGCGGCTGCATGAATTCGATAGTAGTTCCGTCGGGGTCGCGAACATAGATCACACGTTTTCCGGCGTTCGGGCCCGAGCGGAGGGTTTGCGGTTTGCCAGCGGTGCGCCACCCGGATGCGGCGATTGTATTCAAGATATCGTCAAGATTCTCGACCGTAAACGCGACGTGCACCGATCCAACATCGCACGGCCTGACAGCGATCCGTTTTCGGTCCTTGGGTGCGAGATATTCGAGC
Source organism: Verrucomicrobiota bacterium (assembly GCA_003220155.1). Classification (GTDB taxonomy): domain Bacteria; phylum Verrucomicrobiota; class Verrucomicrobiia; order Chthoniobacterales; family UBA10450; genus AV69. The sequence goes on from QHRO01000133.1 coordinate 1,611, forward strand.
AACTCGATTTTGTGTCCATAGCCTTTCAGAACGGCGATTGAAATTTCAGCTTCCGGAACCCCGGTGACTTCGCTCGCGAGCTCGCCGGTATGGTGCGCGCGATGCGAAAGCTCGAATCCGAGAACATCGCGCCAGAAAGCGAGCGAGCGCTCAAGATCCGAGACGGTAATGCCGGTATGATGGGCGGCGATGATACGAAACGCAGCATTCAATTCAGCAGCAAACGTCGAACGCCCAACGCCGAACGTCCAATGTCGAATTTCAGAAGGTGGATCGAGCAGTCCCTTGCTCGATGCCAATAATGGTGGCGTAGCGGCAAGCTTTAGCATCGCCCGCCGGAACGGCCGATCCACCTATCCGAGCGCGGCGATCACTTTGAGCTCGATCGCGATGGGAGTGGGCAGGGCGGTCACTTCAATCGTTGTGCGTGTGGGATTCGGGTTACCCTCCCCAGCGAAATGTTCGGCGTAGAGCCGATTGTAGATTGGGAAATCCTTCTTCATGTTGGTCAGGAAAACGGTGACATCGACAATGTCGTTCCAGTTCGCGCCGGCATCTTCCAAGACCAGTCGGACGTTTTCGAAAACAGCACGGCATTGCTTCTCGATGTCGTAACTAGCGAGATTACCCGCCGAATCGAGCGTGACGCCGGGAATTTCTTTGCTCCCGCGCACGCGCGGTCCGATGCCGGAGAGGAAAAGCAAGTTGCCGACGCGCTTCGCGTGCGGGAACGCGCCAACTGGTTCAGGGGCGCGCGGGCTTTCGATAAATCTGCTCATTTTTTTGGGTCCGCGATCCGCGGCGCGATGTGTGAATAGACGGACCAATTTCGGTTTGGATGCGCAAACACTTTGCCCGCCTATGTACACCAAACGGAAGTTTTTGTTTTCATTTCGATCGCAACTTCTGGGCGCGCCAGGGCATTACCTCGGCCGTAAAGATGCAATTATCCTTGTCGACTGCGAGTGAGTGTGGGTCGAAATGCCGTCCCTTCTCTGGTGGCGGCCCCTCTAACACGCCGACGACTTTGCCGTCGCGGTTGATCTTCAGGATCCGGCCAGCAATTGCGTCAGACATATAAATAAAATGATCGGGCGTAATGAAGAGGCCGAAGGGGTGACCGAGTTTCCATTCACGGAGGTAGCGGCCGTTCAGGTCGAAAATCTGAATGCGCGCGTTTTCGCGATCGCCCACGTAAACCAGATCGCCATCGATTGCTATGGAGTGGGGAAGATCGAATTGCCCTGGGCCGCTGCCTTTCATTCCCCAACCAAGCAGGACGTTGCCGTATTTGTTGAATTTCAACACGCGTGAATTGCCTTCGCCGTCGGCAACGTAAATATTGCCGTCGCGGTCAAAAGCCACGTCGGTCGGTTGATTAAAATGAAGAACATCATCGCCCGGCGTTCGCATTCGCCCTAACGACAATAAGACGCGACCTTCAGGACTTAGTTTCAAAACCAGGTGCGTGCCAACGTCCGTTGTCCAAATATTATCCTCCGCATCCACCCGCACCGTGTGGGCGGTAGCGAAGAGATCATCCGCGATACTGCGAACGAATTTCCCGGAGGAATCAAACTCCATCAACGGATGCTTGCCGCGATGAAACACATAGATATGTCCCTTGGAATTTACCGCCACACCGGCGACTTCGACGAAATGCTCGCCCGGAGGTAACTGAAA
>QHRO01000134.1 GCA_003220155.1 Verrucomicrobiota bacterium
CGCCACCGACAGGGCCATCGTCGATCAAGACAACGTCTCGACCCTAGCGTGCCAGCAAATAGGCCGTCGTTACCCCAGCGATGCCCGCACCGATAATGCAAACATCTGCGATCAGATTTTCCGTTAGGGGTTTTGTATAAAACTTCTGCGCGGTGCGTTCCCAGAAAGAGAGATTGGCTCCGGCGCGTTCTCCCGGTTGTTCCATATCACTCTAAATTCGCGCGTGAGATAGACATCAGCTTGGAAAAATCGGAATACCACAGACGCCGCACCACTGTCTGGATCGTCTTTTATGGCGCTAACGGCGGCGAAGCATCCGCCGAATAAAGATTCAGCGAATCCAGTCTAAAAGGGGTCAAAGATTAAATAAGATGAAAACGAGGAACCTAATTACAGCAGGAATCATCAGCGCTGGCCTCACCTTTGGGGTGGTGGCGCAAGCGGCGCATGAAGAAACGCAGGTCGAGATGAAGGATTTGCCGGAGGCGGCCCAAACCACCATCAAGGAGAAGGCTGGCAACGATCAAATCCTTCGAATCGAAAAAGAAACTCGCAAAGGCAAGGAAGTCTACGACGCGATCGTGAGCAAGGATGGCAAGGAAACAGCCATCCAGGTCGATAGCAAGGGAAAATACCTCGGCACTCATGATGAAAAAGCCGAGCAGAAGGAAAAAGGCGAAAAACACTAATATCAATAACGTGGCGGTTCTGGAGTGTTGATACGCTCCAGAACCAAAACAGCCCGGATTCGGCTGGCATATCGGAACGTAGACTTCCAGTCTGTGCGCCAACCGGCATGTACGCTTTTCTGTCTAGCGTCCAAGGCGCAGTTTCAGGGCAATTCGTAGCGGCAGACTGTTGCGGCAACGGGAATGTCGGCGACTTCCAAGTCCCCAGCTAAACGCAAGCCCGGCACAGGGCGTGAGGGCTACGAAAAAACACGGTTGGGTGCTCGGCCAGCCCGCTTAATGTTCCGGCATGAAGTGGATCACGCGTGAGAAAATTAAAGTCGATCGCGTGGCGTGTCCGTGGTTGATCAGGAATTTTGTCGACCCTGAGGCGGAGTTTGTATTTCTTCCGCACCAGACCGAGTGGGGGAAAATCGACGACGGAACCGTATTCGATGTTCCGAACTGCAAGCTCGGACATCACGGCGAGAATGTCTCCTTCGATTCCATCCTTAAGAAATACAATCTGGCTGAGCCGGCCCTCTTGCTTCTTGCGGAAATTGTCCGCGCGGCTGATTCGCATCCAACCAATCCGCACCCCGCTGGTGAAGGTTTGCGCTGGATCGCAGGCGGCTTTGGGGCACTCGGATTGACAGACCACGAGATTCTTCAGCGTGAATTTGTTGTTTACGACGCACTTTATGCGGAATGCAAACGTAGGATCAATCAAATGTAGGCGGCTCGGAAGCGCCTGGCCGACTTTCTCTCTTCCCCATATGTCGCGTCACCGGGATCCGTTTCCAAAGCGCCAGAGGGCCGGCACACTCCAAAACCTTTCGCGAATTGCGAGGCCGCGTCGAACATGCGCCAGCTTTTGGAGTGCGGCAGTTTTCTGCCGCTTTCCGATCCCGAAGTGGACAAATTGAATTAAGACTTTCGCTGGAATGAAAGGCCGCTGTAAATAGCAAAGAAAATGATTGTATTTATTCGCATTGCCGCGGCACTTTGCTTTCTCGCCGTGGCGCTCGGCGCATTCGGCGCGCACGCGCTCAAATCCATAATCGATCGCCACGGAATGCTCGAGGTTTGGAACAAGGCCGTTTTTTATCATTTCACTCATGCCATCGTGCTCCTGCTCCTCGCCTTTTTCGGCACAACTAACCGTGGCGCCTGCTGGTTGTTTTGTGCCGGCGTTCTCCTTTTTAGCGGGAGTTTGTACACCATGGCATTAACAAATATCCGTTGGCTCGGAGCAATCACACCGCTGGGCGGACTTTGCTTCCTCGCCGGTTGGGCCTGGCTATTTTTCGCACCGCGGCCTAACGGATAATGGACTTCGCCCCGAAAAAAGAATAGAGCCTTGTGGACTGCCGGCCTCGGCGCGGCCCTCTTATAAACTTCCGAGATCAGTCAAAATGGGGCAGGTGTTACCCTCGCGCTTGTTCCGCTGCCTGTTTATCGGTAAAATCGGATGCCGATGATTCAGGCCTTCATTAGCTCTCAGCGCGCTGCTGCGACCGCCGTCGCGTTTATCCTCACCTACTTCGTTGCACTCACTCTCGGTCGCTTTTTCAAACGGCGCGCGCAAGTGCCGCTTGGATTGTTCTTCCAAACCTTCTGTCTCACCCTCGCGTTCTATGCCGCCATCACCGTTTATGGCGTCCAGGCCGATTGGCGCAAGCACGTTGGCGCCGCGCTGGTCTTGCTTAGTCCGCCTTTCATCATCGCTTTCGCGAACCATTATCTCTGGGACTTCTACTTCGAAAAGAAGCGGCAAACACCCATCCCGCACATTCTGCGCGAGATCTTTGCCCTCATCGTTTTTCTCATCACTCTTCTTCTCGTCCTCAGCTTCGGCTATCACGCTGAAGCCCAGCTCAAGGGCCTTCTCGCAGGTTCGGGCATCGCCGCTATCATTCTCGGCTTCGCCGGACAAAACCTTTTCGGCGGAATTATTGCCGGCATTCAGTTGCAAATTAGCCGGCCCTTTCGGGTGGGCGACTGGTTACAGGTTGGCGAACGCTTCGCCGAAGTTATGGAGATCAACTGGCGCTCCACCCGTTTGCGCACCAACGACGGCATTTACCTCGACATTCCAAACAACGAAATCGTCCGGCAAACCATCGTCAATCTGCATTACCCCACCCAGGTACATGCGATGCGAATTCGCGTTGGCATCGACTACAAGACCCCGCCCAATCGCGTTAAAGATGCACTCATGCGAGCAACCAGGAATGCCGAGCTCGTTCTTCGAGATCCGCCACCGAAAATCTTTCTCGTCGATTTCGCCGATCACGCCGTCATCTACGAGATCAAGTTTTACATGGGCAATCACGCCGCGATCAACGAGGTAAACGACGCCATTCGCACCAATGTCTGGTACGAATTGAAACGTCAGCAAATCACCATTCCTTTCCCGATTCGGACGCTTCACCTGGAACGCCGACCCCGGGACCTGGGCAGCGAAGATCAGGAGCAAGCGCGGGAGATCTTACGGGCCGAGCCTCTTTTTCAATGTCTCGCTGATGAACAACTCGATGCTCTGCTAGAACATTCGCGACTCAATCATTTCGGCCGAGGCGAACGCGTCATCGTGGAAGGCGCCGAGGGCGATTCGATGTTTGTGCTTTTGCGCGGCAGCGCCAACGTCTCAGTGGCCAAAAATGGAGCAGCCCTTGATGTTGGCAAGCTGCATTCTGGCGATTGCTTCGGCGAAATGTCGCTCCTGACCGGCGAACGCCGCACCGCCACCGTCCGCGCTGCCGCCGACTGCTACGTTCTGGAAATCAGCAAACCAGTCATGGGCGAAGTCATTCGCCAATCGCCCGAATGTCTTAATCAATTGAGTGAGCTGCTGGCAAAACGAAAAATGGAGACGGAGGGCATTATCGAAGAGGCTCATCTCGCCCAAAATGAGGCGGCCAAACAAAGCGAATACAGCGCTACCTTCCTCCGTCGTTTGCGCACCTTTTTCGAGCTGTAACTGCCAGATTTTTCTGACCGAAAAGCACTCATCTCGAGATGGCGGGACGCACAGAGCGAAATGTGCCCCCGTTTGTTGGCGATTTCCTATCGCGTCATCCCGAACCCCGAATGCTTTCGGGGTCGACCTAACTTACATCTATCCAGCGGCACGCGAGAGGCACATCTTCGCTGGCACAAACTAAGCTTGGATCAACCGTCCATGGGTCGAGAACCATACCGCATCATCGTCGTCGAAGACCACGCCAGCACAGCGGAGGCGTTGCGAAAATTCCTCACCACTATCGGTTACAAAGTTTACATTGCGCCTGATATCGCTTCCGCACGAGGTCTGGCAAAAGCGATCGAATTCGACGTG
>QHRO01000071.1 GCA_003220155.1 Verrucomicrobiota bacterium
TCGTCGTCGTCGCCCAAAGGAATACCCGCGATGGGTGCGACCACCGCCGATGGCCCGTTTGCCGCCCGTGATGACTTCCGGCTCAAACAGCACGGTGTAAATGTAAGGAAAGTTCTCCAGCTTTAGCCGCGGAATTTTTTGTCCAATGAAATGCTCAATCGCTTGCAACGAGGGCAATTCCTCTCCGTTCATCAAGGTGAAGGCGTCGCCGACATTTTGTGCGCGACCAGTTCGTCCAATGCGATGGACATAATCTTCCGGGTGTTCGGGAACATCGTAATTAATGACGTGACTGACGCCGGCGATGTCGAGTCCGCGCGCGGCGATATCGGTCGCGACCATCACTTCGTATTTGCCGCTCTTGAAACCTTCGAGCGCCTCGATCCGTTCGCGTTGCGTGCGATTCGAATGCAAGACCGCGACTGAATGGTTCCCCTGTTTCAATTTGTGCGCGATGCGGTCGGCGCCGTGTTTGGTTCGCGAAAAAATGAGGGCACTGTCAAAATTGGTCCGTTCGAGCAGCACCATGAGCAGATCAAATTTTTGTTCGGCCGCCACCGGATAAACGGCATGCGTAACGGTTTCGGCCGGGGAACGGCGCACACCGATTTCCACCAGCTCGGGCTCGCGCAGCACCCAGGCGGCCAGCCGCTCGATCTCGGGCGGCAAGGTTGCCGAAAAAAGCAGCGTTTGCCGGTCACGTGAAATTTTTTCGACGATCCGCCGGACATCGGGCAAAAATCCCATGTCGAGCATGCGGTCGACTTCATCGAGCACCAGAATCGTGACGTCGCGAAAATGGAGCGTGCCCTGCTCGAGATGATCGAGCAGGCGGCCCGGCGTGGCGATGACGACATCAACGCCGCGTTTCAATTCCTCGCGCTGTTTGCCGTAGCCAACGCCGCCGTGGACCACGGTCGCGCGCAAATCGGTGAAACGCCCATAATCGCGAAAGGCAGTTTCGACCTGCGCAGCGAGCTCGCGCGTCGGCTCCAGGACCAGACAACGAAATTTCCCGTGATGTCCGAGCAGCGTCAGAATCGGAAGCGCGAAGGCAGCGGTTTTTCCAGTGCCGGTTTGGGCGGTGCCGATCAGATCTTTGCCGGCGAGAATAATGGGAAAGGCGCGAAGCTGGATCGGGGTCGGTTCGGCAAAACCCATCGCCTGCACGCCGCGCACGACTTCAGCGGAAAGATCGAAATTATTAAACGACACGGAGCGAAGGTAAGACGCGCGGCACGGTACGCAACGGGAGTAGTGGAGTAATGGAGTAATGCGTGTTTGCTTTTCATCATTACTCCACCATTCCATCACTCCAATATTCCAGCGAAAACGCTTCGCGTTTTTGTCCTCGCTGATACGCATAACAAATTGCCGCCGATCATCTGTGAGCTCGCGCGTGACTCGGACGAGATCTGGCATCTGGGTGACGTGTGCGATGAATGGATTGTCGATGAACTGCACGCTCTCGGTCCGCCCTTGACGCTGGTGCGCGGAAACTGCGATAGCAATTACAATTGGCCGCTGGTGTGTAACCTAACGAGAAATGGGTTCCGGTTCCGCTTGCAACATATTTGTCCTTCGTCCAGCCAACCGCCCCTCGATTGCGAGATTCTTCTCCATGCCCATACCCATGTGCCGCGCGACGAAACGATCGGTGGCGTTCGCTTCCTAAATCCCGGCTGTGTGACGCGCCCGAATCGCGGAGCACTGCCGAGCGTCGCCTACCTCGATATCAGTGACGATGGTAAGTTGACCTGGGAATTGAGATTAATTCGCTAAACGTCGCCTGGCCCCTTCGATCGCCAGTGTCGCAACACGCGATGGGCCGGCACAGCGGTCCGATGAGCGCGCGATGTTTTCACCAGGTCGCGAAAGTGCAACGTTGCCAGCGCGCTTTGCACTGCGCTCTTGGAAAACCCAGTTTGATCGGCCAGCATGCGGAGGCTAGCATTGACCGGTCGCCAGCGTTGGCGAGCAGCGCGGCCGGAAAGATAAAGATAGACGAGGAATGCCGCCGGCTGCTGATCGTGTCCGACAATATCGCGCATGAGCACATCCAAAACGTAATCATCGATCGGCACGGTTTGACGGAAGCGCGGCATGCCCGCATTCTGATGCTATACCGATAAACGGACAACACTTTTCGCACCGGAGCGATCCCTGGCACTGGACGCCGGCAAAGTCTGCGTTCTACGTTTCCGGCATGATCAAACAAATAAAATTTGTCAGTGTCCCGGTGGCGAATCAGGATCGCGCGCTCGATTTTTACACCGAGAAATTAGGATTCACCATCATCACCGATCAGCCGTTCGACGATAAACAGCGCTGGATTGAACTCCGTGTTCCCAAGGCGGAAACGCGCGTTGTTTTGTTCACCACCGATGACGACAAGAACCGCATTGGCACGTTCATGAACATGTCTTACACCTGTGATGATCTGCAAAAGACCTACGAAGAATTAAGAAAACGCGGCGTTGAGTTTGAGAACCCGCCGAAAAAGGAACATTGGGGGAACTTCGCGATTTTCAAAGACAGCGAAGGAAATCGCTTCGTCCTTGGCGATTAATTCGATCGCGCCCTCGCTGACGCCGGACTATCTCTGCCCAATGCCGAGACCGGATCAGCGCTAGTCAGAAATTCGGTCATTCGGTGTGCAGGGCTTGAATAACATCGACGCTCGCGGCGCGCTTCGCAGGCAGCATCGACGCGATTACCGCGACAGTCAGCAGCACAAGGGCAGAGGCGGCCACCGGAAGAACGCCCGGCATCGTTACGTCCGCGAAATAGCTGCGTGCCACGCGCGCCAGGACGAATCCGAATACCGCGCCAGCCACGACGCCCGCGGCAGCCATTGCGGCGCCTTCCGCGATGACATCTTGGTAAAGTCGCTGTGGCTGGGAGCCAAGCGCCAGCCGGATGCCGAACTCCCGCGTGCGCGCGCTGACGGAAAATGCGAGCACGCCTGCGACACCGACTACCGCAATCGACAATGCGATCGCGGCGAACACGCCAAACACCACCGAATTCAAACGATGCGGACTGAGCACCGCAGCGCGGTCATCTTCGAGCGTAGCGGCGTGCTCAATGGGTTGATCCGGGGACATGTCACGAACAATGCGCGTGACCGGCGTCACCAGCGAATAGGGATTTACACTCGTGTGGATGAACAGACGGCCGCGAAACAGTGGACCTTGTTCAAAGGTATTATAGATGGTGAGCGTGCGCTCCGGGACGATATGCACATCGTCAATATCCGCGGTGACGCCAATGATGCGTTGCAGCTGCGGCGGGGTCTTGCGCGTGACTTTCAAGACTGGATCGGTCCAGAACACGTGCTGATTGATGGGGTCCTGACTGGGGAATATGCGCTGCGCGAGGGTTTGGCTAATGATGGCGACGGGTTCTTTGTTTTGAACGTCGAGTTCGTTGAAATCGCGACCCGCAATGATGGGAACGCCCAACGCCGCAAAGAACCCGGGAGAGATAACACGAAACTGCGCGCGGGGGTCGTCTTCGCCCGCGGCCTTAACGTGACCGTCGGCGCTGAATTGCAGGCTGGGACCAGAACCGGCATCGCGCCAGGGAGCGACCATCCCGAAGGCGGTCTCATTGACACCTGGAAGGGCATCAATGCGACGTATGACTTCCTTGTAAAAATCGACAACTTGCTGGCGTGTCTTTCCATAAAAGACGGCGGGGACGTTGATGGCAAGGACGTGGCGCGAGTCCATGCCGGTCTGCGTCTTTTGCAGCGCAAGGAGAGTAGTGACCAGCACACTCGCGCCGGCCATCAACACGAATGATGCGCCGATTTGCGTTACGACGAAGATACGCTGCCGGCTCTTGCTGCCGGTTATCCGGACGCTGCCGCTCGAGAGGTGCAGTGCATCGGACGTGTCAGTGGGCAGGCGCGGGACAAATGCGAAAATCACCGCGGCCACAGTCGCGAGCGCCACGCCCACCCACAGCAGGCTGGAATCGACAGTAAGATCGAGCGCGCGTACCGAGAAACGCGACGCATAACGAGCCAGCACTTCAACCATTGGCTGCGCGCTCCACATGCCGAGCGCCGCGCCCGCGCCGCAGAGCAGAAGGCTTTCGGCCAGCAACATGCGGCGCAGAGCGCCTCTACTTGCGCCGAGTGCGGTGCGGATCGCCAACTCCCCGTCGCGGCGAACAGTGCGCGCCAGGATGAGGTTTGCGACGTTGGAACATGCGACGACGAATACGAGGACTGACGCAGCGAGCAGAATGAGGAGCACGGTCCTCGCGCCCGAGGTGATCTGGTCGCGAAGCAGCTTGGCGGAGATCTGAAAGTCCGCCTGCCTAGAGTAAGCCTCGAGGTGATCTTTTTTCATCCCGGCATAGACGGAGCGCAACTCGGCGCGAGCCTGATCGAGGGTGGTTCCGGGAGTGAGACGCGCAAAAAGTTCCGTCATGCGATGGACCCGCTCGGTGACCATCGTTGCTGAGAGATGATGGGGGCTGCTGGCAACGTTGGCGATGATTTCGGTCTCTTGGGGATATGGGACGCAAGGCTCGAGCACACCGATGATCGTGGCAGAGCGATCGCCAAGGCGAAGGGTTTTGCCAACAACGGAGGGATCTCGGTTGAGAGCGTTCGACCAAAAACGATAGGTTAAGACAACGACGCTGGCAGCCTTGGGGCCGTCATCTTCGGGCCCGATGAGGCGCCCGAGCACGGGATGCAGACCCATCACCTCAAAATAGGATCCGTTGACCACGCCGCCATTGACTTCGCGAGGTTGGCCGAGGCCGATCATGGTAAAGGCGATGGTGGAGAAGTCGCCAAACTCACTGAAGGTCTTGACCCGCGCCTTTAAATCCTGAATTTCCGGCATCGACCAGGTGCTGTTTTCGAAGCCCATGCCCGGCGCGCTCTGCCGGATATAAACCAGCTGGTCCTCGTCGCGGTTGACCAGAGGCTTGATGAGCACGCCGCGGACGAGCGTGAAGATGGCGGCATTGGCGCCAATGCCCAACGCGAGGGTGATGACCACGACAGCCGTAAATCCGGGCGATTTGCGGAGTTGGCGTAAAGCGAAACGAATATCGTTCATATTGAAATGGTTATTCGATTCGCAACGCCACCATCGGATCGACTCGACTAGCGCGGCGCGCCGGTAGCCAGCACGCGAGCATGGTTGCCGCGAACATGACCGCGGCAACGCCGAGATAAATTCGCGAGTCAGCGCCGCTCGCTTCGAAAAGCACGCGCTGGAGAAAACGCGACAACGTAATCGCGCTAACAAGGCCGATGATTGACCCGACGAGAAGCAGTTGCATCCCGTGCGACAGAATCATGGTGCGGACCTGCGCCGGACGCGCGCCGAGTGCGAGACGGATGCCGATTTCGCGAATGCGTTTGGTCGTGGTGTAAGCGAGCAACCCGTACAGACCGATCGTTGCGAGCGTGAGGGCGAGCGCGGCAAAGACGGAGAAAAGAAAACTGAGCAGCCGCTGCGTGCCCCACGTTTCGCGGACGCGATCGCTCATTGGTCGCACATCAAAAACCGGAAGTGATGAATCCACCGAGGTGACGGCATCGCGGGTTGATCGGTCAAGCGCCGCGAGTCCGATTGCCGATCTTACGAACAAGGTGAGGCTGGTCCGCTGGGCCTGGCCTAACGAGCAGTAAATCACCGGCAAAGGCGCCATTTCATCGACCGCGTGAAAGCGCATGCGCGCGACCACGCCGACGATCTCGCTCATGACGTTGCCTTCCTCGTCGTTGCCGGTATCGACGGCGATGCGTTTGCCGATCGGATCCTCGTTAGGGAAATATTGATCGACCATCGCTTGATCGATAATCACCACGCGCGGCGAGTTTTTCGTATCGCGCTCATTGAACAGGCGACCGCGCAAGAGCGGCACCTTCAGAGCGGAGAAATAATCTCCGCCGATAACTTCGAGATCGGCGTTGAGCATTTGTGCGGCCGTCGGCTGCGGCGAACCTTCGCGCCAGAATCCGGTTTGCCATCCGCCCATGAGCGGCCCGTTGGAACTGACGCCCGCGGTTTGCACACCGGGCAGTGCGCGCACTTTCTCCACGAGCGTTTTGGCGAACATGTCGATTTTATCGCGATCGTTGTAGATTCGCCACGGCAACTCGAAGCGCGTGGTGAAAAGGTTGCGCGGCTCGTAGCCTAACGAAAGCGATTGCAGCCGCGAAAAACTCTTCAGGACGAGCGCTGCAGCAATAAGCAACGTGAGCGTGAGCGCGATCTGCCCGATGACGAGCGAATCGCGCGTGCGTTTGGCCGAGGGCGCTTCACCGCTGCCTGACGAACCAGCTTTCAACGCGAGTCGCACATCGGCGCGCGAAGTTTGCCACGCCGGCCAGAGGCCGAAAAGCACTGCGGTCACCGCCGCGACGGCAAAAGTGAAAACGAGCACCGGCAAGTCGAAGGAAATTTCCTGAAAACGCGAAACGCTCTGCGGCGCGAGCACGCTCAACGCATCGCGTGCCCAGAGCGCGATGAATAACCCGAGCGTGCCGCCGAGCACGGCGATAACAAAGCTTTCGATGAGTAGTTGCCGAACGATTTGCGCGCGGCTCGCGCCGACCGCAGCGCGAATGGCGAATTCTCGGGCGCGGGCGGCGCCGCGCGCAGCGAAAAGATTCGCCAGATTCGCGCAGGCGATGAGCAAAACCAAGCCGACTGCGCCTAACAAGAGCGTGAGATTGGTGTGGTATTTACCGACGAGGTTATCGATCAGCGGCGTGACGATTGCCGTCTCGCCCTTGTTCGTTTCCGGATAGGCTTGTTCCAGTCGCGCCGCGATCGTCTTCATTTCGCTGCGCGCAAGATCGACGTCCGCGTTCGCCTTGAGCCGGCCCCAGACGAACATCATTGGATGGTGCGAGCGATCCATCCACGCCGGGTTATTGCTGCGCCGCATCAACGAAAGCCACACATCGCTGTCTTGCGGCGAGGTCATCTGCGGCGGCATCACGCCGATGAGAGTGAAGTTCTGATCGTGCAGCGTGATCGATTGGCCGATAACTTTGGGTGAGCGATTGAACGCGCGCTGCCACAAGCGATCGCTGATCACAGCCACCGGCGGCGCGCCGACTTTATCCTCATCAGCGCTGAAGACGCGCCCGATTTCAGGCGAAAGGCCGATGACATCAAAAAAATTTCGCGTGACCGACGCGCACGAAACACGCTCGGGCTCGCGGCCGGGAATGCCGCTGAGATTGCGCGACTCTTTATGCGTGCAGGCGAGATGTTCGAATGTCTTGCTCTCTTTTTGCCAATCAAAATAATCCGGCAACGCGACGGAAAAATCCTGACCCGGTCCGGACGACTCATTCAAGACCATGATGCGACCTGCATTCGGATAAGGCAACGGCCGCAACAGCACGGCGTTGATCACACTAAAAATGGCAGTATTTGCGCCGATACCGAGCGCGAGCGTCAAGACAGCGATGGCGGTGAAGCCTGGCTGTTTCGCCAGCATTCGCAGGGCGTATCGCAAATCCTGCAGCAACATTCGCAGCGATCTAATCCAGGTCCGGACTCATGCCATTGGATAAACCAACGGGTCGGTCTATCCAATTCTCGTTAGATGCTGCAGGTCGCTGTCGTTGTCGTCTGATTGGAAGCGAAGCCGGCGGTATGCGAAGGCACAACGATCGGCTGCACCACGAACTGCCAGATCGAAACGATCGCACTCAAAATGAAGAGAGCGTAGATTACCGTTTCGAGCACGGCTCGATTCTTGTCCTCAGACGCCACGATCAGGTCGTACGTGTTAGCTTTGTGGGTATTCATAGGTCGCCTTGCCCTTATGCACCCCGCGTGCCAGCCATTTTTTGCCCGTTGTAAGCTGTTAAGATCGTGCCGTTTAAGGTGCGATCAATGAAATTGTCGTCGCCAAAATCATTCCGCGCTTGGGAAATGACTGTCCCGAAAATGGAACCGGAACGCTTTAGCGGACAGCGGTTGTAGCTGCCGCCGCCGTTTTCTTCGATTTCTTTTCCGCGCCGCTGGCTTGCTCGCCTTCTTTTTTCGATTTGCGCGCTTTCTTCTCCGCCGCTTCATCGATCTCTTGATCGAGGAGTATGGCGGCATCTACCCACTCCAGATAGGCGACCGGAGCAGAGTCGCTTTTGCGTTGCCCGAGTTTCACGATTCGGGTGTAACCGCCGTGGCGATCGGCTGTGCGCGGCGCGATTTCATCGAACAATTTTTTCACGGCATCTTTCTGCCGTAGAACGGCAAAAGCGGTGCGACGGGCATGGATCGATCCTTTTTTGCCAAGCGTAACCATTTTTTCTGCGAGCGGGCGGACTGCTTTCGCTTTTGCCAGAGTGGTGCGAATGCGTTGATGCTCGATCAAACTGCAAACCTGATTTGCCAGCAGCGCTTTTCGATGCTCTGCAGTGCGACCGAGTTTTATTGTTTTCTTTTGGTGTCGCATCGCGAAGTTAGCCAACGCGCGACGGTGCCGGTTGCTCTGTGCCCGCTCCATTGGAGCTGGCGACGACATCTACTCCGACCGGCGTTTCCACGAGACCGGGATCAAATTTCATTCCCAGTCCGAGTCCCAGTGCTGTGAGTTTGTCCTTAATCTCGTTAAGCGATTTCTTGCCAAAGTTTCGATACTTCAGCATTTCTGCCTCAGTTTTTTGGGCGAGCTGGCCCACGGTGGTGATGTTGGCGTTGTTCAGGCAATTGGCCGCGCGCACGCTCAGCTCAATTTCGTTCACGCTCATGTTGAGAAGCTTCTTCAGCTTCATGTTTTCTTCACTCACGCCGGCGGGCGTTTCGTCGAACTCGATCACATCTTCGTTGAAATTAACGAAAACATCGAGGTGATGGCGCAAGATGGCTGAGGATTGAAGAAGAGCGTCGTCCGGTGTGAGACGGCCATCGGTCCAAACTTCGAGAATGAGTTTGTCGTAATCGGTGCGCTGACCCACGCGGGTATGTTCCACGGCATATTTCACTCGCGTTACCGGAGAAAAAATAGAATCGATCGGGATCAGGCCGATCGGCTGGTCGGGTCGCTTGTTTTCCTCGCCAGTGGCGAAACCGCGTCCCACGCGCACTTCCAGCTCGGCATCGAACTTATGTTTTTTGTCGAGAGTGCAGATGACCTGATCGGGGTTCAAAACCTCGTAACCCTGGGCGAGTTGAATATCGCCGGCAGTGACTTCCCCCTCCTTGTTCACGCTAAGCGAAAGTTTGCGCGGCTCGTGCTCGGTCGCCTTGAATTTTATGCGCTTCAAGTTCAGCACGATGTCGGTGACGTCTTCGACCACGCCCGGCAAAGTGGCGAATTCATGCTGCGCGCCGGTGATTTTTACCGCGGTGATGGCAGCGCCTTCCAGCGAAGACAAAAGCACGCGACGAAGCGAATTGCCGACGGTGTGGCCGTAGCCCGCCTCAAATGGTTCCGCGACAAACTTCGCGTAAGTTTCCGTCGCCCCCTTCTCGTCCTTCGAGAGGGTCTTCGGCATTTCAAACCGACCGTAACGAACTGGCATAAGCTTAATAATTAACGATTTAACGAGTGCATGATTTAGCGAATGCAGAAAGCAAATCGCCAGATCGATAATTCATTAAATCACTAATTTCCTCTTCGCTGGGTTCCCCCTGGCGAGTAAAGCTTCGCGTCCAGCGACGGAAACCCAGGGACCAACAGCGCAACTAATTTAAAAACTCGCTGCGAGGTTTGGAATGAACACCAAGTCGCGCGATTTGCAAGTGCGTCCATTAGCCGTCATCCCGAGCGTAAGCCGAGGGATCCCGCCGCGAAACCTTTGAGGTAACTTCATCGGGATCCCTCGACTGCGCTCGGGATGACGGGTTGTAGAGGTCGAGGCTCACCCTTGCGCGATCTCGTCTGGCAGCTCGTTAATCGTGTCGCCGGTGCGGGGGAAATGCGCGGCCAATAATTTTCCTACTTCACTGATGGCGAGGATGATAGCGCGATTGAAATCTTCATTTTTGAAATGCGCTCGCATATCGTGCACTAATTTTTTCCAAAACTCCTCGCCGGATTTCTCGTGCACCCCCACGTCGCCTACCACGGCGTATTTATGGGCGCGCGGCGCGACAAAAATCAGGACCGCATTGCGATCCCGCGTTTTTTGCATTCCCAGCTGAAGAAATCTTCTCTCTGCCCGCGGCAGAGCATCATCCTCGAATTTTCCCCGTTGAATAAAAACACGAATCTGGCCGGAACTTTTCCCCTCCGCCTTTTTAATCGCCTGGGTTACCCGATTGTGATCGAGGCGGCGAAGAAAATGATGCGTCCGCATCTTTGTTACCAACTGCCGCTTGCTCCGCCGCCTCCGCTGGACCCGCCACCACCACTGAATCCACTGAACCCGCTGCCGCCGGACGACCATCCACCTCCGCTGCCCCAATTCCCAGAAATGAACGGACCACCGCCGCCGGTATAACGGTAACCGCCAAAACGACGCGAGGCGCGCACTGCCAGCAAAAATATGATAAGAACGAAAAAGAAAACCAGCAGCCCCGCAGTACTACTCTGACTGCTCCCGCTTTCGCGCACCGTTTTTCCGCTTCCCTTGTACTCTCCGCGAATTGCTTTAAAGATGAGATCGATTCCAGCAGCAAGGCCGCCTTCAAAATCTTTCGCCCGGAATCGCGGCGCAACGGCATCGCGTATAATTTCGTTGCACGTGATGTCTGGCAGCGTTCCTTCCAGCCCGTAGCCCGGCTGGATCCGCATCCGGTGATCATCCACGAAGACGAAGAAGACGACGCCATTGTTTCGCCCCTTTTGGCCGACCTCCCATGTCTGAAAAGTGCGCTGGGTGAAGTCTTCGATCGAACTTTGCGAAGGCATCGTCCGCCAGATCGCAACTACGATCTGATCGGAGGTCTCGCGTTCAAATTGCGCCAATTGTTCGTTGAAACGCTGAGCTGCCCCTTGGGAAACTACGCCAGCGTAATCGTGGAAATAACGGTCCGGTTTTGGCGGAATCGTTTCGGCAGCATGCGCGCAGATCGCGCACGCTAAGATGGCAACGACTGCAAAAAATAATCGTTCGCACCGCACCGCCATCCCGAGTGAAGTCGGGAGCCTGCCCTGAGCGAGGCGAAGCCGAGTCGAACGGCGATCTCGTCGTGCAACCTTGAAGATTATTTCCACGGGATCCTTCGACTCCGCTCCGCTTCGCTCAGGATGACGGGCAAAAATTATGGTGTGGGAGCCGCGGTTGCGGCCGGCGGCGCTGCCGGGCTTCCAAAGTTAAAATTCACCGTCGGCGGCTTCTCCGCGCCGGCTTGGGCTTCGAAAAATGGTCGTTGCCGGAATCCGAACATGCCGGCAAACAAATTAGTCGGGAAAGTGCGCACCGCGGTGTTGTAATCCTGCACCGAGGAGTTGAAATTTCCGCGCTCAACCGAGATCCGGTTCTCGGTCCCCTCCAGTTGCGCCTGGAGGCTTTGAAAATTCTGTGTCGCGCGCAGTTCCGGATAGCGCTCACTCACCACCAACAAGCGGGAGAGAGCATTGCTGAGTTGTCCTTGCGCCTGTTGAAATTCCTGCAGTTTTGCCGCGTCCTCCGGTGCATGGTTGGGATCAATTTGGACGCGACCGACGCTGGCACGTGCGTTCGTTACCTCGGTGAGGGTAGATTTCTCAAAATTTGCCGCCCCCTGCACCGTGTTCACCAGGTTCGGGATTAGATCCGCGCGCCGCTGATACACATTCTGCACCTGCGCCCAGCTTTGATCGACTTTCTGCTGCAAACCAACCAGCCGGTTATAGCTGCCGGCTACAGCGCACCCGCCGACCAGGACGAGGAAAAGAATGATGGCACCAATGCCGAGACAACCGATAAGACCTTTATTCATAGAAGATAGCAACCTGTCCGCCGGGAATTAGCCGACGCGTCTGCGCGAAGTCTCCGAAATTGCGCGACCAAGTCAATCCTCAGACGTGACGGTAGCCGGGGTCGTTGACTCCGGCCCGGCATCAGGGACGCCGGCTCCAGGGGTTGGTCGCGTCGCCACTGGCAAATAGCGCGTGCGCAATTCCTCGGCGTTCGGCAATTCGTCGAGATTCCGCAAACCGAAATGCTCCAGGAAAAATTGCGTCGTCTCGTAAAGCAATGGACGTCCTGGCAATTCCGCGCGGCCGCTGATTTTTACCAGACCGCGCTCCATCAAATTTTGCAGCACACCTTCGACAGTAACGCCGCGGACCGCTTCGACATCGGCCCGGGTAATGGGTTGGCGGTAGGCGATAATGGCGAGTGTCTCCAGCGCCGGTGGCGACAGTCGCGCCGGTTTCGGGCCGGGAAAAAGCTGACGTACCCATCGTGCATAATCGGGATGGCTGACCATCTGCCAGCCTTCCGCTTTTTCCACCAGCTGAAATCCGCGCGGCGCCAGCGTGTAGTCAACTTTCAGTTGCTCGAGGGCGACCGCAATTTCCGCTTCCTTCACGCGCGCGAATTCATTCGGCACGAGCTCGTCGCTGTCGCCCACACTCATGAGGGCATCGCGCAGCTCGGCCGCGGTCAGCGGTTTTTGTGCGCTGAAAAGGAGCGCTTCGATTACTTGAGACAGCGTCATAACCACACAGCGCGTGTCATCCTGAGCGGAGCGAAGGACCTCCCATTAAGATATTGATTACGCGAACTTTCTTGTGTGATCCAGCAGCTTGGGTGGGGTTCCCTCACTTTGTTCGGGATAGCGGAGCGTTTAATCATCGTTCGCTAGGCGCCCCAATCGCTTCCTCGATCGCTTCCGCGATTCGATTGGCCTGCCGATCGATCTCGTCCGGTTCGCGTCCCTCGATCAGTAAACGAATTTTCGGTTCCGTTCCGGAGTAGCGCAAAAGGACACGGCCTTTCCCGGAAAGTTGCTGTTCGGTTTCACCCACTAACTTCATCACCGCCGGCAATTCCTCCAGCGGCGGTTTGCATTTCACCCGCAAATTCCGTTGCGCCTGCGGATATTTTTTCAGGCACCGCTTCAGCTCGCTCAATGGTTTTCCGCTTTCCTTCATGATCCGCAAAACCTGAAGCGCGCTGATAATGCCGTCGCCGGTCGTGGTGAAGTCGCGAAAAATCATATGGCCGCTCTGCTCACCGCCGACATTGAGATTGCGCGCCATCATTTCTTCAAGCACATAGCGGTCGCCCACTTTGGTGCGAATGACTTTGCCCCCGTGTGCACCAAGGGTCTCATCGAGGCCGAAATTGCTCATCACCGTCGCAACCAAAGTGCTGTCGCGTAATTTTTTCGCGCGCAATAAA
>QHRO01000135.1 GCA_003220155.1 Verrucomicrobiota bacterium
GGCATTCACAGCGGGCCGGTCAGTGGTGTGGTGGACGTGAACGAACGGACGAACGTGGCCGGCGCGGGCATCAACCTGGCCCAACGAGTGATGGATTGTGGCGACGCCGGGCACATTCTTCTGTCCCATCATGTGGCCGAGGACCTGGCCGAATACGAACGATGGCGACCGTTTCTGCACGATATCGGCACCTTCGAGGTGAAACACGGTGCGCGAGTGAGCGTGACCAACCTTTACTCCGATGAGGTTGGTAATCCGAACCTGCCGAGCAAGCTGCAGGCGGTTAAGAAACATCACGCCCATGTGCGTTGGGCGGCAGTGGCGATCGGGTTGCTGGTGGTAGCCGCGCTCGGCGCAGTGGTTCTCTCTTTTTTGCGGAAAGGACCGGCTCGTTCGCTCGCCACTGCCGTGGAAAAAAGCATCGCGGTGCTGCCTTTCGAGAATCTGAGCGAGGAGAAGCAGAACGCCTATTTCACCGATGGAGTGCAGAACGAAATTCTTACTGATCTAGCCAAGATCGCGGATTTAAAAGTGATCAGTCGCACTTCCGTGATGCTCTACCAAGCCGGCAGTCCGCGGAATCTACGCGAAATTGGCCAGCAACTAGGGGTTGCTCACATACTGGAAGGTAGTGTCCAGCGCGCCGGCGGGAAAGTGCGGGTGAACGCGCAGTTGATCGACGCTCGGACCGACAAGCATCTCTGGGCGAAGACATACGACCGTGACCTGGCCGATGTTTTCGCGATCGAGACAGAGTTGGCGCAATTAATCGCAGATGAACTTCAGGCCAAACTCTCCGCTGGCGAAAAAGCCGCCATTGCAGAGCCGCCGACCAGGGACCTGGTTGCCTACGACCTTTATATTCGCGCTGCGGCTTTGATCGACCAGGCCGACTATGTGCAAGATAAAGAGCAAGAAAAGGATCTTTTCCAAGCAGTGGAGTTACTCAACCAGGCGATCGCCCGGGATCCAGCGTTTTTCCTCGCATATTGCAGGTTAGCTGAGGCGTACGACGCTCTCTACTTCCAAGGGGTCGATCACACGCTCGCTCGGCTGGCCTTGGCGAACTCCGCAATCGATGCCGCGTTTCGCTTGAAACCAGATTCAGGCGAAGCGCATCTTGCCTTGGCTACGCACTTTTACCACGGCTACTTCGATTACGACCACGCCCGTGACGAGCTCGCCATCGCCGTCCGCACCCTGCCCAACAATGCACGAATTTTTGAATGGACTGGATACATCGACCGCCGGCAGGGCCGTTGGCATGATGCCGTGCGCAACCTGGAGCGTGCAAGTAAGCTCGATCCGCGAAACGTTAAGATTCTCACTGGTGCCGCGGTAACTTACAATTTAATGCGCGACTATGGGCGAGCGAGAGAGACTTTTGATCGCCTCATTGCCCTCGAACCAAACAACGATTTTCCACGGGTGTATCGTGCTTGGATCGACGCATATGAGCGAGCCGATACTCGACCATTGCATGCTGTTATCGAAAAGATTCTTAGGGATGACCCAGCATCGGCGCGATTTCTGCCGGACTGGCGCTTTTATCTCGCTTTGTGGGAGCACGATCCTGTCGCGGCCGATCGCGCCCTGGCGGCGCTCACTGAGAGTACCGTTGCCACAGGAGGTCCGGTTAAACTTAGCCGATATTACGTGGAGGGTTTAGTTGCTCGGATGAAAGGAGACACAGTCGCGGCACGCGCCGCCTTTAGCGCCGCGCGTGCGCAGCAGGAGGAAGCGGTCCGCGAACGGCCTGATGACGCCGCGGTTCTTTGCCTCCTGGGTCTGATCGACGCTGCACTCGGGCGAAAAGAAGAGGCGCTGCGCGAGGGTCGCGAGGCAGTGGAACTTCTCCCCGTGGCGAAGAACGCGACCGACGGCGCGGATATACTTCATTTTTACGCGGTGATCTGTGCCTGGACTGGCGAGCACGACCTTGCCATTGAGCAACTCGAAACCCTCGCGAAAATCCCGGCGCGTGTCTGCTACGGGGAGCTCCGTCTCGATCCGCGTTGGGACCCGTTGCGCGGCGATCCGCGCTTCGAAAAAATCGTAGAGTCGCTCGCGCCGAAAGAATGATGTAGGCGAGCGGCGTGGCAACCCGGTAAGCTCAGAAGATGTCGTCCGAAGAACAAACCCGTTTGCAGATTGGGCACGTTTTGTTCATCGACATTGTGGGCTACTCGAAATTGCTCGTTAACGAGCAAAGCGGATTGCTGCGCGAGCTCAATGAACTCGTCAGCGGCACCAGGGAATTTCGCGAAGCCGAGGCCGAAGGAAAACTGATCCGGCTCCCGACGGGCGATGGGATGGCGCTTGTTTTCCGGACAGACCCTGAAGCACCGGCGCAATGCGCCTTGGAAATTGCGCGAGCCCTTAAAGAACATCAGCGGATCGCGCTGCGGATGGGAATTCACAGCGGTCCCGTCAACGAAGTGGTCGATGTAAACCAGCGCCAGAACATCGCCGGGGCGGGGATCAACATGGCGCAACGGGTGATGGATTGTGGCGACGCCGGCCACATCTTCGTCTCCAAACATGTGGCTGAAGATCTGGAACAGCACGACCGTTGGCGGCCGCTCTTGCATGATCTGGGCTCGTGCGAAGTGAAACACGGCGTCCGCATCGAAATCAGCAATCTCTATTCGGATGAAGTCGGCAATCCGCAACTGCCCAAAAAGCTCGAAGCGGTCAGGAAACATCGGGCGCATGTGCGGTGGGCGGCAGTGGCAATAGGACTACTGGTACTTGGAGCAATCGTCGCTGCCTTCATGATTGTTTCGCGTGGGCCGACTAGGTCGCTAACTGCGATTCCCGAAAAAAGCATCGCCGTGCTGCCATTCGTGGACATGTCGGCGGGGAAGGACCAGGATTACTTCTCCGACGGTATCTCGGAGGAACTGCTGAACCTGCTCGCGAAGATTCCGCAACTGCAAGTGACGGCGCGCACGTCGTCGTTCGCATTCAAGGGCAAGGAAATCGGCATTCCCGAGATCGCGCGCACGCTGCACGTGGCGCACGTGCTCGAAGGCTCGGTGCGCAAGGCGGGCAACTCGGTGCGGATCACGGCGCAGTTGATCAAGGCCGGTACCGACACGCACCTGTGGTCGCAGACCTACGACCGCAAGCTCGACGATATCTTCGCGATCCAGGATGAGATCGCCGCGGACGTGGTCAAGCAGCTCAAAGTCACGCTGCTCGGCGCTGCGCCGAAGGTGCGCACGACCGACCCCGAGGCCTACGCGCTGTACCTTCAAGCCGTCCAGCTCGGACGGCAGTTCACAGCCGAGCCGTTCCAGCAGTCCGACGCGCTTTACCGCAAGGTGCTGGCGATCGATCCGCGCTACGCACCGGCGTGGTACGGGCTGGCTCGCAACTTCGGCAACGAGACAGGCCAAGGTCTTCTGCCCGTCAAGGAAGGATTCGCCCAAGCCCGCGAGGCGGCCGTGAGGGCGCTTGCGATCGATCCGGACTACGCACCGGCCCATGCCCAGCTCGCCTGGATCGCGATGTACGGCGACAGCGACCTCGCCGGTGCCGCGCAGCACTTAGAGCGAGCGCTCGCGCTCGATCCGGTGGACATGCGTGTGCTTACCACAAGCGCCACGCTGCTCCAGTCTCTTGGCCGCCTCGACGAGGCGCTGGCGCTCGAGGAGGCCGCCATCCGCCGCGATCCGGTGAACGTGACGGCGCTCTTCAACCTGGGCTACCACCAGCGCATGGCCGGCCGGCTCGACGCGGCCATCGCGTCGTTCCGCACCGTGCTAAGCTTGAGCCCGGGCAACGGAGGCGCCCACTGCCAGCTCGGCCTGGCGCTGCTGCTCAAGGGCGATGCGAAGGGCGCGCTGGCGGAGATCGAGCAGGAGACGAGCGAGATCTACAAGATGATCGG
>QHRO01000016.1 GCA_003220155.1 Verrucomicrobiota bacterium
GGCTCCAATGACTCTCACGGCCTTAGCTGCTCTCTTGCCCGTGTTTTTTGTGTTGGGACTGGGGTATTTGGCTGGGCACGCCAAAAAATTCGATGCTGATCAGGTCGCGGGTCTGAATGACTTGGTGCTGGATTATGCCTTCCCGGCAATGATGTTTGTGGCGACAGTTAAGACGCCTCGAGACGAATTGCTCAGCGAGGGTTCTTATGCCCTCGCGCTGCTTGTTGCCTTTGTTGGACTGTTCCTGGCAGTGGTGCTTATCAGTACGCGGCTTCTGCATCATTCCCTCGGTGAAGCGACGCTACAGGCCAACCTCGCCAGTTTTCCATCGGTCGGCTTTTTCGGTCCGCCGATATTTCAAGGGTTGTTTGGCCCATCAAGCCTCGTCTCGATTGCCTTGGCAACGACCTTATCGTCGGTCACGATGATTCCGCTCACGCTCGTTCTGCTCGAAATACATCACCAACACACAACACGTAGTGAAGGGCAACGCGTCAGTTCCCTTATTGTTCAAAGCTTAGCGAACACCTTGAAAAAACCGATGGTGTGGGCCCCGTTGATCGGTGTGGCGCTCGTGCTTGCAGGCGCGCGTGTGCCGCCACTGCTTGATAATATGTTGATGCTAATCGGCTCGACCACTTCCGGCGCCTCCATTTTCCTAGCCGGACTAATCATCGCGGGCCATGAAATTAGATTGAACGGTGAAGTGATAGCCAACGCGTTCGTGAAAATGGTCGCACAGCCGCTGCTCATGGTTCTGCTGGTTGCGGCGCTGAAAGTTGGCAATCCGCTGGCTGGCGAGGGAATTGTGGTTTGTGCTATTCCCACAGCAGTCTTCGCGCCTCTCTTAGCACCGCGCTATCGCATTTACGAAGTCGAATCCTCATCCACTCTGGTGGCAACTGCGCTGTTAATGATTGTCACCTTGCCAATCGCTATTTTCGCCTGCCGGAGCCTTGGATAACCTTTGCTCCTTCAGCGACACATGGTGTGCGATACGGAAGGCGGTTATCTCGTGCACGAATGCGAAGTTCCCGTTTCACACTGACGCGCAATGGGGTTTTTACCTTGTTCGACGCCCGGTGGTGACGGTTATCGGGAAAGCGTTCTGCGACATCGATCATTCCGGCAAAAACCCGAGAAGAAATCGCCGGAACTATGATTCATCTTTGGCGGTTTGGGAAATCCACCCGGTGATGAAGCTGGTGCAAAATGGACTCTGAGCTGGCGGCGGCGGCGGTCAAGGTCATCGTTATCCTTCGTCGAAATAATCGCTGTCGATCTTTTTGATGCGATAGGCATGCTCTTCAGCGACGCCGATGCGTGCTCGATCATCAGCTCGGCCAGCCTGCGGCCATCGACCAATATGACTTTATTATGCAACCCACCGGCGTGCTCAGTGGCGTTGTCGTGAAACGAGTTTGTGGTTATGAAAATTCCTTTTCGCCTTCTTGCCGGCCAATGCACCGACGAACGATTGAATTTCCGGCCGACCGATCGAATAAAAACGCTCGCTTTGCAGATAAGAACAATCCCCTCGCATATTGCAGCGCTTAGCCAGCAAACAAACAATTGCGGCTCGCTCCCGCTGTAGGGGCGCTCTGTTGGATGCGGCGGCTGATCTTGGTGACCAGTGTTGATTTGTCAGCGCGATCGATCATTTGGATTTCTCCAGATCATTGGCAATTTCGGCGAACTGAGCGAGTGCGGCTTGGAGGTCTTCGACAATGGCGTTCGTGGGAATGGACGACATGGACCGGAAGCCCGGAGTATGAGCGAGTGGGAAAGAGCGAATCAATTTCGGCGGTGATAACATCGGGATCGACCGCTGGCAGCGCGTTCTGCGGCTGCCAACTTTACGGCGGGAGGCACCGAGACTTTGAGTGTGTCTAGGGAAGCCGGGGAATCTGGATCTAAATCTAGATAGGTTGGCGCTGTCTTCGATACCTTCGCCTTTGAGCTGGCTCAAATATTAAATGCCTAGCTCGCGAAAGCTTTCGGAGTTAAGATTTGACCCCGTTCTCCCCTCCCCTAAGGCAGCGCCGTGGTCTGTCGTCAGTAGTCATGTAGTCTTTGCGTGACCTCTAACTTCCAACCTCTGTGACCTCCGCCCTTCTGCCCGTCGCGTGCTACTTCACGTTGACGGCGAGAGCGATCGTTGGCGTAGCGAAGTCATGCTGATGGTGGGGATCGATGACCCCACTCGGAAGGAAGTACCATTTGCCGGGTTCCATCTTGCCCAGAGCTGGAAGCCTTGGCACTCGCTGGGGGTCAAGGCCGGCTGCGAGTAGCTGTGTGGCATCGAACTCGTAGACCACGTCTTCCGCTGTGGACTCGGGCTGCGACGCGTAGTGAACCATAGTGCTCTCACTGCTCTTGAAGCAGTACTCCCCCGCTGCTTTTGTGCGGTCGATCGCCATCTCGGGCTTCGCTCGGAGTACGCGGGCGATTGCGAGCAACTCGGCCTTAGCGGTTCCCTGAAGGGCGAGAACATCTGAGTAATCGGACTGGATCCGAGCCAGTTCAGGATTGCCGGCGTCCGTGTTGCGTGTCTGGGCTAACATGACGCTGGTGATCACGAGGAGGGCGGAAGCAAAGGCGATTTTGAACATAATGGGGTCCTTTCTCTAGGCGGCCAAACAAAGTTTATGCGGAATCTTTCGGCCTAATTCCATTATAGATCCAAAAACGCGCCTTCAAAGTCGCCGTCGCAACCGTGCTGGCGCACGCGCCCTCGCGTTCGCCAACTTTCCGATGTTGGAAGTTACTTCTTGAGATCAGCAAGAGTGCAAAAAGTGAGGACTAACCGCATTTTTCCAACCCCGGTTGGGCAAACTTGACTGGTTTAACCAGTCGAGTCTTACGACACGCTTGAAATTAGAGGTAGTCCGGGAACATCCTTCGCGACAGCAGCTGTCGAATCAAATCTCAAAATGCAATGCTCGCGAATGCTCCGGCTCGCGAAAACTTTCGGAGTTCGGAGTTAAGGCGCGACCCCGTCTGCCTTCTCCAAATTCTCATGCGAACGCTCATTCACGACGCCGATTTGTGCTTTCGCCTGGTATACCGCGGCCCGCTCTGGTCTTTGCCACGTGCCTTTTTCGCGAACTTTGGGGTTGGTTGAAAGTGCGGTTTCGCCCGTCAGCGGAGTTGAAGATCGACATGTTGAGCACAAGCATCGGATCGTGCATCCGTTCCCGCGAAGGCGGGTATGGGTTGAATCCCATTAAAGGATAAACCATAATTTCCTTTTACCGGGGTCGTCAGCAGTTTGATCGAGCGCGAAGTGCGGCTGAAAATTACTCGCGAGGAGTTGATCGATTAACTCGGTCACACCTTCACCATATGGGTGCTCCGTAATGAAATCGGCCCGCTCCTTCAAGCTGGGCAAAGCGTTGGCCACCGCGATGCCGCAACCGCAAATGCGAAGAAAGACGTGATCGTTTTCCGCGTCGCCGACCCCGATGACATGCCGCGCGGAGAGACCCAAACGGGACAGCCCTTCACGTAAGCCGGTGGCTTTGTTCACACCGGTTGGCAGCACCATGACCGAGCCTTTGTTAAAAATCACTTCCAACTCGAGACGCATCGCTTTGATCGTTTGCAGAACAGTGATCTCGTACGGCTCGACCGTCGCCACGATCACGCGCCCTACCGCCACCGGGACACCGCGCGCTCTTAGCTCTTGCACAAACCCTGCCGAAGCTGGCTCCGCCAGAACTTTTATCCGCCCAGTCGTCGGCCAATAAAGCAGTGCGCCATTTTCCGCCACGACGAAATCGCAAAGCCCGATGT
>QHRO01000017.1 GCA_003220155.1 Verrucomicrobiota bacterium
TGAATATACCGCGCGAAAACGATCTCTGAGATCCGCGATGTAAAAAAATGTTTATGTTCGGAAAGTGCTTTGAGCGCGTCGATTAAGTGATCGGCCGCGTCTGTTTTCATGATGTAGCTACGCGCTCCGGAGTCGAAAACATCGTGAACCAATTCTTCCGTCTCCTGTCCCGTAAAAATCAGGACTTCTGTCTCGGGTAATTTCTTTTTGATCTGGCGTGTCGCATCCAGTCCGTTCAATTCGGGCATTCCGATATCCAGAATCACGATATCCGGTTTCAATTCAGCCGTCAGTGAAACCGCATCTCGACCGTTATCGGCTTCGCCCACGATCTTCCATTCTGGGACCGTCGACAGAAGCGCACGCGTTCCTTGGCGTACCACCTTATGATCGTCTGCGAGAAGAATGCGGAGAGTCTTCACGACACAACAACTATCGCTCCTGAAAGTCTTAAGCCCATTAGGTTGCTACGGGGGCGCAAGAGTGAGCCACGTTCTGATCCTGAGCGCCAGGAATCACTTTTTTTCGAAGTGGCGCCGATTGCTTTGAAACGGCGCTTTCTAGCACGGTGAGCAGCTTCCTGGTATCGTATGGTTTGCTTAGAAAATTCATCACCCCAAGCTCCTGAAGTTCGGCCAAACGAGGCTCATCCTCCTGTCCAGTAGATCCGATGAAGGTCATATCCGGTTTCATCTTTTTGAGCGCGCGAATTAGGGCAATCCCATCGATATACGGCATCCTCATGTCGGTAAGGACGACGCTGATCGAATCCATTTCTTGAGCAAAGATAGCCAATGCCTCGGGGCCATCATTCGCTTCCAGCACGTGGTAGTTGTGCTTCTCCAGAGTCATCTTCGTCACCCGGCGGATGTTCGTCTCATCATCGACCAGCAGGACTAATTCGCCATTTCCTTTGATTACGGGCGGGATCTCTTTCTGCGGTGGAGCGACATCGGCTTGGACAGCAGGAAGGAAAACCTTAAAAGTCGTACCCCTACCCTGTTCGCTGTAGACGGAAATAAAGCCTGCGTGACTTTTCACGATTCCTAACGAAGTCGACAACCCCAGGCCGGTGCCTTTGCCGGGATCCTTAGTGGTGAAGAATGGTTCGAAGATTTTCTCAAGCAGTGCACGCGGCATCCCGGCGCCGGTATCGCTCACACGTAGAGTCGCATACGACCCAGCCTTTGCGCCTGGCATCATTACAGCATAATTGTCGTCCACCTCCAGATTTTCTGCTGCCAAAACCAGCGAGCCGCCATTGGCCATAGCATCCCGTGCATTCGTGGAAAGATTCAGCAAAACCTGATGCAGCTGAGTGGGATCGCCGCTGATCGACCAAGGATACTCTGGGTATTGGCCTGCGACTTCGATCGATTTGGGAAATGTCTTCCTCGCGATCTCGACCATTTCGTCAATGAGGTGCCGTGGGTTAATTAGCACCCGCTCACCTTCCACGCCGCGCGCGAAAGTAAGCACCTGCTTAACAATGCTTGAACCACGTCGTGCGCTTTCCTCGATCAGCGAAATCATGGCAGCGGCATGTTCGCCGGTCGCATTGCTACGCAGTGATTCCGCACCCATCAAAATCGGCCCGAGGACATTATTTAGATCATGGGCTACGCCACCCGCCAGTGTGCCAATGCTTTCAAGTCGCTGCGCGCGCAGCAGCTGCATTTCAAGTTTTTTTTGCTCGGTGACGTCCGTGTTGATGCTCAGGACAGAACGCGGAGTTCCGTCCGGATTGCGCACGATGGTCGATCGTCCATTGACAAGGACCTCTCGGCCATCCTTCGTGACTTGCCTGAGTTCGCCGCGAAATTCCCCGGTAGGGCTAAGGGTTCTAGATGCCTCTTCGTGCTCCTTTGGATCGGCGTAGATTAATTTGCCGATTGGCTCGCCCAGCGCTTCGTTGGCGCTCCATCCGTACAAGTTTTCCGCCCCTTTGTTCCAAAAGGTGATTTGATCATCTTCGAAGTTCCGGATGATGATCGCGTCCCGTGCATGATTGATGATGTCAGCTTGCTCGAGCAGGCGTTCCTCCGCGCTCTTTCGCTCGAGGATCTCGGCCGCCAGCTTATTGTTGAGTTGATCCAACTCCCGGTTGCGCTGGGTCAGCTCGACGTTCTTCTCTTCCAGTTTGGAGATAAG
Organism: Verrucomicrobiota bacterium; assembly: GCA_003220155.1. Lineage (GTDB taxonomy): Bacteria > Verrucomicrobiota > Verrucomicrobiia > Chthoniobacterales > UBA10450 > AV69. Next base: position 2,152 of record QHRO01000017.1, read on the forward strand.
ACGCTCGCTGTAATGTTTAAGCACATCACGTTCGTCGAATTCTGCCTTCGGAATAACGTGCTTCTTGGTCGTGGCATTATGAAGGGCGTCGAGAATCTGCACGACAGACGCGGGTTTACGAAGATATTTGTTCGCGCCTAACTTTAGCGAAAGCTTCTCGTCGCTCGGGGACGTATAGGTGGAGGTATATATGATAATGGGAAGGTCCCGGTGTTCCTTGCTCTTTCTAACCTCGTAACAAAAGCGGTAACCATCCATGTTCGGCATCAGAAGGTCCGAAATTGCGGCATCGACCTTTTGCCGCTTCAACTTTGCTAGACCTTCTACGCCATCGCTCGCTTCTAACACCGTGACGCCTTCGGCCTCCAACTGCGCCCGGAGCAACTTCCGGTTCGTGGCAATGTCGTCGAGAATCAGAACATTCACGGTCGCAATTAGAGTCCTTCCGGTTAAGAGGCGAAACCCGAGCCTCCCAGAATCTCCGCCACTTGCACTGGCAGTTGGTGGATGTCGATCGGCTTAGTGATATAACCGTCACATCCTGCGGCGAGAGCTTTTTGATCGTCGCCTTTCATGGCAAAAGCAGTCAGGGCGATGATGCGGATATGTTTTGTACGTTCGTTCGCTTTGATTTTGCGCGTCAGGGTTAGCCCGTCCATTCCGGGCAACGCGATATCCATTAGGATTAAGTCGGGCAAATTGCGGTCAATCATGCTTTGGGCTTCTTCGGCGTTCACCGCTTCAACGACCTCGTAATCGGCATCTTCCAGCACGTCGAAAGCGAGCTTCAGATTCCTCGGGTTGTCATCAACTACGAGAATGCGTTTTTTTGGCGTAGACATGAACGGCTAGACCAACCCACTGACGGCAAAAACATCGAACTTACTCGGCTTTGCTAACAATCCTGAAATGTCCATGTTTTCGATCCAATCCAAACACAAGCCAAGTCTTACGAAGAAGATACGGCGCGCTTCAATGCAGTCGATTGTATGGTGTCCCACTTGCTTCAAGATGGACCCTTCTGCTGGAAGACCCGCTGGGGTCACTGCGTTGCTCCTCACAAATGAGGCAGTAGCATCGAATGTTCCATTTGCT
>QHRO01000072.1 GCA_003220155.1 Verrucomicrobiota bacterium
GCGCCGCTTCCCATGCCAGAACCAAGTCGGCATAAGGGGCGATCCCCGCTCGCGTAATAAATGGGTCGGGATTGCCGCTTCGTGTGTCTACCCAAATCGGTACTGCCGGCACAGTCGGGCGCGTAGTTTGCGCAACACCAAGATAATCGCCTAGCATGTAACCTTGGAAAGTGAGTGGAGCGAGCGAAGCATTGGTTGATATAGAAGTAAGCCGGATATTGGGCTGCCAGTTAGCGCCACCATCGAAAGATTGTGCCAGGTAAAGATCAACCAGCACATTAGAGCCGGGATTATTTCGATGGTCATAAAATGCAACCGTAACAGTCCTAGCATCTGATGAAACATTGATGGCGGGATTGAACACCCCCAAACCCGGGGGATTATCACTAATTGCAACCGGTGCGCTCCAAGTCGTCCCGCCGTTAGTTGATTTGATAAAAGCAATCCGGGGATTGCCTCCGAGTAACGTCTGATAGACAACGTAAACGTTCTGTGTCGTTCGGTCCGCCGCGGCCGAAGGCAGAAACGAACCGGTCCGAATCAAGGGCTCATTATATTCAGTCGCGAAAGTAATGACATGGGGCGATCCAAAACTTTGGCCGCCATCGGTCGAAATCACCGCTTCGAGCCGTTCACCGGGCTGTTGGCTAGTGCCGAAGTTCCAATAAACGACCACGCAGTTTCCATTCGGCAAATACAGTGGTTGCGATCCCTGTAGGGTAGTCTCTGTACTTATAGCCGATGCTGAACTCCAGGTAGCTCCACCGTTGTCGCTGTAAACACGCCTGATCGGCGCGCCGTCAGAGTTGATGTTGCTAAACAAACTAAAGGTAACAAGCAAGCGGCCAGCGGTGGCAGTACCGGGAAAAGTGTTGACCGCCATCCATTCTTTGTCTGGAAAAAAACTGATGCTGCCGGGCCGATAAGCTACCACCGGCGAGGCGAAGGTTGCGCCGCCATTGGTTGATTTACTTAGGACTACCGCGCCACTGATGAACTGGGGGTCGGTAGCGACGAGTGTCTCAAGATAAACATTGTTGTTTAAATCAAACGCCACCACCGGATCTGTTGCGCGGAAATAGGGACCACCTGATGTCTGGGTGAGATTCGGAATCAGTGCGCGCGTCCAAGTCAGGCCCCCGTCGTGCGAAACGGAGTAGCCGCAATCGACCGCTCCGCCGCCGCTTGCAAACCGGCCCTCTTGAAACACCCCAACCAGGAAATCCTCGTTCGTAGTAGCGCGGGCAATGTGGGGCTCGGCTTGAGCTCGCATATTGGATGGCAATGCCGAAGAATCATTGCCCAGTCGAATGTTTGGGCCGATGCGCAAATCCAGGGCGACCGGCGCACTCGCCGCCTCCTCCGTAGTGGTTTCGCCTTTTGCGGCTGTGATCGAGCGCGGCGGCAGAACCAGATTGTCGTCACGATTGAGCAACATTAGCGCCCCGGACGACAAGCGGTGGAGGGGAAGATTACGGAGATTGGGCGGAAGTTTTGCCCGATTGACCGACGGCATCATCACAGGCCGACTTTGTTGGGCGACGGCAATCGACCCGATCAACAAAAGTAACAATGCAAGGAAGAACTCTTTCAATATTGAAACTCTAGCAATCCCTCCTAGATATAACAATATCGGTGAGGAATTGTTGCGCGATTCAGCGCACCGAATTGCGCCCGCCGATGCCCAATCACCGTTAGACTAGCGCCAAGTCGACAAAATAGCGCCCATGATAATGCAGCCGACGATGTGATACCCTGTATCGATCGCCCAGAGTCTCCGGGGCGGCGATTGCCAGACATAAGTCATGGTCAACGCGGTGGCACAAAACCCCAGACCAACACCTGCACCAATTTTCAGGCCGCGTAGCAGATCAACGCCGTGCAGTTGATGTATTACTCGGGCTAAGACGAGAGCCGCGATTAAATTGCAGACCAAGGTCACGATCAACTTTGTTCCCATCCCGCTTTGGTCCGGCTGACCTAATTTAACGCCGTGTTGCTCGACGGCGGAGCGCCACGCCTTACTAAATAGCGCCGAGTACCATACCGCGCCCAGAAGCCAGTAGGTCAGTCCGGCACAGACAATCGCCAGCCAGTTCATATCGCCATAATCCATCACGCCATAGTCCATAATGCGTATTGTGGTGCTTCGGAATTGCATAAGACAAGATTAAACCACGCTGCTGCCGTCAATGGGCAAGATGCCCGTTGGCCCCACAGCCAAGATGGCTGTGCTACGGCCGGCTCGCTCGCCCCTCGAAATTATCCGGCGACTTAATTACTAGTCTTTATATGGATCGACAATATCGCGCCCGGCCATCGCCACGCCGAGCGGATGCAATGTGTGTAGGACGCGAATTGTTCCAGCATGCGCGGCCAAAACTTCCGGCAGACGCCGATATGCTTGTGGCGCCTCATCGACATCTCCGCCGCGCAATTCCACCCCGCGGTCCGCCACCCACTTCATCATCTCATCGTGACGCACCAAACCGTCGCGGCGAATCCGCTTGCTACCCACCCTCTCGAATTTACCTTTGGCCGCGGTGCGCGACATGATCCGACCAGCCCCGTGGACGGTCGAGTAAAGCGCCTCGCGCGATTCACCCGACTCGACTCCTTCGATGATGACAGCATCATCGCCCATGCTGCCGCCGACAAAACCGCGTTGGCCGGGAAACGCCGGCGTCGCGCCTTTGCGCACGACCCAGAATTCGTCGCCATCATGCTTTTCCTGCCAGGCGAAATTATGATGGTTATGCACCTCCTCTAGGATCTTCGCGCCAAGAATTTCACGGACGACATGTCGTGCCACTGCTTCGCGGCCGGCATAGGCATACCTCCCGGCTAGTCTCATTCCCGTTAGGTAATCGCAGCCGATCTCCGAGTCTACTGGAACTATGGTCGGAGGCACGTCCATGCCATCTTTGCCGCCGGCCGCTTTCAAGAAATGCGTCGCCGTTTTGTGTCCTAGCCCGCGCGATCCGAAATGCACACCCACCCAGATGCGGTCTTCCTCATCCGCAAAAATATCGACGTAATGATTTCCTCCGCCGACCGTGCCGAGCTGATCTCGCGCCGTTTCTCTTAATCTTCCAATTGGCGGGATCTTCCACGCCTCGTCTTCGAACAACTCATGATCCACCCGCGCTTTGGCTTTTCGTCCAATCCCGAACGAAATATCGCGCACGACATCGTCCATAACGGATTTGATTCTTGGGCCGACTTCGCTGCGTTTCGCATCGGTGAGAATGGCAAGGTTGCCGCAGGCGATATCGAAGCCAACGCCGGACAACGAAATCTTGTCTTTGTAAGCAACGACTCCACCAATGGGTTGCGCATAACCTTTGTGCCCGTCGGCACATAGCACGCCACGCTCGCCTCCGGCCTCGATACAAGTCTCGATCTGACGCAGAGTCGCCTCATCGTGCTGGCCAAATACTTTCGTTTTCATTCTTTCCCTGTCATCCCGAGCGTAGTCGAGGGATCTCGCCGCGCAACGAAAAGCGATATGTTCAAGATTCTGTCTCTCGTCTTCTCTTACGATTCTCAGCGGCTTTCTGTTCAGCGCGTAAAGACGATTGTAGGGCGTCTGTGTTACTATCGCTCGCAATCCTGTTTTTGTTGGAAGATTTTTGGCGTCGCGATCATTCACTCGATCCGTCTGTCTTGTCATGTCGAGCGAAGTCGAAACATTTCTTGCTGCCCGTTTCCTAAAAGTTAGAGATTCCTCGACTACGCTCGGAATGACAAAAAAGCGTTCGCGCCAGATAGGTCTGCTTTGCAGTGACGCCTTTGCCTCGCCAGGTCAGACGCCTGCCTCGTCTCGGTCCGCGTCCGACACAGACGCCCTACAATTTGCTTTGCCTTGTCATCCCGAGCGAAACGCCAGTCCGGCTCGGACCGAGGGATCCCGCCGCGCAACGAAAAGCGATATGCTAGCATATGATCAAAGTCCATCACCTTTCAGGCGACGAATATGAAGTAAAGGTTGGCGGCGCTGCGCAGACGACTCATCGCGTCACCTTGCGAGATACTGACCGTCAGCGACTCGGCGGGAAAGATGTTTCGGCGGAGCGGTTGGTCGAGGAGAGTTTTCGCTTTCTGCTGGAGCGAGAACCAAACACGAGCATCCTGAGTGGTTTCGAGTTGCCAGTAATCCGGCGGTATTTTCCCGAATACGAAGGCGAAATCCGGAAACGACTGAAACAGGGTTAAGCGAATCTGCCGCCGGGGCTGCGAAAGCTAAATCAATCAGCAGGCAAGGTGCCCGCTGGCACCACAGCCAAGAGGGCTGTGCTACAACGCATGCTCGCCGGGGCGATTCAGAGCGAGACGGTGCTGATTAGCTCGTAGAATTTATCGAGATCGACGTTACCTCCGGAAACTACCGCAACGATCGGTCCTTTACCGGCTTTACCACTTAGTGCGGCTGCCACCGATAAGGCGCCGGCGCCTTCCGCGATCACGCGCGTCTTTTCGGCCAATAATCGCATTGCCCGCCGGGTTTCTTCCAAGCTAACGACAATTGAACCATCCGCGACCGGCCGCATCCTTTGCCACATCCGCGGGAAAATACTTTTGCCACCGGCGCCATCGACAAACGATTGTTTCCACTCCGTGAAGGTCTGCGGCGATTGTTTCGCGAAAGACAGCGCCCCCGGCGCCGCCGTTTCCGGCTCCGCGCCCCAAACTTTCACTTCCGGCTTCAGCGCTTTCACCGCGCTACCTAAACCGGTAAGCAAGCCGCCGCCTCCAATCGCCGCAATCACCGTGACGACATCAGGCGCGTCCTCCAGAATCTCCAAACCGATTGTTGCATTCCCGGTCACGAAATTCTGATCGTCGAATGGATGGACAAAGGTTCCTTCTGCTCCCTCAAATGCGCGCTCTTCCATCGCGTCCCATGCTACGTCGAACGGCACCGGAATTAGTTTGGCGCCGAGTTCGCGCATTCGCTCAACCTTTGACGCCGGCGCCGTCTCTATCACGACGACCGAGCATGGCACGCCGGCCTTACGCGCCGCGTAGGCAACGCCCTGCCCGGCGTTCCCAGCGCTAATCGTCCAAACCCCCCGCCTGCGCTCCGATTCCGACAACATGGCAACGGCGTTGGCCGCGCCCCTCAGTTTGTAAGCGTTAATCGGCTGTAAGTTCTCCAATTTAAGACGGATATCAGGGAAATTCGGTCCCAGCTCGAGACGAACCAGAGGAGTCCGGAAAATAGTGTTGGTGATTCGGCTTCGCGCTTCACGTATCTCCTTCAGTTCAATTGGGCGGACCGGTTCCAAGATCGCGGACATCGTGATGGAGTTTCGGATTCACCTGCAGGCGAGCAAGAAAAATCTCGGTAAAGGAAAGCTGTGGCTCGCGAGATGCTCCAGCCGTCCTTTATGAGCGCTTCTCCTACACTCTCACACGATACCCCTGTTGATCAGCCGCCCGATCGCCTCCCCTGGCAGGAACAGCACAGTCCGCGTCTTTATTCCCTCGGACGCGCTCTCCCCAAGAATACAATTCGCTTTAAGTGTCTCGATTGCGGCCGGCCGATGGAAGCGCGCGCGCAAGACGGCGGCGTCGATACGAATTGTCCGCATTGCGCGGCGCCACTTACCGTTCCGCGGATTCCGCCGAATCCGTACCTGCGTCCAATTAAAAACATCGTCCGCCAAATGAAAGGGGTGCCATTTCCATTCCCCTATTTGCCACAGCTGATCCAACTCGCAGTATTAACATCGGTCCTCGTTCTCTTTGCCGTTCTATTTATCACCATCGGCGTCGTTACCCAAGCTGCCGGAATTTTCCGAGGACTCATCCTCGATACGCGGAAACATTTGCACGAAGGATCGACCGTGGAACGCAGCGCACAGGCGATCAGCATCGGAATCTATTCGCTCCTTTTCCTTCCCTTCTGGATGATTCAGCTACCGTTCGCACTGATTGGTTCATTCTGGAGTTCGCGTCGTCTCAGCGCCCTTCTCACCATCGCGCTGCTACTCTCCATCGCGTACGTGGTTACGCTGTATTCGCCGCACCTGATTAGGTTTTGGCATTCATTTTAAATAACGTTGCCGCGAACCGTCCCGACAAACTGTTCCAAGCAGGACGGCTAGGCGCGACATTCCTGGAGCAGGATTCATCCGACAGCCTGCCAAGCTCTCTTAGAAGCGACAGGAAAGCCCCGCTTCTCCCTGCCGCCTCCTAACCACCTTTAGATCAGAGTTAACATCTAGATGTCGCATATGCGACATTTAAATGTTAACTCTGGTATTCGTCAAATTGAGACCTGGTGTCTGGAGCGCCGCTCCTTTGTTTACCCTAGGATTTGACTTCGGTACCGAGTAGATTCGCTACAGTCATCGGCTCACCCGGCTTGGCCAGCTGGTTAACGAAGCGCTGGAAACGTTCGGAAAAAAGATCGTGCCGCAAGTTCCAGTAATGGTCCAGACCGGGAGAGGCGAAATAATGCCGGTAGAGATTCCACCAGCCGCGCCAGATTTGCTCATCCATCAAACCATAAATAAAATGAAAGTGGATTGTTTCCATTGCCTTTAAGAACTGGAAGCTAACGTGGTAGAAGCGGGCACGATCGTCGGGCGAAAGCGCGTTGACGTCTTCCAAGCCGATCCGCCAAATCCGGCCAAGTTCCGCATTTTCGCTGAATTGTTTAGTCACATCACGCACGGCACTGGCTGCGGCATCCTGCGCGGTGAGCTTGGCCACGCGCGTGCTACGGTGCACCTGGATAGCGAGATACCAGAGCGACGCAACGACCGCAAAGGAACTAACAATTTGCGCGCTAGCATTGATTGCCTCCCAGTTCACAATTGATAAACGTATTGAGGGCGGGGCGCCGTTCAACTATTAGGCCCAAAGGGGCTCCGCCGAGCGTCGCCCTACCAGTGAATTTTCGCGGGGGCGCATCGGTAGGGCGAGACTCCGTCGAGTCGCGATAGCTGTACGATGCCATTTACCGAAGTTCTCGTCGAGGTTTACCAGCCCTCGCCTATTACTTTGGCGGCTCAGCAACTTTTAGCACTACTTTGCCACGGGTATGACGCGATGCGATTTGCTGATGTGCCTTAGCCACATCGACCAGAGGCATGACCGCGGAAACGATTGGCGTGATCTTCCCGGAATCGATTAACTTGGCCAGCTCTTCCAACACCTTTGCGTCTGGTTGGGCACCAAGCCCTGTGCCCCTGATGCCATGTTTCTCCAGCTCGACAGGATCGGGCTGGCCGGTAATCGAAACAATGATGCCACCTTTCTTCACTACACCGTAAGATCGCGCCAGAGTATCTGTGCGCACGGCATTGAGAACGACATCGACATCCTTAACTACATCCTAAGGAGCTCAGCCACCGCTGGCGGGAGCGAGCTTTCTTCCCGAGAACTGATAACTAATAACCTCTTCATATTTCTGGTCGGTGGTAAGCTGCAAAGCTTCATCAGGCCTTACTCTTCTTTACCGCTCCATACTCCTTCTGCTAGGTAACCGGTGCAAACCGTCGACAGTTGCCATGTCAAAGTACTCATGAACTTTATCAATCAAACCCTGTGCGTTGAAATGAAAAACAAAACAACATTGCAATTCATACTTACGCCCCGTGGGTTTAACTTTGGCAGTAACAAAATCTGCTTCTCCTTTCAGCGTCCCGCCAGTTAGGTACTCCAGGCAGGCATATTCGTTCAGTGGCGAATACATTAAGCATTTTCTTAATCCGATCAGGCGATGCGGCCCAATGATTCTCCGCCATTTTCCGGAACTGTGCCTTTCCCTTGATAGTGGTATTTGTCGGAACAATAAACCAATTGATGTCATCGGCAAACATGCCAAGAGCTCGTCCAACTCCGTGGCGGTTTGGTGAGTCATCGCAGCTTAGTGGTCCTGTAGGGTATTTTTGCGCTGGCCTACTCAGCCAGGAATGGCATTAGCTCGTTCAGGAACTCTTCCGGGCATTCCTCTGGGATGTAATGTCCGCACTGCGCGACGATTTTACTCTTAACGCTATCAGATACCGATTTCATAGTTGCGACCGTCGTTTCACCAGAACCAAATGCAGCGCCGATGGCCATTACCGGCATTATCAGTTTTCTTTTTTTCAGCTCCTGATTCTGGTGCATCGTAAGCGGAATGGCTCGATAATATTCAAAGCCGGCCCTCATCGCGCCTGGAACCGAATATGCACGGATGTACTCGTCTACTGCCACGCGATCCGGCCAGTACGCCCTGTGCTCGACATTCCAGCGTAAATAGGAAGCTTCTCGCCCGGACACTAAGAATTCGGGAAGGTCGCGCAGCTGATTGAACATGAACTGTGCTAAGGCAGCACTTTTCTCAGGTGGCTGCAGCATCGGAGGTGTCGGTGAGATACCAGGGATGAACGCCTCGCTTACCACCAACTTGTCAACCTGGGCGCCGTGCTTCGCGGCAAGCGAATACGCGATCCACATACCGATGTCATGACCGACGACCGAATAGCGAGAGATGCCTAACTGGTCCATCAACGCGCTGATGTCATTGGCCAGCGTCTCAGTGTCATACCCGCTCTCGGGTCGGCTGGATTCGCCCATACCACGAATATCAAGGGCGACTACATGATACGTATTAGCCACGTCGGGCATAATCTTGCGCCAGGCGTACCACGTTTGAGGCCAGCCGGGAATCAGCACGACAGTACGTTGGCCTTCACCGCCTTCAACAAAATGCAGTTTCACTCCGTTCACTATGGCAAACTGGCTCTTAAAGCCGAGGCCAAGGTTCCCGTCATGCGCTCTTGGTTGGAGCCCTTCAGCGCCATTTGATAACATAATTCACCTTCGCACAACGAAACGGCTGATTCGATGATGAGAGTACCTACTCACGATCCTCGGAAAATGGTTTCATAATCGGCTCCTTTCTTTTGCAATCATAACGTTTAATCCAGCGTCTGCCGGTAGCGCTTGATGCCGATGGTCAGGGCGACAAGGGCGAAGAGTGCAAGCTGCCAAAGCTGGAGCGAGACGTCAGCAATGCCGTTGCCTTTCAACAGAATGCCGCGTACGATGCGAAGAAAATGCGTGAGCGGGAGAACTTCCCCCAGCATCTGTGCCCACCGCGGCATGCCGCGAAATGGAAACATAAAACCGGAGAGCAGGATCGACGGGAGAAAGAAAAAGAAAGTCATCTGCACAGCTTGCAATTGGTTTTTTGCGATGGTGGAAAAGGTGATGCCCATTGCCAGGTTGGCGGCAATGAAGACCAGCGCAACTACTCCCAGCAGAATGATGCTGCCCTCTATCGGCACGTGAAAGAGAAACGAAGCGGCGATAAGAATGACCGCGACCTGGATGTAGCCGACTAAAATGTAGGGCACGATTTTTCCGATGAGCACTTCGCTTGGGCGGGTCGGCATCGAAAGAAGATTTTCCATCGTGCCGCGCTCGCGCTCGCGAGTAATAGCCAGACCTGTGATCATGACCATTGTCATGGTCAGGATAACCCCCATGAGTCCGGGCACGATATTGTACTGGGTGACGACTTCGGGGTTGTAGAGTGCATGGACCCGAAGATCGATCGGACCGCTCGTGCCGGCCAGCGTCGCCAGGGATCCTTTCAAGTCATTTTGCAAGGCCGTGTCAAAAAGTGACCCTAACGAGCCCAGCGCAGTGCTGGTCGCGACCGGATCTGTTGCGTCCGCTTCAACGAGAACTTCCGGCCGATCACCCCGCCAAAGATCGCGACTAAAATTTTCCGGTATATTGACGACAAACAGTACCTGGCCCCGCTCGAGCAGCTCGCGTCCTTCCCTTTCGGTTTTTACCTGGCGGACGAAATTGAAGAAAGTGCTGTTCTTCATCGCGTAGAGTAGCGTTCGACCTTGCGGGCCTTGGTCAGCCAGAAGCACAGCGGCAGGCAGATGCCGCGGGTCGGAGTTAATCGCGTAGCCAAACAGCGTCAGCTGAAGTAGTGGAATGCCAAGCATCATGGCGAAGGTGAGACGGTCTCGCCGCATTTGCGTGAATTCTTTCGCAATGATGCCGCGCAGGCGCTGGAACGAAAATCTGTGAGGCTGTTTCATGCTGTGGATCTGTCGTGTTCCATCAAACTGATGAAAGCGTCCTCCAAGCCGGACGGGATTTGTCGCCAATCGTACGGCTCATGACGGAACGGTGCGATGGCACGTTGGAGCGCGGCCGCGTCGGTACTGCTCACGTGCAAAGAATTACCGAAGGCAACTGCCTGTTGCACTCCGGGAGTCTTACGCAGCTGTTCGGCCAATTGCGCGAGGTCGCGTCCACGGACCGACCAAGTCGTTAGGCCGACGCGCGAAATCACTTCATCCACGGTTCCGGCGGCGAGCAATTTGCCTTTGGAAATATAAGCCAGCCGCTGGCATCGCTCGGCTTCGTCCATGTAATGGGTGGTGATGAGAAACGTCAGCGCCTGGGCGGCGAGTTGATGAATCTGCTCCCAAAAATCGCGACGCGCTTTTGGATCGACACCCGCTGTCGGCTCATCCAGCAACAGCAATTTCGGGCGATGAATGAGACACGCGGCAAGCGCGAGACGCTGTTTCCATCCACCTGAGAGCTCGCCGGCGAGTTGGTCCTTGCGTTCCGCCAGCCCGAGTTGCTCGATGCTTTCACGAACGGTTTGTCGCCGATTCTTCACGTCATACATGCGCGCGACAAAATCGAGATTTTCTTCAATGCTCAAATCCTCCCAAAAACTGAAGCGCTGCGTCATGTAACCGACTTCCCGCTTAATTGCCTCGCTTTCGGCAATCACGTCGTGACCCAAAACCCGACCGCTTCCGTCGTCAGCTCGGAGCAATCCGCAAAGAATGCGCAAAAACGTGGTCTTGCCGCTGCCGTTTGGACCAAGGAACCCGTAGATCTCGCCCGCCGCCACCGTTAGATCGACATGATCGACGGCGGTGAGCTCGCCGAAGCGCTTTGTCATTCCACGAACATCGATGACTGATTCGCCGTTTTTCACTTGGATTTAAATTCGACATCGACCGGTTGCCCGGGATGCAGGTTGGCCGAGACCTCGGGATCGAACACCGATTCGATCATGAAAACTAGTTTCGCGCGGCTTTCCCGGCTGTAGATGACCGGCGGAGTGTATTCGGCGTGCGGCGAGATGTAACTCACCTTGCCGATAAAAGGATCTCGCACGCCATCAACGGTCACCTGAGTCGTATCACCGTAGTGGATCGAACCAACTTGCGTTTCGGGGACGAACGCACGCACTTTGATGTTTTGTGGTGGCAACAGCGCGACCACTGGTTTTCCTGCTGCCACCCACTCGCCTTGCCGAAAAAGTGTGTCGTAAACCAAACCGACCTGTGGCGCCGCCTGTCGTTTCTGGTTGAAATTCCACTCTGCTTGAGTGACGCGCTGCCGGTCCTGGTCGCGGGTGGAACGCGCCCGATCGTAATCTTGCGCGGCAGCTGGACCCATGCGGAAAAGTTTTTCCTGTCGGGCGAATTCAGCTTCGGAAAGAACCAACGCCGCCCGCGCCTGGTCAAGCGCCGCTTTCTCCGCTGTTTCATCCAAGGCAAAGAGCGGATCGCCGGCCTTGACCTGATCGCCTCGTCGCACTTGTAAAGATTCCAACTGGCCGGCCAGCGGCGACGCGACATAAACGAATTCGCCTTCGACATAGCCTTGGAAACGGTCCTGGGGCGCATTGCTGCAACTGCTGATGAAGAAAGGAACTAACAAGAGAAAGACTGCGCCGGACAAAGTGCGAACGAGACGAGAGACATTCATAATTTCTGTCCTTTCCGGATAAGCGCCCCTTCGAGAACAATCTTGATGATTCCGGTGAAGCCCTCCTTCGGTGTCATCTCAAGCTCTTCCATCTTCGGCGGATTCATAATTCCTTGAATCATCGTGAGCAGAATCTCGATCATGAGTCTGGCTGGAATATCTTTGCGGACCATTCCTGCACGTTGACCTTCAACAAAAAGTTTTCCGAAGTAGCGCTCGATCAGTTCCGCTCGGCGGCGCTCGACCATCTTGAAGACGTGCGGCGCTTTTTGTCGCATATCGCGAACGAACGGAGGTTTGATCTCGTCCAGCTCGCGCTGCGTAGTGCTAAGCAGGTCAGGCAATGCCGTCGAGAAATCGTGCAGGTGAGCACGCGTAACTTCCTTTAACTTCGCTTCCACACCCGCGAACTTATCGGCCAGCACGGCCTCAAGCAGCGCGATCTTGCTCGGGAAATGGGCGTAAAGCGTTTTTTTGCTGATGCCTAATTCATCTGCCAGGTCATCCATGGTCACGCTGCGGAAACCATGGCTGAAGAAGTGCGCCCGCGCCGCCTCCAGGATCAGTTGCAAACTGGCGTCGGCCTTTCGGCGCCCCGATTTGCCGGTGGGCTTCATGTTTTCTTGCTGCGCGTGACGTAATACGTGTCGAGTCCTTTGAATGAGAAAAGAACACCGGCCAATCCGAGCAACGAGCGAATCCAGTTCATGGCACTCCACTGGGCGGAAGCTGTTCGGATTTGTTCGAGGTGATCCGAAATCGGCCAGGTAAAAAGGATAAGATTGCGAGGAACGAAGTAGGCAAGTGTCAGGATGAGGATCGCGGCATAGGATGCGAGTGACGCCGCAAAGTAAAAACGGAGCGAGACGGACTCCTTCCAGAACAGGATTAACGTCAGGACAATCAAAACTAGATTAACTGGACCGGCGACCTCGTAAAAACGCCTCGGATCAACATGTTGAAAGTAATCTCTCGCCGCTTGGATTGAGGCCGGAATGTCAGAACCCCAGCTTTTTGCATCAACGACCGTGTTATAGATGCTGACCATGGTCAGCCCGGATCCGCAAAAAATTGAAAGGAATAGTATCAGTTTTTTCATGATTATCGGTCGCCGGCAAAATGATCGTGTGACAGTTGAATAAGCTCCATCGCCGGCGCCAAATCCTTTTCATCGCGCGCCATAAAGGTGACATAACCTTGTTCAGGCGCCCAACGATGCGGACGGGCTTTGCCTTCGGCCAGGATTCGCTCCTGATCGGCTTTGGCTAATCGAATGTCGTAATGGCCACGACCGTGGATGTGCATGAACATCTTTCCTCGAACAAAAAAGGCATCTTCGTGGATTCCCGCATTCGGACGCTCTGTCACACCCGATAGGCCGAGGATTCTTTGCCGTAATTCCTGATGAAGTTCTTCTCGTGATTTCATGCTGCTTTCCTCTTCTTGCTAATGTCACAAAGCATATCCGAATGGATGTTCAGACCGATGTTGGTCATGTTGTAAAGATGCTCGCTCGCAACTAACCAGACGATCTCGCAGATCTCCCGCTCCGAATAATGGCGGGCCAGGCGCGCAAAAGTGTCCGGGTTAACTTTTTTATCCTTCGTCAGCTCCGTTACGTAGTCCAGCGCGGCGCGTTCTGCGTCGGTGAAAAGAGAGCTGGTCCGATATTCATCGAGCGCATCAAACTTGGCCTCGTTGATCGACGCTTTGATCGCGACGGCTCGGCCGATATCCATACAGAAAGAACAAACGTTGATCCGCGCCACTCGCTCGCGAATAAGCAACGCCATCGCTTGCGACAGCGTCAGCTTTTTATCGAGCCTACCAATTTTGGCGTAAAAGAGGCCAAAAGCGGATGGCAATCGCGCACTGTGTACTTTCAGCGGCGTCAATACCTTGCCGAATTGCCGGCGGGTAAAGAAATAGGCCAGCTTCAACATCAGGCCCTGTGGTTTTTCGATGGGAGAAAGGAATGGAGTGTTCATAGCTTAATCCTGTGGAAACTAGTTTAGTATATTTAGTTTCCTGAGCAAGGCAAATGTTCAAACAAATCGCACCCCCCAAAGAGAAGTTAGTTGAGAGAACTCGGCATCACGCTCGCGAAGCAAAAATTGTACAGGCGGCCATCTTGGCCGCTAATAAAAACAAACGGCGGCGAAGATCGCCGCCTACAATTCTCCGTAATCGATGAGGAACGGCGCAAAACAGCCAGGACGCGAAGGATCGCTCCCCGATCCCGTTTCCTTCCCAGCCCGCGGTTTATCGACGTGCCGCCGAATTGGTTTCAAGCGACGATGCGCAGACGACGTTCCTCGGAATCCTGCAGGCGCTTGGAAAGAAATAATTGTTCTGAGGTCAGCTCGGTCAGCTCAAGAGCCTTGCGAAAATTATCGATCGCGGCCTGAAAGTTATTTAGCTGTTTCTCGAATTCGCCCAGCACCGCATAGAGCAAGTAATACGAGTTTAACTGGCTCCCGTTTTCAATCGTCTCGACCGCTTCGATGCCGGCTTGCGGCCCGTGGACGTTCGCTACGGCGACCGCGCGATTGAGCGCGATGACGGGCGAATCATCCAGCTCCAGCAATCGGTCGTAGAGCGAAAGAATCTGCGGCCAATCGGTTGATTCATAATCGGTGGCCGCGCAATGACAGGCCGCGATCCCAGCCTGAAGATGATATGCACTCAACTCGTCCCCGGCGGCGGACATGCTCAAATGTTGCATGCCGCGGGCGATCAACACCTGATTCCAAATCGAACGATCCTGCTCCTTGAGCCGGAGGACGTTGCCCTCAGAATCTGTTCGCGCGGGCAAGCGCGCAGCGTTGAGCAACATCAACGCGACCAGGGCGTGAGTGCGAGGTTGATTTCCGGCGGGATGTTCCGCCAGCAAAGACCCCAAACGAATCGCTTCCTGGCAAAGTTCTTCTCTGATCAAATGATCGCCGGTGGACGCCTTGTAGCCTTCGTTGAAAAGCAGGTAGACCGTTTGCAAGACACCATCCAGACGTCGCGACAATTCTTCGCCAGCTGGTATCCCAAATGGGATGTGTTCATCGCGGATCTTTTGTTTGGCTCGCGTCAATCGCTTGGCGATAGCTGCTTCGGTCGTTAGAAATGCTTTCGCGATTTCGGCAGGGCTGAAGGCGCAGAGGATCTTGAGGGCGAGCACAGTTTGGTCTTCCGGCGTAAGTGCGGGATGGCAGCACGCAAACATTAATCGCAGCCGGTTGTCCCTGATTTCGCTTTCAAACATTGGCGAATCGCCGGCCGCGGAATCGGACGGCCATTGTTCCATGAACGCGATGATGTGCGGTTCTTTGTCGCGAAAAAGGTTTTCCCGCCGAATTAGATCAAGAGCGAGGTTTTTCGCTGTTTGGGTGAGCCACGCAGCCGGATTTTGTGGAATCCCCGCGTAAGGCCAGGTCCGCAGCGCCCGGACGAGGGATTCCTGAACTACGTCTTCGGCCAACTGCAATCGATTGATCCCAAAGATTCCAGTTAGAACAGAGATCAACTTTCCCGCCTCGTGACGAAAGAGATGGTCCGCCAGGCGGGAGACGTCGCCGGTAGGCAACGAAGCGTTATCCGAAATCTCGCTCATAACGTCCTGGGAGTTATGATTTCCAATGTAACGATTCAACTCCGAACGCATTCGCAAGCAGGCGGTTTACTTGTCGCGACGAAGCGCTCGCGAAGACGGAACGAATCACGTTTTTCTATTTTCCGTCGTACGCCTTCTGCAGCGTTGGGATGTCGATCTTGTCCATTTGCAGCATCGCGCGCATGACACGTTTCGCTTTCGCAGCGTCCTTGTCTGCCAGCATCTCGATCAACACGGTGGGAACGACCTGCCACGACAAACCGAATTTGTCTTTGAGCCAACCGCATCGGCTTTCTTCGCCGCCAACGGAGAGTTTCGTCCAAAAATAATCGACCTCTTCTTGTGTCTCACAGTTCACGACAAACGAGATGGCTTCCGTGAACTTGAACATCGGACCGCCGTTGAGCGCTACGAACTCCTGTCCCTCGAGCTCGAATTCAACAGTCATGACCGATCCCGCCGGCCGGCCGGTTGGCCCGGCTGATTCCTCTTCATACCGAGTGATCTTTCCTACCTTCGAGTTCTTAAAGATGGAAGCGTAAAATTTCGCTGCCTCTTCGGCTTTGTCATCGAACCATAAGAATGGCGTAATTTTTTGCGTGATCTTAGTTGTCATATTCTGATTGCTTGAAACTTTGGACCTTAGATATCTTTTGCCAGATTTTTTGGACTGCGCAGGCAAAGCGCAGCGACGAGGGCACTTTTCCCGTGGCCGTGTGCCCTCGAGCGTATTGAGCATCAGGTTGATGCGCGAATGCCCGCGAAGCGAAGGAAAGCAAAGCGGTGTCGCGCTGCGCTTGCCACCGCAGTCCAAAAATGCGGCGACGGTGAGTCGCCAACTCTTGCGATCCTATTTTCATTTAGTGGGTACGCTCACCAGGCTGTGCACTCTCCTCTGCCTCGGGAGAGGATTAAGGTGAGGGCCCAGTTTGTATCAAGCCGTGGCCTCGGCCAGTTGTCCGGGGGAATATTCCTCCGCACGTTGCTTGACCGAACAGATATCGGCGACGGGCCGGACCTCGACCACGGCGCCATATTCAAGACCAGGACATTGTTTGGCGATTTCGATCGCCTCGTTCTCATCCGCGACTTGGAGATAGAAGTACCCGCCGATTGCTTCCTTCGATTCCGCGAATGGACCGTCGGCAATCGTGCGCCCCTGTTTGCCCGAAACGACTTTGCCTTCTTCTTCCAAAGGGTGGCCGCCGAGACACTTTCCCTCTTCCTTCAGTCGTTCGAACCAGGCCATCCAGTCCGACACCACCTTCTGAAGTTGTGCGGGCGAGAGCCCTCTGTCCCAGACATTGCCGCGGAAAAGGAGGAGGTAATCGGATTTCGTTGTTGTACTCATAGTGATTGTTTCCTTTTAACGTTTTAACGCTTCAACGATTTAGTCGTTTCTACAAGTAAGTAAGCTATTTTGCGCTCTCGTTCGTTTCCCAGAGCGCAAAGGTGTTGTTCTCAGTGTCGTTGCAGATGATGAAATAACCCATCTCCGGCACGGCGGTTTTGCGCATGCAGATTTTGCCGCCGAGTTTTTCGACCTTGGCCGCTGCCTCATCTACCGAGGGCACGCCCACGTAGTTCGTGACGCTGTGCTCTGGACACTGCCGCTCCATCATTCCGCCATTGGGCGTGGCATCGGCGCCGCCGGTATCGATGTGCCAGTAAGGCTTTGGCCCCGGGAACCTCTCGATTTTCCAGCCGAATAGTTCGCCGTAGAAGGTCCTCGCGCGTTCGACGTTGTCCGCCGGGATTTCGAACCAGACAATGCTCGCCGGTGCGCCGTTGTTCTTTTGACTCTTGGGTTTAGTTTTGGTTTGTGTGCTCATAACTTGTTTTGGTTTGTTCCTTTCAATAACATGACGAACGACCCCGCCTACTTAGGACAACTTTTGTCGCACTTTTTTGGACTGCGGTGGCAACCGAAGCGGTGACGGCCCTTACATTTTCGCCAGAAAAAAAGCGGTGTGGCGCTCCGCTTCCCACCGCACTCCAAAAACGCCGCCCTATATCACGCGCCCGAGAATGCCTTTCCGCGAACGCGTGTGCTGGCATCACGATTCTTCTGTTTGTTCGATGATGGAGAGAATGTTCCCTGCCGGATCCTTGAACCAGGCAATGGTGGGACCGTTCCCGCGCATTATGCCTTTCTTGTCGGTCTTGAGATCGGGCAGATCATAGATCTCGAAACGGACCCCTCGCTTCGCCAGTTCATCGACCGCAAGATCCACATCCCTCACCGGGAAATTCAGAACCGTAAAGGTGGCCGGAACATGGTTGGGCTTTGGATAAATGAGAACATTATTGCCCCCGGCGAGCCGCAACGTGAGCAGACCGTGAGATTCCGTAACGTCCAAGCCGAGTGTTCCCGCATAGAATTCTTTCGTCTTGGGAATGTCTGCCGTCGAAAAACCGCTGAATGCCTTGCTCTCTTTTAACATAACGCGCTCCTTCCGATTATTTTTTCGTACCGACCAAGTTTGTGAATCAGGCGACGGGTGTTTGTCGCCGCCATAAATAAAATCAATCCGACACTCAGCATCAGAAGCGACACACGCAAATGTGTCGCAGCTGAGAATGAAAGCCCGATTCCACTCCAAAGCGCGATGTATGCTGCCAGACACATCGGGCACTTCGGCAGTAGCGCCAGGATTGCGCCCGGAATGATCCAGCCGAAAACATCGACGCGCCGGCGAGCGAATGTTCGCGGCCTGAAATTTTCGCAGCCGCGATCAGTGTTCATAGATACTTCACGCGGCTGCTGATTGATGGATCGTACAAGCGCAGGCTGGTTGGTGGTAGCGCCCGTTGGGTTCCACGCTTCCGCCTTGGCCGTACACGTTCCGCGGTCTCGCCCAATCGGCGAGACTCCGATATGGCCCGTTCTCATCGCGCCCCTTCGGCATCACGTCGAGAATCCGGTAAATCTCGAGGAACTCCTCGCCGCCGCGGCCGAAAGTCGAATAGGTGTGGAAGATCTGGCCGGTTTGGTCCCTGACGAAGACGCTATCGCCAGAGAGATCTTCCAGTTCTGCCGCCCATTCCGGCGCTTTTTGGTAATTGTAGAGAGCGCGACCGGAAGCAATCCGCTCGCGCGTGAAGGAGACGTTGAAGTCGTAGTTAAAATCCGAGTGGTAGGATGAGACCCAGGGGAATTTCCATCCCATACGCTTGCGCACAATTTCGATCTCCTGGATTGGCGCCCGCGCTACTGCGGCGTAGCTAACGTCGTGGTTCTGAAGATGGACCAGAATGCCTTCGATATGATCGACTTCCAGGGAACAACCAACGCATTGCGTGGTTTGTCCCGGCCCCATCATGAAGTGCTTGATAAAGAGCTGGCTCCGACCCTCGAAAAGATCGGCCAACGTTACCTTCCCGTCCGGAGCATCGAAGACATATTCCTTGTCGATCTTCACCCACGGCAGGGCGCGGCGTTCGGCGCTCAACTGATCGCGCAAACGGGTTAGTTCCTTCTCGCGTTTAAGCAGATCTTGGCGCGCCACCAGCCAATCCGTCCGCGACACGATTTCATGGTCTGAGAGCTGGTCGATTTCTTGTATACTCATATTTTGCCTCCCGTTATTGAGTTGGTTCTCTATCAGTACAACGAACGAGCAAAGGAATTCAGGACATCTTCTTGGCGCACTTTTTTGGACTGCGGTGGCAAGCGCAGCGCGGCACCGCTTTACTCGTTGCCTTTGCGCTCGCCGATCATCTGTCTGGCGATACCTCAAAATTATCCGGCACGCTTAATCGATCTGGCTTTTAGCTGCGAAGCTGGGCAAAGAAAAGCGGTGTGGCGCTACGCTTCCCCACCGCACTCCAAAAACGCTGCCGTCATCGAAGAGACGGGCGCCATCACAACTCCGCGAAATTAAAGCGCGGCAGACTCATGCTGCGCAACGCGATGATCCTGAGTGTTGCGAAACGCGAACTCGGGAAACTCTTTCGGATGCAATATTCCGGCGAGAATTTCGATGCTGTCGATAACCCGCGGGCCCGGGCGCGCAAAATAAGCGCTGGCATTAGTCAGATAAATCTCGCCGGTGCGCGCGGCTGGAAGCGAATCAAACCCAGGAAATTCTCGCAACAATTCGTAATCGTGCTGCGCCAGATCGACATCGTAACCGCAAAGCGCGAGGACAATGATTTCCGGCCGCGTATCCAGCACCTCCTGCCAATCGATCCGCGTCGATGGTTGATGCTTCCGGCCTAACGGATCATGTCCGCCGGCTATCTCAACTAATTCCGGTCCCCAATGACCGGAACAAAACGGCGGATCGACCCATTCCATCAGAAAACATCGTGGC
This sequence comes from Verrucomicrobiota bacterium, assembly GCA_003220155.1. Lineage (GTDB taxonomy): Bacteria > Verrucomicrobiota > Verrucomicrobiia > Chthoniobacterales > UBA10450 > AV69. Next base: position 19,681 of record QHRO01000072.1, read on the forward strand.
CGATGCGCGACATGTGCCGCTCGCTTGCGCACCGCTTCGACGCGCGCCGATAACTTTGCGACCAACTCTTCCGCGCGCTCTGCTACATCGCACGCTCGCGCGACCCGACGAATGTCATCGAAAATATCGGCGAGGCTTGAAGGCTCCAGGTTAACAACTCGCGGCGGGCCGGGCAAAGTTTCCGCCAGTCGCGCGACGGTGCCGTAGCCGACAGCACACACGTCGCACAACTTTTGGGTGAGGATAACGTCCGGCTGCAGCTCGCGCAGCAGCGGCTCATCGATCGTGTAGATCGTTCCATTCTCGCGCAGCGCACGACGCACCCATTCATCAATTTCTTTGCTCGCGAATCCGGCATTGTGCAGCGGGCACTTCGTCACCTGCGGTCGCGTGTTGGCTTCGCTCGGGAAATCGCACTCATGCGAAACGCCCACCACGTCCTCCATCAATCCGAGCGCGGCCGCGATCTCAGTCGCCGCCGGCACGAGCGAAACAATCCGACTCACGAATGATTACTTTAGTGATTCTCGGAACGATTCGCCACCGCCAGTCCACCAATCGGTCGCTGCGGCGATCCGTGGCGAACTCTGAATCGGACGTTGCGTCTCAATAAGCGCATTTTGGACTGCGCCGGCAAAGCGAAGCGACGACGGCGCTTTTCCACAGCGGTCTAATCCTCTGGAGCATTGAGCGCCAGTTGATTCGCGAATGCCCGCTAAGCAGAGCAAGAAAAGCGGTGTGGCGCCGCGCTTCCCACCGCACTTCAAAAAACGCCGCCCTATCGCCTCAGGCAAAACTTTTAGTGACTGACCGTTGGTGAGTTAAGGACGCGAATGCGATTCGCTAGTGCCAATCCCGGTTTACCAGTCGGCCGGGCCGTTTGCTCTTACGGCGACTGCGGAGCTTGCCCCAGCGTGAAATCGCCAGTCGCCGAAGTCTCTGGAGGAGTTGCCTCGGCGGCTCTCTTGGCGGCCCATCGCGCTCTCATCGCAGCCGCGAGTTGCTCACGCCGTTCTGGCGAGAGATTGAGTTTCCTCTTCTCTTTCTTGGGGGCGGGTGCTTTTGCGCTTGCCGGTTTTGCTTGAAACTTTGCTGTTGAGCTGCGCTTCTTTTTGCTGGCGGCGGCAGCACGAGCCATCGATTTCTTCTTCGCCTTTGCGGCGTTGGCTTTCACTAAGGCCGCAAGTTTCCCTTTCAGCTTGGCAAGCTTTTTTGGACCTTCCAGCAGTCGAGTCTCGAGACGGCGAATCTTTTTTTTGAGAGTCTTAAGTTTCATAAGGCGATGAGAATGGCTTGTCTACATAGACAAATGGAAAGATCGATTTCGAGCTTAATGACGAAACCTCGCTAATGTCACGTCATTGTTTGGCGGCAACTTGCTAATTTGAGTTGGCACGGAGTAACACAGAAAGACGGGCCAGCGGCCTGTCCGGCAAACAGGCTTCCAGCCTATTGAGACTTCTGTAGCGGCGGTCTACTTGTCTCGCCGTGGATGCAGGCGGATGACCGCCGGACAGGCCAGCGCCCGGTATGTGTTTAACGTCCCTTGCAGCGAGCGTCTCCTCTCCTCCTCGATCGAGGAGAGGACTAAGGTGAGGAGTCGAAAGATCGGATGCTCTGTCGGACCAACTTGCGCGGAAGGAAATCCCTCGCCTCCATCCTCTCCCTTTTGGAAAGGGAGAGGCGAAATCATCCTGCCGCGGACGCTTAACACACACGCGGCTTGTCTTCCGCACGCCGCTTGTACTTGCAAACTGGCAACGCCTCCAGACCGTTACGAAAAAAGAGAAACGTATGTCGCAAGAGAATCAGCTGGTTGCTAACTATTCCCACGGCTTTTCGCGCCGGCGTTTCATCGCCTCCGCCGGAGTCCTCACCGCGGCGGCGTGGCTCTCTCCACGACATCCCTTCGCCGAAGGTGAAAACATCGTCCTTGCGGCGCGCAAACGTGCGGAAACCGCTAACATCGCCGTCCAAGCCTTGCGCGGAAATGTGAGTGCTCTTATCGGCTCCGGCGGAAACATCGCCGTCCTCGCTGGAAGAGACGGCAAAGTGATTATCGATTCCGGTTATGCAACCTCTCGCGCCAGGATCACCGACGCTCTAGCTAAGATAGATCTGGGCCCGATCAACCACCTCGTCAACATACACTGGCATTTCGATGACACCGACGGCAATGAGCGGATGCATTCGGAGGGCGCGACAATCCTCGCGCATGAGAACACTCGAAAACATCTTTCCACAACCACGCGCGTGGAAGGTTGGGACTTCACCTTCCCGCCGTCGCCCGCGGGCGCGATTCCCACCGAAGTTTTTGATCGGGAAAAAACGCTGTACCTTAATAGTACCACTATCGCGCTCTCCTACTATGGGCCCAGCCACACTGATGGCGACGTATCTGCCTATTTTGTTGAGGCTGAGGTCTTTCACACCGGCGACACTTGGTGGAACGGTCATTACCCGTTCATCGATTATTCCACTGGCGGCAATATTAAAGGCATGATCAAGGCGGCGGAGGCGAACCTGGCCAAAGTCACCGAAAAGACCATCGTCATTCCGGGGCACGGCAAGATCGGCGGGAAACCGGAGATGACGGAATACCGCGACATGCTGATAAATATTCACGATCGGGTCGCTGCGCTTAAGAAAGAAGGCAAATCGCTCGAAGAAATTGTCGCAACGAAGCCGACCGCAGCCTACGACAGCAAGTGGGCTGGCCCTTTATTACTGGGGACGTCTTCACCAAACTAGTCTACACTGCGGCGTGAATCGTTCCGAATTCCCCAAACGAACCCAAGATTCGTTAGCTTAACTAGGGGTGAATCCGGGTCGTCCAAAGAAATTGATAGGTGGCAACTGCGTTAATCGCTACTGAGACGATGAATAATGAAACCTCGATAACAGATATATTCTTTGGGCCGTTGCCTGCCAGTAAGAGAAACATCCAAGGAAAGAGGATGATGGCGTAGCGATACGAGAATTGCCAGCCCCCAGGGTTTCCATGGGACCAGAGCACAGCGGTCAATAAGCCAATCGCGATCCAAGCTGCAACCTTGTATTTTCCGCCTTCGCGAAAAAGAAGGAAGAGAAACGGACTGGCCAGAAAGATCGAACAGCCAAATGGGTATGGTTGGATATAAGGAAACTTGGGAAGAGTGTCGCCGAATCCTTCGAAAAGCATATGGTACATGTTCCCTGGGATCGCATGAAGAGAAAATAAGCCGTGCTGATACCATGGCTCCTGTAATACACGAGGGATTCGGGCATATCCGAAATCAAAGATGGAATGGAAACGCGCGAAGTTATACGCCGCGGTTAAGAATGCCAGCGTTGCCGGCACGAATAAGAAATAGATAAGCGCAGGCGCCTTTTCTCGGAGACGACGCATTACGTTATGCAGCCCGATTGTCTCAGTGTCGCCAGGATTCGCGAACACCAAATAAAGATAGATGGGCAAGATAAGAACCAACTCCGTGCGATTTCCAAAAGCCAGGGCAAAGAACGCTCCGGCAATGAAAGGACGCGGTCGAGCAAGAGTAAAATACATTGCTCCTACCTCTCCCAGTAAGGCAAAGCCGAGGGCAATTTGCCACGCGCCGGCAAATCCCAGATTGCACCATGTCCAGGTCCCAAAAACCGGAAAGAGCGCGAGGAGAATCCGTCGACTAATCGATTCAATTTTGACACTGGAGAGTCGAAAAAAGAAGAAAACGCACAGCCCTGCAATCAACGCTGTCAAGAAATGCGCGGGAAACCTGTGAATCCACCCTGCTTGCTGGAAAAACGCAACCGGAACGACGCTAAGAACTGCACCCAGGGGAAAGACTGAATAATATTTGCCCTCCGAGGGAACCATTTCGCTTAGCCATGATCCCGGATGCCGATCAAGACCGAGATGTCCGCGCAACAATGCCAAAGCAATCCGACCCGTATAATCGAAATGCTCCATCGCCGGCTTGGTGGTAAAATAGAAAACAAGAGCTGCAAACAGCGATAATCCGGTCGCCAACCAGAAATCCTTGCTCTTAGCTAATACGTTCATCACAACATGCCGAAGATACCCTATCGAATCGTCGCGCTACATTTATCCGAGACTGAGCTAAAAAGGAGCCGACGCAAGCCACGTATTATGGAGGCGGATGACCGTCGATTCCAAAACGACCCTAGCTGACACCTTCTCCAACCGTTCACCGATCACTTCTCAGCTCTCACGTCCGCTTCCCTGCTCCTTGATCCCTGCTCCTTGATCCCTACTCCTTGATCCCCGCTCCCTGCTCTCTAGCTTCAGTGCGCTCCGCGCAACCTCACCATGGCCATCCGAATTCTCGTTACCGGCGGCACCTTCGATAAGGAATATAACGAGAACACGGGGCAGCTCTTTTTTAAGAACACCCACATTGCGGAAATGCTGCGGCTGGGACGTTCGCAGGTCGAGGTTACCATCCGCACCATTATGATGGTCGATAGCCTTGAAATGACCGACGCCGATCGCGCTTTCATCGTGCAAAACTGTCTGCAGTCCGAGGAGGATCGCATCGTCATCACCCACGGCACCGACACCATGACGGAGACCGCTGCGGCGATTGCGCGCGCGGTTACAGGGAAAACCGTCGTCCTAACCGGCGCGATGATTCCCTATGCCTTCGGCAGCTCCGACGGTCTCTTCAATCTCGGCAGTGCGCTCTCGTTCGTGCAGGCGCTGCCGGCTGGGGTTTATATTGCCATGAACGGCAAATGTTTTAGGTGGGACCGCGTCCGCAAGAATCGTGAGCGCGGCGAGTTCGAGGAGATCACTTAGCTAGTGGCCGAGACTTGCTCAATCGTTTGGGCGCCTTCATCTGCCAGGCCTTTCTCATCGCAGCCCTGAGAACCGGACGCGTTATTTGCTTCA
>QHRO01000018.1 GCA_003220155.1 Verrucomicrobiota bacterium
CGCCGGTTAAATTCCAGCCAGCTCAGCTCGCGATTAATGAAATTGGCCGGGTCAGAAAAATCGCGTTCCGGCTGGATCGCATCCGGCAGGAGCGCCAGCTCGTCCGTCGTCACTGCGGCAGCAGAAGTTTGCATTTGATTTCAGCGTCTCCCCCCAAGATTTACCTAATCAGCGCTGAACATTTGCGCAAGCGGCGCGAGTTACGCTGGGGCGGCGACCTGTTGATGCCGAATGTCTTCCGCCGCAACGGCGTAAACGGCGTCCTCGGCAATGTTAGTAGCATGATCGCCCACCCTTTCGAGGTGGCGCGCGACAAACATCAAATTGATGTAACCGCGCAGTTGTTCCGGATCGCGCGCCATCCGATCGATCAATTGCCGGCTCACCTGGGCGTTCATTTTATCAAGGGCGTCGTCCTGAGGAATAATGGCGCGCGCCGCCTGCGCATCTTCGCGCACGTAAGCATCCACACTGTCGCGGAACATCGCCATGGCGTGCTCCTGCATCGGAGTGAGCAACAAAATTTCCGGCAAGGCCGGATGCTTATTCAGTTTGCGCGCTTTACGGGCAATGTTAGTCGCCTGGTCGGCCATGCGCTCGAGATTCGTGCTCAGTTTCATCGCCGAGACGACCCGGCGCAGATCGGATGCGACCGGCTGAAAACGTAACAGCAACTCGATACCATCCTTGTCGATTTGTTTCTCCAGCTGATCGATCTCCTCGTCGTCAGCGATGGCGAGGGCGGCAAGTTTGTCATCACGGTCCATTAAACCTTTTAGTGCGCGGTTGAGGCTGCGCTCGGTTTGACTCGCCATCATCATGACGTTGTTGCGCAGATTTTCGAGCGCGTGCTCGAAGGTTCCAAGTGTGTGTTTGCTTTCGCTCAGCATAGCCATTAACCAAATCGCCCGGTAATATAATCCTCCGTTTGCAGTTGTGATGGATTACTGAAGATTTTCGAGGTCGCGCCGAACTCAATGAGCCGGCCGAGATAAAAGAAGGCCGTGTAATTAGAGCAGCGGCCCGCCTGTTGCATGTTGTGCGTCACAATCACGATCGTGAAGTTCTCGCGCAACTGATAAATGAGTTCCTCCACTTTGGCGGTCGCGATCGGATCGAGTGCGCTGCAGGGTTCGTCCATTAGGATGACTTCCGGTTCGACCGCGAGCGCGCGCGCGATGCAAAGCCGCTGCTGTTGCCCGCCCGATAGTCCATAGGCGCTGGAATCGAGCCGATCTTTCACTTCGTCCCACAGAGCCGAGGCGCGCAGGCCTTTTTCCACTGCTTCGTTAATGCGCGATTTCTTGTTTACCCCAAGCACGCGCAAACCGTAGGCGACATTCTCGTAAATCGATTTCGGGAACGGATTCGATTTCTGGAAAACCATCCCAACCCGCCGGCGCAAATCGACCACATCGATGTCCGGCGCATAAATATTATGTCCTTCCAATCGAATGCTGCCAGCCGAGATTCGCGCGCCGTCGATCAGGTCATTCATGCGATTAAAACAGCGCAGCAGCGTTGTTTTCCCGCAACCGGAGGGCCCGATGAGGGCAGTGACAGCTCGGGGCGGGATTTCCAGGTTCACATCGAAAAGGACCTGATGCGTGCCATAACAAAAATCGACATCAGCGACATTGATCATGACCGGCTGGCGCGGCTCGGGTTCGGGCGGTTTTTGCAATTCCAGCGGCGGGGCCGGATGTGTTATTTCCTCGTTTTCCATTACTACCATGACAGATGTCCCCTGGTTCTTTCACGCAGGACGATGGAGGCGAGAGCAATAGCAAAGACAAGCAGCAGAAGAATGCAAGCTGCGCCGTATTGCACTCGCTCGGTGTATTCGTTCTGCGGAATCTTCGAGCTGACTACATAAATGTGATAAGGCAATGCCATGACCCCTTGGAAAACGAAATCGGTCCAACGCTGGACTTGCCACGGCATTTCATCACGCAAGGCGTAGGCGGCAGTGAACATGATTGGCGCGGTCTCGCCGGCGACGCGGCCGATACCGAGAATGGATGAAGTCAAAATTCCGGGGACCGCGTAGGGCAAGACATTCTTGCGAATGGTTTGCCATTTGGTGGCGCCAAGGGCGAGCGAGCCTTCGCGCAAACCGTTGGGAACAGCCCGCAACGATTCTTCACTCGCGGTAATGATGGCAGGTAGAATCATTAGGCCGAGGGTGAACCAGCCGGCCAGGAGCGACACGTTCCAATGCAGAAAAATCACGAACAAGCCGAACCCGAACAATCCAAATACAATCGAGGGCACGCCGGCGAGGTTGAGAATGGCGATGCGAATGAGGCGAATGAAACGCGTGTTCTGGCTGTACTCGTTGAGGTAAATCGCGCTGCAAATTCCGACTGCGAGCGCGAGAATCATCGAACCAACGACCAGCAGAGCGGTGCCAACAATGCAGGGCCAGACCCCACCGGCGGAGTAGGCCACACTGGTCGCCTCCACTTCCACCGGGTGTTCCGTTTTCCATGCACGGAATTCTCGATCACTCAGAGTGTATTTTTCCCCTTCGTAATCGAAAACGAAAAGGGTCTGCGGCCCTTGCGTGAAGAAGGGGACGTTGATGAATGGCGCGCGCGTGGTGAAAAGAGTGCGGCTGCCTTTGATTCCGATGTCGAGGAAGATGTAGGTCGCCGCTGCCAGCACGAGGTACGTCGCGACGCGAAACAACCAAAAGATAACGACTTCGACGACTTGGCGACGGCGAAATGACGAATGACGAATGACGAATGACGAAGGGAGCAGAGGTCGCGGTGTTCTTTCGTGCTTCGTCATTATTTCGTCATTCGTCATTTCGTGCTTCGTCATTACCCAATGCTCATGCGATAACGCTGCACCAATTTTTGCGCGCCGTAGTTTATCGCCAGGGTGATGGCGAATAAAACAAGGCCAACCATGAAAAGTGCGCGGTAATGAATGCTGCCCCGCACCACTTCCCCCATCTCCTGGGCAATGATCCCAGTCATGGTGTGGACCGGCTGGAAAAATGCGCCTAATCCTTGCGTGAAATCGGGAATAGCAATCCGGTTCCCAGCGCAAAGCAGCACCACCATGGTCTCCCCGATGACACGGCCGAGTCCGAGCAAAATAGCCGAAACGATGCCGGAAAGGGAAGCCGGCACGATCACGCGTCCGATTGTCTGGAGGCGATTGGCGCCCAGCGCGTAGGAGGCCTCCTTGAATCCGCGCGGGACATTGCGCAGGGCGTCCTCGGCCAGGGTGAAAATCGTTGGCACCGCCATCAGCGCAAGGAGCGAGCCAGCAGTGAAAACATTCAGGCGTTCCGAAATCGGAAAGAAACCGACCCAGTGGAAAAAGCGCAATTGCGAGAGGTGCCGAATGGTTTCGCCGACGACGGCGATGCCGAAAAACCCGAGCACGACCGATGGAATTGCGGCGATGAATTCTACGTACGGTTTGATTAATTGTTTCTCGGCCGGGAACGCAATTTCGCTTACGTAAATAGCCGAGGCGACGCCGAAGGGCACCGCAATGGCAAGCGCCACGATCGAAACCATGATCGAGCCAACCAGCAACGGGATAATCCCGTACCAATCCTGCCAAAAACTGGCTGTGATCCAATCGCGTCCAAAGAGGAAGGTGGTAACGGCACGGTAGGCCGGCACCGGAGCAGCGGGATCCCACGCCTGCAGCTTTTTCGTCGTGCCGGGCAAAATTACGAGATAGTTCTCGACTCGTTTCGACCAATTATCGAATAGCCGCTT
>QHRO01000019.1 GCA_003220155.1 Verrucomicrobiota bacterium
TCGAGCACTACGTCGACATCCAATTTTTTCCACGGCAAGGCCGCCGGGTCGCGCTCCTTCAGAATTTTAATTTTGTGTCCGCGGACGATAATGCTTTCGTCATCATAACTGATCTCGCCGTCGAATTTGCCATGCACCGAGTCCCACTTGAGTAAATGAGCGAGGGTTTTTGTGTCAGTAAGATCGTTGATTGCGCGAACCCGCTCGACTTGTTTTTGCGTCATGGCGCGAAGCACGTTCCGCCCGATACGACCGAATCCGTTAATAGCGTAATTTGCCATAGAAAGAAAAGTTGAAGAGTTGAATCGTTAAACCGTTAAACATCGAACATCAAACATCAAAGATCGAACATTGCTTTTGTTGATGAGGAGTTACGCGCCGTTCGTCAGTATCATATTGTCAGTCTTGTGCGCGCAAGCGGCATCGACCGCAGCGCCCACTGCTTCACGAATGAAAACGATTCTCGTGTTGGGCGATAGCCTTTCAGAGGGATTCCAGCTCAAATCGAGCGAAGCGTATCCCCTTTTGCTCGCGGACAAGTTGCGCGCCGCCGGCTTGAACTTTCAAGTGACTAATGCCAGCGCAAGTGGCGGCACGACTGAGGGCGGCCTGCAGCGGCTTCCGTCCCACTTGCAACGCAAGATCGACATCTTCATCCTCGAGCTTGGAATCAACGACGCTTTTCGTGGAGTGCCGGTCGATCAAATCCAAAGCAATCTGCAGGAGATTATCGATGACGTGAAAACGCGAAATCCGAGTGTGCGCGTCGTGATCGCGGGAATGCAGCTACCAAATTATGGAGCTGACGATTATGTGTCCGCCTTTGGAGAAATGTTCAACAGGCTCGCGACAAAAAACGGCGCTGCATTGGTGCCTTATCTCCTCGATGGTGTGGCAGGCAATCCGTCGCTAAATTTGCCGGACGGCATTCACCCAAATGCCGCCGGCCAAAAAATTCTTGCCGAAAACGTCTGGCGTGTGCTCGAACCAGTCGCACGCGAGACAGCCGCGGAGGCGTCCTCGCGCGTTAGATAAAGAAACGATGGACCCTGCAAGACCAAATGATCCGGATCCGAGCGATCCTTTTAGTCCGGAACGCGCCGATCACGCGATCTTCGAAACGATCGAGATAGCGACGGAAGGCGAAGACTGCGACGAATGCGTGCGCAAACTGCGCGCGCCGCTCATGAAAGTCAAAGGGGTAAAAAACGTCAAAGTCGACCTCGGCCATGAGCGTGTCGTCGTCACATTCGACGCGCGCAAAACGCACCCGCCCGATCTCCACGACGCGATTCTGAAAAGCGGCTACAAGCCAGGACGATTCGCGGAAGAATAATGCGCTATACCGCGGGTTGCTGTTGGGTGAGGCAATGAAACGTCCCCAAACCCCAGATTAATTCCCGGCAGTCGATCCCGATCACCCGACGATCGGGAAAAAGCCTTTGCAAGATCGACAATGCAGTTTCGTCCGCGCTATCGGCAAATGTCGGAACAAGAACGCAACTGTTCGCAATGTAAAAGTTCGCGTAGCTCGCAGGCAGGCGCTGACCTTCGCGCACAATCTTTTTCGGCATCGGCAACGTGATGATTTCGATCTCGCCCTGCTCGAATTTCATCTGGCGCAAGCGCCCAAGATTTTCCTGGAGCGGCTGGTAATTTTCATCTTCACGATTCTCTTCGACGACCGTGACGACGGTATGCTCCGAAACGAAACGCGCGAGATCGTCGATATGACCGTCAGTGTCGTCGCCTTCGATTCCTTCAGCCAGCCAGAGAATTTCCCGGATGCCGAAATAATCGCGGAGGCGTTGCTCGATTTCGGCGCGGCCCAAACTTGGATTGCGATTCGGATTTAGGAGACACGATTCCGTCGTCAGCAGTACGCCCGCCCCATTTACGTCGATCGAACCGCCTTCCAAAATCATTCGGGGATAAAAAACTGGGACATCGAGAAATTGTGCCGCGCGGGTCGGCACGACTTCATCGAGATCACACGGCGGATACTTGCCGCCCCAGGCGTTGTAATCCCAATCGACAATCGCGAGGCGCGGATCGGTATTGCGCGTGAGAAAAATCGGCCCGTGATCGCGGCACCACGGCTCGTTCGTTGGAATCCGATAAAACGTGATGCGTTCCATCGATAATCCATCCAAGACTGCGCGAGCCTCGGCTTCATGCGCGCCGTTGCAGATGTTGATACAGACTTGCTCGGATTCGATGAGCGCCTCGACCATTGCGCGCAAAGCCGGGAGTACGCGATCGAACGAATCAGGGAAGCTAATTCCTTCCCGCCGGGGCCAGGAGAGCCAGGTAGCGGCATGCGGTTCCCATTCCGCCGGCATGCGGTACCGGAGCGCGGCCGGAGTTTTCAGAAGTGCATCCATTGAACGGCAAACGTTCAACAGCCTGCCCTGAGCGCAAGCTGAGACAGGCCCCAATCCCTTTCAAAGTGCAGCAATTTGCCCGCGTTAGCGCGCAATTAACTAGCGCCGAGCGGAAAACTCGGTGCGCTAGGTTTGTAAATCGCACCAACAATCGCCCCAACGATGATCATTTCGATGAGACCGCCGACGCTGCCGTAAACGATCAACTTTCCCGGAAAAGGCTGGATCGCATAAATGCCCATACGCATGCCGATCGCTGCGATCTCCAAGAGAATACCAAGGCGGATTCCCGCGATTACGCCGCCGCCGGCGAAACCGCTCGCATAGATCGACACGAAGGCGAAGACCACCAGCGCCTGGCCGATGATTATCCAGTGAAACAAGCTCATCATTTCCCTTTGCGACCGCCAAAGAGTTGACGTTTGCGCGTAGATGTCTTTCAGCAGCATGCCGTTAAGCAGCCATCCCCAGAAAAAGATAAAAATGTATACTGCCAGGAACGCTACGACGAACCGCTTCATGAATTTTAGAATCTAGGTGGTCGCAGGTGAGCTGGGTTTATAGATGGCGCCAATGATTGCGCCAGCTATGGCGAACATGATTAAGTCTCCCACAATCCAGCCACCGAGAATTTTCGTCGTTAGAGGCTGCACGGCGTAGATGATGAAATTGTTGCCGATATAAACCAGCGCCACCAAAATGCCCAAGCCTGCGCACGCGCCTGCGCCACCCCCGGGAACAAATTTCGCGCACAGCAGTGTAAGAAAGAACGCCATCACGATGTGGCCAAAAATCAGCCACGGAAAATAGTTGCCAAAGTCTGCTTCGGGCCGCCAAAGCACGGGCACTTCATTATGGATGCCATGCATAAGATGCCCGTACCAAACGAATCCAAACACAAAGAGAAAAACAAAGGTTGCGATGAATGCGATAAAGAATTTTTTCCAGTTCATAATTTT
>QHRO01000020.1 GCA_003220155.1 Verrucomicrobiota bacterium
AATACACTCTTAGGAGCTATCCGCGATTTCCCCGCAATTGGTATTATCCAAAGTTTCGGCTGGCCGCCTGTCATCCTGTGGGTGTCCTCACCGCCACGATCGCCGACCAGTTATCGAGCTCAGCTCTTTGATTTCTGAGCGATTCGACTAAACCTTGATTACATGTTCGAGATCGCGCGCCGCCATCGCAGGGCGAGGGAACCAGTTAATTCCGCCTTCTTCGCGGACCATCCGGTCAGCTTAAGTATCGCGAAGATGTACCACGGACCGATGGAGCGCGCGATGATTACCGTCCGCGTTTTCGAGGAACGGGAGGCGGCAGCCGAGTGGCTCGGTGTGCCACTGAAGATTCTGTATCCGCCGGTCAAGCAAAAATGAAAATCAGTAACTTGATACTTACGGCTCTCGCTCTGAACGCTTGTCTTGCCGGTTCGGCCCGCTCGCAGCAGGTAAATGAAACAGGGTTCGTTGCGACAATTTCAAACAATACGGCTGCCCCCAAACCTGCGCCGGAAGGAATGGTTTGGATCCCGGGCGGCGAGTTTTCGATGGGAAGTCTAGCAAACGGTGGCGGCAGTTGCGAGATGCCGATGGCATCGAACGACACCGAGCCGGTGCACCGCGTGCGCGTCGATGGATTCTGGATGGATAGGACCACAGTAACTAACGAGGAATTCGAGAAGTTCGTGAAAGCGACTGGTTACGTCACGATCGCGGAACGCACGCCAACGAAGGAAGAATTCCCAACCGCGCCGGTGGAAAATCTGGTCGCAGGCTCGGTCGTCTTTGTGCCGACTGACCATGAAGTGCCGCTCAACGATCACTTGCAATGGTGGAGCTACGTCAGAGGCGCGAACTGGCGGCATCCACTCGGTCCCCAAACCGATATCAAAGGCAAAGAAAACTATCCGGTGGTGCAAATCGCGTATCCAGACGCGGAAGCGTACGCCAAATGGGCGGGCAAACGTTTGCCGACTGAAGCGGAGTTCGAATTCGCCGCGCGCGGCGGTTTGTCAGGGGAAACTTATGTGTGGGGCGACGAATTTCGGCCGCGCGGAAAGTGGATGGCAAACACCTGGCAGGGAAAATTTCCGGTAAAGGATACGGGCGAAGATGGCTACCCTGGCCTCGCGCCGGTGGCGAAATTTCCGGCGAATGGTTACGGCCTTTACGACATGGCCGGCAACGTCTGGGAGTGGTGCAGCGACTGGTATCGTCCTGATTACTACGCGCAGCTCGCCAAGGCTGGCGGCGTCGCAATGAATCCGCACGGGCCAGATTCGCCGTTCGACCCTTCCGAGCCTAACGAGAAAAAGCGCGTCCATCGCGGAGGCTCGTTCCTTTGCAACGATCAATATTGTTCGCGGTACATCGTCGGCACGCGCGGCAAAGGCGAAGTCAACACCGGCACCAATCATCTCGGGTTTCGATGCGTCAAAGACCCGGACATGAAAACCGCAGGCCCGTAGGACCAGAGTCCAATATCGCGCTCAGGGGACAGCGCCTAGTTCGGAGCAGCCTGAAACACGGATTTACAATCTGTCACTCGCAACGCGGCGCGGCGAATGTAGGACTAAGGTCCAATCCCAATCTGCAGATTGGGAGCGTAATGTCTTGCATCTTATATCAACAGAAGTCCAAACATGAAAAACAAAAAATCAATCATTCACCTTATCGAGTTGGCCTGCGCTTGTCTGATTCTACTGGGGCCGGGTCTTATCTTTGCGGGAGAGAAGAGTGGCGGCCACGTTATCGTTAACCGCGTTGCAAACTTCGGGACGGATCTCTCGCTCTCAGTCTCGGTCGATGGTTCCGAAGTGGCGAACCTGAGCGAAGGTCAAAATTACGATGGCTATTTGCCTCCCGGCAAGCACGTCATCTCCGCGGTGGTTTCTCCAAATCCTGAGGACTCGCATCCGGGGAACGCGACCATCAATGTGAAGCAAGGGGAGACCTATTCTCTTACTGCGGTGTGGCAGGGAGAGGACCTCGCTCTGGTAAAGAACGAGTAAGATCCTGCTTCTGCTAATCAAGAGCTGATGTGCCCGCCGGCCTGGCGGGGGGTAACGCGCCGACCAACAGCTCCTTTCGAGTGCGTTCGGATGCCGGGAAGGCGCCAATCCGATCGAGAACATCAGCAAATTGAAGGCGGGGGCGCACCCACGAATCAAATGGCTCCGAGGCAGATTGATCCTTCCGACCCTAACCAAAAAAAGCGCGTGCACCGCGGCGGCTCGTTTCTCTGCAACGACCATACTGCTCGCGCTACATCGTCGGCGCGCGCGGCAAAAGTGAAGCCAATACCGGCACCAATCATCTCGATTTCGTTGCCTGTAAGACGCGGCCCGAATAGGACTAAGGTCCAATATCGCGATCGGGGCATAGCGCCCAACGTTTGATTATATGAATCCTTTTAAGTCTCCGTTTACTTTGGTGCTGGCTGTCGCGATTGCGATGGTCGGCTGCGCCACCACCACACAGACCAGCACGCAGAACAAAGAGAGCATGCTGGTGGCTGCCGGCTTCAAGACGATCACGCCGAAGACGGCCGCGCAGAAGCAAAAGCTGCAAAACCTTCCCCCTGGCAAGATCGCGATGATTAAGAAAGCGGGGAGAACCTACTACGTTTACCCGGACGCGCCTAACAACCAGGCCTATGTCGGTGGACCGGCAGAGTATCAGGCTTACCAACAACAACGCGCCGCAAATAAGCTTGCCGAGGAGAATCTCGAAACTGCTGAGATTTACCAGGATGAAGCGATGAACTGGGGAGCTTGGGGTGGATGGGGAGCAGGCTGGGGACCCATGGGAATGGGCGTCGGCATGCGGGGAGGCCGGTTCTAAGCCCTCACAACCACTTTGATTTTCCGAATCACCACTTAATCCAACGATTCGCGACCGCGGAAATCCGCGGTCACCTAACAACCCCCAAAGAAAAGAGAACCATTAAACGATGAGACTAAAAATACTAACAAAGTTGGCCGCACCCCTGATTGTCGCACTCGTTGCGCTCTCTGCCCAGGCGGCCGACAAGAAACCCAACATCGTCATGCTGATGCAGGACGACACCGGCTGGAACGATTTCGGCTGTTATTCGGGAGGTGGCGTGGCCCTCGGGCATCCGACCCCGAATGTTGATCGGCTCGCCAAAGAGGGCGCGATGTTCACGTGCTGGTACGGGCAGGCCAGTTGCACGGCCGGCCGCGCCTCGTTCATCACCGGGCGCATCCCCATCCGTTCGGCGCTCTCAATTGTGGTCGCCCCCGGTGACGAGAACTTTCTCCGGAAAAGCACTCCGACGATTGCCGAGTTCTTCAAGAAGAACGGTTACACGACGTACTTCTCCGGCAAGTGGCATCTCGGCGACAAACCGGAAGCCTATCCAATCGAGCACGGCTTCGACGAGATGAAATCGTTC
>QHRO01000021.1 GCA_003220155.1 Verrucomicrobiota bacterium
GATGGTCAAGTCTCACGAGCGATCGGGTGATTTTATCGAGTCGCCGGCCTTCGCCATCGCCCCCGAACTTCTAATTGAGGCGCAGACGGTCGATTTGATCGGTCAATCGATTGGTCACTACCAGATTGAATCATTGCTCGGTGTGGGCGGGATGGGCCAGGTCTACCTCACCCGAGACGAGCGGCTCGGGCGCAAAGTCGCGCTTAAGCTTCTTCCAGAGCACCTGACGGCGGATGAGACGCAGTTGAGCCGGTTCAAAGCCGAGGCGCGCAGTGCCTCGGCATTGAATCATCCGAACATTCTGACGGTCTACGAGATCGGCGCGGAGGGAAACCGCCACTTCATCGCGACAGAGTTCATCGAGGGTATAACTCTGCGCGCCTCGCTGACGCGTGAGCGAATGAATCTGCACGACGCCCTGGAAATTGCCGTGCAAGTGGCCTCCGCGCTGGCTGCGGCGCACCAGACCGGCGTTGTGCACCGCGACATGAAACCGGAAAACATCATGCTACGACCGGATGGCTACGTGAAGGTGCTCGACTTCGGGATCGCCAAACTCACCGAGCCACGCCCGGTGCCAGACTTAGATGAGATTGGAACAACAGCAGTGTTGCAAACGCGAGCAGGGTTAGTGTTAGGCACGGCGCGCTATATGTCCCCGGAACAGACGCGCGGTCAAACAGTGGACGCGCGATCGGACATTTGGAGTCTTGGCGTAGTAATCTACGAGATGATCGCAGGAATCCCGCCATTCCATGGCAAGACGCCGAGTGACTGTATCGCGTCGATCCTGACGACGCAACCACCACCTTTGTCCGGCGTGCTGCCAGAGGTCCCACTCAACCTCGAATCCATTCTGCAAAAGGCTTTGCGCAAGAACAGTGATGAGCGTTACCAGACGATCAAGGAGATGCTGGCCGACCTTCGCAATCTCAAGGGGGAACTGGAAGCGGAAGGCTCCTCGCCGCAGACCAAAGCGCGTGCCGAATCTATCGTCAGCAAAATCAAACGTCACAAGCGGGGCGTGTTACTCACCCTGGCGGCGGCGCTCCTGGCGGCCGCGGCGTTTGCCTACTCTTTTTACTTCGTCGCTCCGGCGCCATCACCAAATGAAAAATCCATCGCCGTTCTGCCATTTGAGAATCGCAGTGAAGACAAATCGAACGCTTATTTCACTGACGGCGTCCAGGATGAGATTCTTACTCGCCTTTCCAAGATTAGGGATCTCAAAGTGATCTCGCGCACGTCCACGCAGCGTTATAAGAACAGATCTCAAAAACTCTCTGAGATTGCGAACGAACTCGGCGTCGCCAATCTCCTGGAAGGCAGCGTCCAGAAAACAAATGATCAGGTGCGCATCAACGTGCAATTGATCAGAGCCGCGAATGATTCACATCTGTGGGCAGAGACCTTTGATCGCAAACTGACCGACATTTTTTCGGTCGAGACTGAGGTAGCCAAAGCCATCGCCGACCAGTTGCGGGCGCATCTCACCGGTCAGGAAGAGCAAGTCATCGCCGCCAGACCGACAGACAATCCTGAGGCTTACGATGCCTACCTGCGTGGGCTGGCTTATAGTCTGAAAACAGCAAACACACCCGCCAACGCCCTTGGCGCACAGAAATATCTCAGAGAAGCGGTGAAGTTGGACCCGAAGTTTGCCCTTAGTTGGGCGCTGCTGTCATATGTTGATGCGCGCGGCTACAACTCACTATATCTTCAACCGACAGTCGCCCTCCGTGAAGAGGCGCGGCAGGCAGCCGAAACCGCGCTCACTCTTCAACCCAATCTCGGCGAGGCGCTGCATGCCAAGGGATTTTACCACTACGCCTGTCTGAAAGATTACGACACCGCGGTGCGCTACTTTGAGCAGGCACGTCAGCTCCTGCCGAATAGCAGCCGGATTCCTGAATCGCTGGCCTATGTCGCGCGGAGGCGAGGCCAGTGGGACCGGAGCGAGTCGTACTTCAACGAAGCCGAGCGGCTCGACCCGCGCAACGTTTTCCTACTCACCTCGCACGCACAATCCTACATGATACTTCGTCGTTTCCCCGAAGCGCTGCGAAAGTTTGATCAGGTGCTCGATATTACACCGGACGACCTGGATACCCTCGCGAACAAGGCGGCTATTGCACAAGCGGAGGGCGACCTTCCGCGAGCTGCTGCACTACTCGCTCCGCTGCATCCGAACGCCGACGACACCACCGCCTTGGAAATACAAGTTTACCAAGCGATCCTGGAGCGCCGCCCTGCACAAATCATCCCTCGGCTAAAGGAAATACTGGCCAAGCCTGATCCGGCGTTGGGTTTTTACAATGGCGAACTGCGCTTTTGGTTAGGCTGGGCGCAAGAAGTCGCCGGCGACCATGCCGCCGCCCAGGAAAGTTGGCGACAGGCGCGCAGCGAACTGGAATCGTTCCTCAAAGAACAGCCAGAAAATTATCAACTCATTGGCGATCTCGCGCTGACGGATATGGGCCTCGGTGACAAAGCCGCCGCATTGGCTCTGACTGAAAAAGCCATGGCTGTGATGCCGATCGAGAAAGACGCGCTGGCTGGTCCCGCTTCGATCGAGATCCTCGCCCGGGTGGCGGCGCGCTTGGGCGAGCCCGACCGCGCCATTGCCGCTTTACAGAAACTACTCTCGATACCGTACGCTGGCCCACTGGCTACGGGCCTGCCGCTCACTCCTGCGCTGCTCCGGCTCGACCCGATGTTCGATCCGCTCCGGAACGATCCGCGCTTCCAAAAACTCGCCGAATCGCCCACAGCGAAATAGAAGTTTCGAACCGCGGTTTACGCGGATTAGGCAGATGAGGGGCGCACGCGTCCCGCGTGTTAGGTCAACGAGGTCGATGTTATTGATCGAAAATCACGCGCATATATTGTCGATCTTCCGAATTGCATCACATGACCGCACCCTCGCTGGATTATTACGCCATTGAAGAGCTTCTTACAGATGAGGAGCGCGCGGCGCGGGATCGGGCGCGGCGATTCGCGCAGGACGAGGTGATGCAAGAGGTCGTGCCCTGCCATCGCGCGGCCAAGTTTCCGGAACATCTCACGCCGCGGATGGGCGCATTAGGTTTCTATGCCCCGCAATTGAAAGAGCACGGCTGCGCGGGGCTAAGCTACACCGCCTATGGCTTGATTATGCAAGAGCTGGAACGGGCCGACTCCGGCCTGCGCTCACTCGCATCGGTGCAGGGATCACTTGTTATATATGCGCTTCATTCCTTCGGCTCGCCGGAACAGCAGAAACGC
>QHRO01000073.1 GCA_003220155.1 Verrucomicrobiota bacterium
GACCTTCCAGCGGCTGCCAGTTCGCCTGCACCCGGAGGTGAGGAGAGAAAGTAACCTCTGGCACGTTAGATCACGGACCGCAGACCACCGACCAGGGCGATTATCAATTGGAGGGCGGAGCTCTTGCGACGCCGCCCCGGGCTCGTCGCGGCGATTTGGAAATGCAACGGCGGCTCCGATAGTCGAACGAGATGGATCTGCTTTACCCCATGCTTTCGTTCAATTCATAAGACGATCAAAATCCAGTAGTACTTGTTTAGCCCCAAAGGCGCGCTGTCAAAACAGATTTGAATCCGGTCGTTTGACATGTCTGTCTCTTTACGTCTTCGCGTGAAAGACTCTCTTGGGATCGCGTGGCAGAGATCTCACGCAAAGCCGCCAAGCCGCTAAGTTCGAAACTGAAATCCGGTCCTTTGAGGTCTCTGTCCTCTTTGCGCCTTAGCGTGAAAGACTCTTGTTTGGATTGCGTGGCAGAGGTATCACGCAAAGCCGCCAAGGCGCTAAGTTCGAAACTGAAATCCGGTCCTTTGAGGTCTCTGTCTTCTTTGCGCCTTCGCGCCTTAGCGTGAAACTGTTTCCGAGTCCAGGATCTCGCGCAAAGAGGCTAAGTCGCAAAGATTTGAGAATCAAAACGCTAATAAACGCCTGACGCAAACTAGCTCTTTCCATTCCCGAGGTGAGGTTCCAGAAATTTGCGGATCGCCGGCGCTGCCATCGCGCCGACCTGTCGTGTTACTTCCAAGCCATCTTTAAATAATGCCATTGTCGGAATCGCATTGATGCGAAAACGGCGCGCCAGATTTTGCGCTCTCTCCGTATTCACTTTTGCGACGACCCATTTTCCCGCGCCTTCGCGCGCGACCTTGTTGAGTTCCGGCGCGACCATCTTGCACGGACCGCACCATGGCGCCCAAAAATCCACCAACACGGGGAGAGCAGATCGTGTCGTTAAGGCATCGAAAGCGAGATCGCTCGCTATATCGATCGGTTCACCCGGCGCGCTTAGCTCGGTGCCGCATTTCCCGCAGCGCCCGGTTCCGCGCCGTGATCATCGAGTTGTGTCGAGTTCATCTAAAGTTTTATCATCGCAACCTACGTCCGTTAGTTGCCGCTTGCTACGGGAAAAGATTCGGCAGAGATGGGCGGTGCAGAGGTCAGAGGCCGGCGTTCGGCCTTCGGTATTCAGCGTTAGAACAACAACGACCTCCGAAAGGGACGTTGCGTGTCGAGTAGTGGGAGAAAGCGGACGAGCAGCTTTCCCCTGTTGCCTCGTTAGAAACTCGGATATCATATCAAAGGGAATTTCATGCCGCAAGAGCCCGTCTCAGATCTGAAATTCGAGATCGGGCACGTTCTCTTTATTGACATCGTTGGCTACTCCAAACTGCTCATCCACGAGCAAAGCGAGCAGTTGCAGGAGTTGAAGAACATCGTGCGCGGGACGGACCAATTCCGGCGCGCGCAAGCAGAAGGCAAGCTGCTGAGTTTGCCTACCGGCGATGGTGGGGCGCTTGTTTTCCAAGCGTTAAAAAATCATCCTGATCTTCGGGTGCGAATGGGAATCCATAGTGGTCCGGTTAATGAAATCGCCGATTTAAACGAACAAGCCAATGTCGCGGGTGCCGGTATCAACATTGCCCAGCGAGTGATGGATTGCGCGGACGCGGGACACATTCTCCTCTCGAGACATGTAGCCGAGGATCTCGAACATTATTCCCGCTGGCGTCCCCTGCTGCATGAGTTGGGCGAATGCGAAGTAAAGCACGGCGCAAAAATTTCGATTATTAATCTCTACACGGAAGAACTGGGTAATCCTGAGCCTCCGCAAAAGTTCAAAGGGGCAAACCAAACAGAGACACGGCCCGATCGGCGTGCAACGCCGATCACGCGCACTGCGGTCAGTGTCGGATACAAACGGGCGATGGCTGTAGCTTTGGGCGCGATCGCCGTATTGGGCGCTCTGTGGTATCTAGTGCTGCGACCAGGATCGGCAATTAGAGAAACGGCCAAACCGATAACAAACGTCAACTTCACACAGCTGACGGATTTGCCTGGTCCAGAATACTTCCCCAGTCTTTCACCAGATGGCAAATCGCTGATTTATGTCAGTCGCGCCTCCGGTAATTGGGACATCTACCTGCAACGCGTGGGTGGAAGAAATCCCACGAATCTGACGAAAGGTTCTACGGCTGATGATACCCAACCGGCTTTTTCCCCCGATGGGGAGCGAATCGTTTTTCGCTCCGAGCGAGAAGGCGGAGGCATTTATTTGATGGGAGCTACCGGCGAGTCTGCCAGACGATTGTCGGATTTCGGCTACAACCCAGTCTGGTCGCCTGACGGAGAAAGAGTTTTGGTGGCTACCGAAAGCGTCATACAGCCTTCAACGCGGCCAACCAAGAGCCAGCTCTGGACTATTAAGGTCTCAGACGGCGATCGACGCCTGGTCACTGAAGGTGATGCGCTGCAACCCAGCTGGTCCCCGCACGGAGACCGGATTGCTTATTGGGGCCGGCCACAGGGCGGCCAAGGCGACATTTGGACAATTTCAGCTGACGGACGCAATGCGGTTCGAGTGACAAGCGAACCTTCCATGGATTGGAATCCGGTCTGGTCGCCCGATGGGAGGTATCTCTACTTTTGCAGCGACCGGACCGGGAATATGAATATCTGGCGAGTCCCGATTGCGGAAAAGACCGGAAAACTTTTAGGTACGCCTGAAGCGGTTACGAGTGGCGCAGGAGCTTCCACTGAACACATCAGCCTTGCGCAAGACGGGCGACGGATCGCCTATGTCGCACACGAGGAGATTAAGAATCTCAGGAAAGTTACGTTTGATCCATCCACGGAAAAGATTGCCGGTGAGCCAGTTCCGATTACGCGAGGTTCCTTGCAATGCTTTTTTCCCGATCCATCGCCTGACGGCGATTGGCTGGCATATTACTCGTTAGGAAAGCAGGAGGATATTTTCATAATCCATGCAGATGGGACAGACATGCGGCAGTTGACCGACGATGTCTTTAAAGACCGGGAGCCTCGTTGGTCGCCGGACGGCAAGCGGATTGCTTTCACATCAGACCGCAGCGGAGGTTCCGAGATTTGGGCCATCAATCGCGATGGCAGCGGCCTTCAACAACTCACGCAAATGGCGGGTGCGCATCACCCGGTCTGGTCTCCGGATGGAACTCAAATGGTCTACTCCATTCACACACCCAAAAACGCCGCTTATATCTTTCCAGTCGGGCAAGCCTGGACCGAACAAAGCCCGGTGGCCCTAGCGACGCTCAGCGATACCAGCCAAACTTTTGAGACTTGGTCGTGGTCTCCTGACGGGAAACGACTGGCCGGGCTACGCCATTTCGCAGACGGCTCCCACGCAGGCATCGGCGTTTATGATCTGGAATCCAAGAAGTACGACTGGCTTACGAATTTCGGAGAATGGCCCCTATGGTTCGAAGACGGTCGCCGAATACTTTTTGCTGACCACGGAAAGATTTTCGTAGTAGACAGCGAGTCCAGAAAATATCACGAGGTCTTCCCTGTTGCTGACGGGGACATAGGCAGCCCGGGACTCTCACGTGATAATCGACTCATCTACTTCACCTTCGTAGCCGCGGAAGCCGACATTTGGCTGCTTGAGTGGCAATAAGGGGATGAAGCGAAGCCTACCGGCGACCCCGGACTACCTTCTGTAAATTGGTAATCACGTGGTCGCCAGGGTTAACGGGAAAAGATTCGGCCGCAAACATCGAACGCCGAACACTGAACATCGAATTCCAAACCGAGCCTTCTGCATTCGGCGTTGGGTGTTCGGCGTTCGATGTTCGATCTTTGCTGCTCAAGAAATCTCGATCATGATCATGAGCACGAGCACGAGCATGAGCACGATAAGGAGCAGCTATGACCCTCGCGTGAGGCGCGTATGAGAGCTGTTCGACTGGTGCAACTCGGGAAGCCGCTGGAAGATGTCGAGGTTCCACTTCCAGAGATCGGTCCGTCCGAGGTCCTGGTCCGAGTCGCAGCCTGCGGGATTTGCCACTCCGATGCGCACTATCGCGCTGGCATTTCACCAATAGATCCTTTGCCAGTGACTCTCGGGCACGAAGTAGCCGGGCGTGTGGAAACTGTGGGGCGAGAGGTCCACCACATTTCACTGAAATCCCGCGTGTACGTGCACTATCTGGTCAGCTGCGGCTGCTGCGATTTTTGCCGTCGCGGTCACGAACAATTCTGCAGCAAAGGGCAAATGATTGGAAAGAATCGCGACGGAGGCTATGCCGAGTTCATCAAGGTCCCTGGCCGAAATGTTTTTGTCCTTCCTGACGAGATTCCATTCGAGCTGGGAGCAATCATGATGTGCTCTTCGGCCACTGCGCTTCATGCTTTGAACAAGGCGCGCCTCAAATCCGATGAGTCAGTCGCTATTTTCGGCTTTGGCGGATTGGGATTTTCAGCTCTTCAGCTGGCCAGTGCCTTCGGCTGTCGTGAGGTATACGTCGTCGATATCAATCGGGCCAAACTTGCCTCAGTCGCGGCGTTTGGCGGCATTGCGATTGATGCCACCGCGGGAGATCCCGTCGAGCAAATTCGCGAGGCAACTGACGGAAAAGGAGTGGATGTTTCGATCGAATTGGTTGGTTCTGCCATAACCATGGGGCAAGCTGTTCGATGCCTGGGCGTTTTTGGCCGCGCTGCGCTGGTCGGTTTAACTGCGGAAACAATGTCGGTTCTTCCATATCCTGAGGTCATCAAGAAGGAAGTCGAGATTATCGGAGTTTCCGATCACCTCGTGACCGAGCTGCCATTGTTGATTCAATTCGCGTGCAACGGGAAACTCGTGTTTCCAAAGGGCACGCTGCGCTCAGTCGATCTTGACGCTGGGCAGATTAACGCGGCCTTGGATGAGGTTGAGAAATCCAGCGATCACATCAGAACAGTGATTGTTCCAAGGCCAACAACCTGATTTACAGGAGAAGCAGAGGGATTCACGATTCAAATGTGAACTTCACGCCCCGATTTTTTCGTTTCGGAGCCGTTTGCGCCCTCCTTACCGCGCTAACGACCCTTGTCGTGCACGTGATGCCGAACCTCTGGAGCGATGCCATGTCGTTTGAACAACAAGTCGAGCTACGGCTGAATTCTTTATACTTCATAAACCGCTGGGTAGTACTCCTTCACTGCGCGCTCGTCGTCGTGTCGATGTTCGCCCTCGGATTACCGACGATGCGGCGGGCACCCGTGGCGGTAATTTTCGGCTTCCTTGCGTTCGCTTGCTTTGGTTTCACCGAGATGCTCCGCACCGCGATCTCAATTTTCGCTATCAACAGAAACTGGCGCGCCGCTTATGCCAGTGCCGTTGATTCGGCAACACGCGAGCGCTTCCGCGGATTCATCGAGTCTTATAGCGGCATAAACGACGCGCTTTTCTTCATTTTTTATACCGCATTCACCCTCGGGCTAATCTGCTACGGAATCGCGTTCCTGCGCACGAATGCCAGCATGTCGCAACTTGGAATCCTATTTGTGGTGTGGGCTCTGCTTAACCTGCCGGGCTGGATCGACGCCGTCATTGGCACTGAATTGCTGGGCCGCTATTTCGAATGGGTGGGGCCAGTATTTCAACCGATCGCGCGAGCATGGATCGGGGTCTGGCTGTGGAGGAATGCCGGGTGGGCGGCTGCTTCCATGGCGCAAGCGCCACGGTTGACGCAGCGATAATTCGCGAAACCATCGTTCACCGCTTCGCCGGCCACCACATGTTGGGGGTGGCTCTGTCAGCCGCAGAACGACTAAGTCGCCCGAGGATCTCCGAGACCAGCAGGGCGCTGACGAAGTTTTTTTCGCCGCGCCCAGTCTGCTCTGATTTAGTAATTACTACTTGAGCTCTCTACGTTGATCTTGTCCACCACGGTGCGATTTCCCTCCTGCACCAGGTGCAGCTGGACCTTGCTATTTTTCTTGACGTCAGCGTCCGCCATCACTTTGCCATCGGGCCCGAGCACTTGGATCATCCTCTGACTAATAACGAAGCGGACCGGCTTTCCCGTACCAGGGTCGAGCGTGATCGCCGATCCGGGGGTATAATCGGTCACGGTCCCCGAACTGTTGGCGGCTGAACTGGTAGTCGTCGTCGAGGTTGTCGCCGGGCTTGAAGTCGCCGGTGACGAGGTGGTGCTGGTTTGCGCTTGAGCGTAGGCGACGATCAGGATCGTGCTGCAAATGAGAGCCAATAATTGTTTCATAATATTTCCTTTCACTTTGGTTTCGTTTTGCCTGCCGTCTCCAGTAATCGCCCGATTTGCCGATGGTTCATACCACGTAACAGGCAAGAAAAATGGACCGACAGGTACTTACCTATCGGCCCTCAAGCGAGGCTTAGCTTGGTAACTAAAGATACCAAAACGAATTGGTGCGAATCGTTTTCTGAACAGCCGTGCTGCTGAGATTTTCTAAGTCTTAGGCCGTCGTTTCAAGGCCCGATTTTCGACGTAGAATTTGCGGCGCTAACATTTGCAACAAAAGCATTTATCTCCTTACGTGAATTATGACTAAACACGGGCACACGCTCACCGCTCCGAGCGACTCCATTGCTGGCGAAGAAAACCCGAATCTCGTCCCCGAGGTTCATTCCATCAAAGGCAGCGTCGCTGAAGCACTTGTCATCAAGAATGGAAATTTGTTTTTCCTGAGTGAACCCGATGGCACCGTTCCGTTGGCTCCGGGACACGGATTCGGCCTCTACTACCACGATTGCCGTTTTCTTAACGGCTACGAGCTCAAGATGAGCGGCAGAAAGCCGGAAGTGCTGGTCCGCAATGCCGATGCTGGATATATGGCCACGCTCGGACTGTCTAATCCAGACTTGAATGCCGATGGAAAGTCGCTCCTGAAGCACTCGGTCGAGGTCCGTTGGGAGCGGGTCGCTTCGGCTGAAGATTTGGCGCTCGTCGA
Organism: Verrucomicrobiota bacterium; assembly: GCA_003220155.1. GTDB lineage: Bacteria > Verrucomicrobiota > Verrucomicrobiia > Chthoniobacterales > UBA10450 > AV69. The sequence goes on from QHRO01000073.1 coordinate 6,952, forward strand.
CACCCTCCTGCTGCAAAACCTGACAAGCGATTCGATCAGCTTTTCTCTTGAATTTCAATTCCAAGCCGCCTTCGAGGACATCTTTGCCATCCGCGGCCTTTTCCAAGGTAAACACGGAACGCGGCATCCGCCGGTTTGGGAAAACGGCGCGTTATCCTTCCGTTATGATGGCGCGGATGAGATCGAGCGAGAAATCGCGATCGATTTTTCTCCGCTCCCCGACGGAATGCTCCGGAATATTGCCACCTATCAGGTCGAACTTGCGCCGAGAGGCTCTCAGAAAGTGCGTGTTTCCCTGAACGTTTCCACTTCCGAGCCGCGGAAGCGAGCTGCGCGCCGTCCGACTGGAATCAAATTGGAAGAGAGCCGGGAGCGAATTGGTGGCCGGCCGGAGCAAGAAACAAAGGTTCAAACCAACAGTCTTCTCTTGAGTCGTGTCATGGACCGTTCTTTGAGCGATCTGAGAATGTTGCGCTGTACTTTGGACGGCGGCGCCAGCTATTTCGCTGCCGGAGTGCCATGGTTCGTCGCTTTGTTCGGCCGCGACAGCATCATGACTGCATTACAGACGCTGGCTTACGACCCAGGCATTGCCGAGCACACGATCCGTTTGCTGGCCAAATATCAGGGCAAAGAACTGAACCCGTGGCGAGAGGAAGAGCCCGGCAAGATTCTGCACGAATTGCGCGTAGGCGAGATGGCGCATCTGGGCGAGATACCTCACACACCTTATTACGGGACGGTTGACGCCACACCGCTGTGGCTGGTGCTCGTGGGAAGACACGCCACTTGGAGCGGTGAGACACGGTTGTTTGATGAACTGCGCCCGCAGATCGAAGCTGCTCTTAATTGGATTGAACAATACGGGAACACAAACGGCGATGGCTATGTAAAGTATGCCTGTAAAATCGAGAAGGGACTTGCGAATCAGGGCTGGAAGGATTCAGGCGACGGAATCGTAAATGCCGACGGCTCATTGGCCCAGCCCCCAATCGCACTCGTCGAAGTGCAAGGCTACGTCTACCAGGCGAAAATCGAGATGGCGGCGCTTTTTCGTCGCGTAGGCGAGGAGCAGCGGGCATCCACTCTGGAGGAGCAAGCCGAACGCTTGCGCGAGCATTTCGATCGCGATTTCTGGGTCGAGGACGGCTACTACGCGCTCGCACTACAACAACATAATCGTCAGGCCGCGGTCCTCTCCTCCAACGCCGGGCATGCGCTCTGGTCTGGAATCGCTCAGCCGGAACGCGCCGGCAAGATCGCCGAATGCTTGCTCTCTGACGAAATGTTCAATGGCTGGGGAGTGCGCACTCTGACCAGTGCTGCTCTTCGCTATAATCCGCTTGGATATCATCTAGGAACGGTCTGGCCGCATGATAATTCTCTCATTGCAGCCGGTTTTAAGCGCTACGGCCTTGATCACGAGGCGCTCCGGATCATGAGCGGTCTCATCGAAGCTGCCGTTCACTTTCAATCCTATCGCTTACCGGAACTCTTTGGCGGTTTCGCCCAACAAGATTACGGCATTCCTGTCTCCTACCCCGTAGCATGCCAGCCGCAGGCTTGGTCCGCTGGCGCGTTTCCTTATCTCCTTACTACCGTGCTCGGACTGGAAGGAGATGGATTTGAATCAAAATTACGAGTCGTGCGACCAATGTTGCCCGAGAACGTCAATCAAGTAGAAGTCCACGGCCTGCGCGTGGGCCAGGGCTCAGTTGATCTATTATTTACACGCTCAGGAGACCAGGTCGCTGCGAAAGTTCAGCAGTTGAAGGGAAAAATGGAGGTCATCGTGCAGTCATGAAAATCGCTCAGGTAGCTCCGCTCTCGGAAAGCGTACCGCCACACCGTTACGGCGGAACGGAGCGCGTTGTCTCTTATTTGACGGAACAACTCGTGCGGCAGGGAGAACAGGTTACACTTTTTGCCAGCGGCGACTCCAAGACAGCCGCGCGTCTGGTTCCAGTCTGTCCACGATCGCTGCGATTGGGCAAGGCCGTGGACTCGCTTGCCCATCATATCGTCATGCTGGAAGAGGTCTTTCAGCGGCTCGACCAATTCGACATTGTTCATTTCCATATCGACTATCTTCACTTCCCGCTCTCGCGTCGCGCTTCGTTTCCGCAAGTGACCACCTTGCACGGCCGGCTCGACCTGCCCGATCTGCCGCCGGTTTACAACCAGTTTACCGATATGCCCGTTGTCTCCATTTCGCATTCGCAGCGGCGTCCACTGCCGCAAGCTCATTGGGTGGGCACGGTTTACCATGGGCTACCCGCCAATTCTTTCGACTTCCAGGAAAAGCCGGAGGACTATCTGCTTTTTCTCGGGCGGATTTCGCCGGAAAAACGAGTGGACCGGGCGATTGAGATCGCCAGGCGAACCGGCCGCAAGCTCAAGATCGCGGCTAAGATCGACCGCGTCGATCGCTATTACTTTAACAAACACATCAAGCATCTGTTGAACGAACCTTTCATCGAGTTCATCGGTGAAGTTGGTCATGCGGAAAAAAACAAACTGCTTGGCGGCGCCTCCGCTTTGCTCTTTCCGATCGATTGGCCGGAGCCGTTCGGGTTAGTAATGATTGAAGCGCTTGCCTGCGGTACGCCGGTAATCGGTTTTCCGCGCGGTTCGGTCCCCGAAATTATTGCTGAAGGAGAGACAGGTTTTATCGTCGAGGATATCGATCGCGCGGTGGAAGCGGTGGCGAAGATTGAGCAAATCAGTCGTGCGCGCTGCCGCCGCGAATTCGAGGTGAGGTTCACCGATCGTCATATGGCCCAGGATTACGTCCGGATTTATCAGCAATTGCTCAGCCGGTCATCGGCTCAAGCCGCAGCCTAGAGTAGCTTCCTGCGATTGCCCCCAAGCCCGATCGCATTGAACGGCGCTTGGCTACTGCCCACGGTGGTCTCGTAGCGTTAACCCGTGTGGCCATGGCTTACGCCTAGCTGGGCTGAAAACAATCAGGCGATCGAACGATTAGTCTATTTTGCCAAGACGCCAGGCGGTTCCGATTACGGCCAGCTCAAGTTCAACCCTGCCTGGGCCGGGCTGCGCGGCGATGCGCGGTTTGTGAAAATTGTCGATGGGCTTCAGCCGAATTCGGCCCGCCGCCAATCAGCCGATTCGCTTCTAGATTGTGCGAACGCTGGATCGTTCATTTGAGTACGTGTGCACCAAGCCTAACGAGATAAAGCTCGCTCGCCGCAGATTCGTTGCGCTCAGTTGCATGAAAATAGCTGATCGAACGTTATGCCTCCCGTTAGATATTGGGAGATTATCGCTGATAAGCTCAGCGCCGCAGGCTGGTCGTGGGGCTATTGCAGCGCCGTCACACCTGCCGGTTGGCGCTGGATCGTGGACGCACATCGTGCCGGCCGCCGTTACATCATCCACTCCGACGAACTGCTCGACGCCTTCTTAGAGTTAGAAGCGAACCTGCTCTGAGGCGCTCTACAAGCGACCGATCAAATATAGAATCAACACAATGATAAGGACCGTTCCGAGGACGCCGTGCGAGCGATAGCCATATCCATACCCGCCCGTCGGGAACGCTCCCACTAACAAAAGAATGACCACAATAAGAATGATTAGGCCCATGTGACGATTTCTACCTTTACCTGCGCACTCGGGCAAGCCCAATCCTCGCTCCGTTTTCCCCGTTAGCCAATATTGTGCGGGGAAGCTGCCCCCTCACGGGAACCGCCTTCCAGTATCTCCCTTGTGCTGAGCCTACTGCGCTGTAACTACGTCCACCGGGCCAGCGGAAAGCGAACTTAAATTACAATAACGACAGTAAAAAGAAGGAAATATGAAAAGGATTATACTATGCGTCGCACTAGGGTTGGCGGCGCCGTTGGCGTGGGCGCAAGTGTCGCAAACTACGACCACCACCACCACCACTGAGAGCAACGGAACCATTACCGAGTACACGCCTGGCAGCAGCATTGTGCTCAAAGAAACAGCCGGTCCGCGGCATTACCGTTTTGGGAAAAAGGTCGTTTACGTGACCAAAAGCGGCAGAGAACTTGACGAGGACACTGTGCGCACCCGCGTGCGAGTTGGTGTGCCTGTACATGTGCACTACGTCGGTGAGGGCGACGACATGATGGTCGACCGACTGGTGCTGGACGAAGATTAAAGGGGTAATTTCGTCCACTTAAACGCGCCTCTCCGTTTTCGTGGGAGGCGGAATGGAGGCGCGTTTTCTATTTCGTTCGGTTGCACGGAAATAGCTAACCGAACGGTATGCCCGCCGTTAGATATTGGGAGATTATCGCTGACAAGCTCAGCGCCGCAGGCTGGTCGTGGGGTTATTGCAGCGCTGTCACTGCAAACGGGTGGCGCTGGATTGTCGACGCACACCGTGCCGGTCGCCGTTACATCATCCACTCCGACGAGTTGCTCAGCGCTTTTCTGGAATTGGAAGCGACGCTGCTGTAACTGTGCGCGCCGCTCGCAACGCATTACCTGACGCTGCTCGTTGACCGATTGCGATTCGTTACGCAGAATCGACTAGATGGCAAACCGCCTCTATTCGGCGATAATCTTGGCTGGCTGCGGAACACGAAAGAATTCAAGATGCCAGCGTCGATCTCGTCTATCTCGATCCGCCGTTTAATTCCAACGCCGATTATAAGGTTCTCTTTCGCGAAAGCAGCGGCAATGGGGCGCGTTAGCCAATGACTCTCAAAGAGAAACGAGCGAGAAACGCTGAGCATATGCGTCGCTGGCAGGCTCGAAACCCGGAGAGAGCAAAGGCGATTGCGGACGCTTGCAAGCAACGGAACCGACTGCAGATCGCTGCGTGGATGAACATCTATCGGCAAAAAAGCAAGGCGAAGCTGTACGAACAAAAGAAAGCTTACGTCGCCGCTCCGGATGGCTACTGGTTCGAATGAGCTAGCTCCGCCGCCTACACTGGAGCCAACCCGCTGGCCGGTGTGATAAGTTGCTTTGATTTTATGAAACAGCTCCCGGTGTTTGCCACGCTCGCCGCCGCCGGCGGTGGCGCAGCTGCGTCTCGTTAGACCTCAGTCCTCCTTGTATCTGGATGATCAATAACCGATAATAAAACCACCATGAACAATCCGATAGCGAAAGCGATCCTGAGCACGTCACTCATGCTTGGGTCTATCGGTGGACTGCAAGCGGGCTCATCTGCTGCAACGAGCGGCGTTGTCACCGTCGACGCGAAACCGGAACCGATCGCAATCAATCCAAAGAACACTGCCGTTATCGTGGTGGATATGGAGAACGATTTCGTCTCCAAAGGAGGCATGTTCAATCGCGCCGGCGCCGACATTTCAGGCGCGCAGAAGGCGATCGCACCCACCGCCAAAGTGCTGGCGGCGGCTCGCGCGACGGGCATGAAAATCATTTATCTCAGAATGGCGTATCAGCCGGACTTGTCGGACCTCGGCGCGCCGGACTCGGTGAACCGGACGCGCCATCTGAAATTCGGGGTCGGCCAGACAATTCGCGCACCGGACGGGAGAGAGAGTCGCATTCTGATCCGGGATAACTGGGGGACTGATATTGTAAACGAGCTCAAGCCGCAATCGGGCGATATCACTATCTACAAGACGCGATTCAGCGGCTTCTATCAGACGGACCTCGACACCACGCTCAAGAAACTCGGCCTAAAATACCTTATCATGGCTGGTGTCACCACGAGCATCTGCGTGGACTCCACGGTCCGCGATGCCATGTTCAGAGATTATCTTTGCGTCCTGCTGAAGGATTGTATGAGCGAACCGATTGGGTCCGACCTACCGAGGACTAACCATGAAGCCTCCCTTCTGACGGCTGAAGTTTTGCTCGGATGGGTTTCGGATTCCGACCGATTTCTGAAGGCCATGCAAGGTCAGCCGATCAGCTCATCAAGCCGTAGCCTGGAACATTAATAACTGTAGCGCCGGTCTACGACCGCCGATCTCCCCGCTCCCTGTCCGCCACTGGACGGACTCGCCGTGGCGAGCTCCCTGCTCCTTGCTCCCCGCTGTCCTCCGACTCTTCGATTGGACGCCTGCTCGCGAAAGCTTTCGGAGTTGGATGTTCGACGTTTCACCTTCACTTACGCTACGGCGCGACAAGTGAGCCTCTGCCGATGGACGGCCCCGAAGACTTTCGGGGTTGGGCGTTTGCTGCCTGAGGAATCTCGATCACGAGAATGAGCACGAGCCGCCGGACGGTTGCCATGACGGCAACAGTAATCTCCGATCTCTGCCCTCTGATGTCTGACTTCTGTTCTTTGTCTTCTACTTCGCTTCTTTCGGCGCTCCACCCTCGACTAGTTTTTGGAAGCGCGGATCATTCCGGAGCGGATCGAACATCGGATCGACCCGGAGCAGCGGAGGAGTAACTAGCCCAGACTGGTCCGCTATTGCCCGGTATCGACAGGAGTTTCTGTAAAGCGGCGATGGCGCGGTCGGGCTCCCCCATGCGCGCTGCCCCAAGCCCTCCTATAATGTCGACTTTTTAGTGAGGGTAAATAAACCCTGTCATTGCTTCGGTATTAGGCGGCATCGTAAGTGACCCGTTCCCGTTAAGGTTCGCATAAGCACCGGTGCCACTTACAATCTCCCATCTTCCCTTGGGTGGGGAAGTGGCAAATTGGCATTGCTGATCAATAATGATCGTTCCATTTGATGCTGTCAACGTAACCACGCAATGAGCTCTCACACCATTAAAGGGATTAAGGTCAACGTGCATGAAAGAAGCCCCTGAAATTGTAAGGGCCCCGCTTGTGGTAAAGGTTCCCGATACATTGGGAAATGTCGAGAAATCAAATACAGCAGTGATGGTAACCGGCACCGGTGTTGGCGGGGAAGCCCACGTGGAGGGCACCGAGCCCATCGTGAAGAAGGCAATCATACCCAGCGCGATTGCCGCAGAAAACAATTTATTGTGTCGCATAATTAGTATCCTCTCTTTTTTAATGGTGAATTGATGAATCGGGATCCATAGGATTCCTTTCGTCAACCGAAGGGGGAAGTCATTTCAGCGACTGACCCGCTGTAACCCCACGCCAGAACGGCTTGGCCGATTCGGATTGGCCCCGATCTTTGCGAAGTCAGCTTACGAATGTCAAGAAAATTTGGCGTCCAATGCCTGACAAACCTTTAAGTGGTTTTAGTCAAAATCGGTTGGGACACGTCCGCTCTCAATAACAGTCGTTTTTGAAACATCTGTTTTCAATCCCGAATGATTGGATGGTGACGGCGCGCGCAGATTTAAATAATTGTTTTCATGAACACATTTTCTAAGCCGATTCATGAAAACTCACCACCAGTCAAACCGGGTCCAGAAATCGGAACGACGATTTTTTGAATACAGGCGCGAACCAAAACGCGCAGAAGCAACGACGTCTCCGCAATCTAATTCTCGTTAGGCGTCATGCGGCTTGGATTGTCCACCGTGGATTCAGGCGGTCGGGAAACTGGGTCTACTTCAGCTCAGCGAGAAAGTTTCAGTCGTTTACTTGGAGTTTTGCGAAGGAGGTTGCTCGACTAGTTTTTGGAAGCGCGGATCATTCCGAAGCGGATCGAACATTGGATCGAGCCGGAGCAGCGCCGGAGTGAGCGGCATAATTGTACTCAATGAGCCGGCGTACGGTATCGAAAGTAGTTTCTGTAAAGCGGCGATGGCGCGGTCGGGCTCTCCCATCTGCGCCGCCACCCGGGCGAGGATCTCGAGCGACCAAGGACCAGTCAAGCGGTCTTTCTCGATCGGATTCGCGGCCATGGCCCGTTCC
>QHRO01000022.1 GCA_003220155.1 Verrucomicrobiota bacterium
TCTACGAGAAGATGCACGCCTTTTTCCCGATGCACGCGGCCAACATAGAGGACGATTTTCGCACGTGCCTCCAATGGCAGCGGCGCTTCCGCGGAAATCATTTGCGGACGCGGATATGGAATTACGATGACTTTGCGCGCTGACGACGGCGCTTCGCCTTTGATGGCCTCGGCTACTGCGCTCGATGGTGCCTGCAACCGCGCCGCTTTTCGATAAAACCGCATCTGGCCTTTGGGGTAACGGCCGACGTGAACGTAAATTTTTCCGCGCGACGAATCACGCGCGAGCAGCGGCGACCAGAAGGTATTCGTCACCAAAATGTCCGCTGCCGGCAGAATCCGCCGAACCCGCCAGGAATAAAAAAGATCAAGAATTTTCAACCAGAGCAACGAGCGCGGCGTATCGAATCCGCAGACGCGAATATGGCGGACGCCATCGACGATTTCGTGCCTGGCGAATTGTGGAAGTGCACGGGATATGATTGTGACGTCGTGGTTTCGAGAAACGAATTCCTGCGCGAGAGCGAACCAGCTTTTTTCAATCGCGCCGCCCATGACCGGTGGAATCGGCAGAAACGCGCCGAGCACGATGGTGATTTTCATTGCGCCTGCAAAATCGCAAGCAGCGAAGCGGCAGCGCGGTTGATTTCGAACCGGCGGAGAAAGCAATTCCGTGCATTCACCCGCATCAGATTTTGTTCGTCCGGCGAGGTGTACAGCCAACGCTCGATTAACCGCGTGGCGCCGGCAAGATCGTCGGGCTCAACGTAGCCGGCATGATCGGCTGCGATCTCGCGCCAGATATTCACCCGATCTGAAATCAAAACCGGTACCCCAAAGGAAAGCGCCTCGATCACCGACATTCCGAAATTCTCCTGATGCGAAGGGAGAATGAATGCGTCGGCATTTTCGAATGCTCCTCGTTTTAGCGGCCCTTCGAGCATCCCCGCGAAAGTAACGTGCGGCGAAACGTCCATACGCGCGACACGTTCGCGTAACTGCCGCGTCCAACCGACCTGGTCCGGACCAGCAATCACGAGCGAGACCGGTTCGCCGGAAGCGTGACGAGGCAGTGCATCGATCGCCAGATCGCATCCCTTTTTCGGGTGAATTCGCCCCAGAAACAGCAGCATGCGCGTTTTTTCGATCTCGGGAAATTTCGCGAGAAAAAGATGCTGTGCTTCCGGTCCGGCCGGGCGCGGTTGTTCGATCCCAAGCGGGGAAATTTTTTCCTTCGCGCGATAAAGCCAGAACGATTGGCGTGCCCTGGACCGTTCTTCTTCCGAAGTAAAAATTACCGCTGCTGCGTCGCGCAAGACCCGGTAATCGGTCCACGGCCAGTAGAGCCATTTTTTGAGATGTTTGAGAGGAAAGGTGCGCTTGAACCAGGGATCGAGCATGCCATGCGAAAAAACAAAGTAAGGCACGGCGGTTTTGTGAAAGCGTAACCAGACGGCAAAGCTGTGGTGTTGCCAGATGCCATGGACGATTACGCAATCGAATTTGTCGCGGTGTTCTTTGAGCCACTTCGGCAAGGCACGCGAGTAACGATACCTGGTCAGGCCTGGGCCGAGAGCGTGCACGGTAAGAGACTGATCACGCAGCCAGGGCGAGTCCGGTTTATCCAAGGCGACGATCTCGATCTGCACGCCGTGCTTTTGCAGTCCTTTGCTCAACGAAATGACGGCACGGGCTACGCCGCCCGTTTCGGGATTCAGCGTCTGCACTGTTTGCAGAACTCTCAAGTTAGACGACGAAACCCTGGCGGCGATTGAAATAGCCGCAATCGGGCGATAGAACGCTGAGTTCGCGTGCGGGCACGCCACCGTAAAGACGATGCGTCTGGGTGTATGTCTTGTTCAGGAGCGATTTGGCGCCGAGCACGCAATAATCGGGCAAGGCCGAACCCCCCAGGAGCACGCTGTTGCTGCCGACAAAACAATAATCGCCCACGCTAATCGGATGCGAGACCTGGCGATTCTGCGCGATGTCGATGGTGTGAGAAATGAATTGGGATTGAAATCCGGCAACGGTGGTGAAGCGGCCGATGGTGATGGCATTGGTACAATCGAAGAGATGGCGATGAGTGATGGCGGAATGTTCGCCCATGACTAACTCGGGCCGGCGTTCGGTCTCGCTGGCGAAATGACGCGAATCGCCCGGCGGAAAGCCGGTAATCCAATTCCCGCGGCCGATCGTCGCGTGGGCTTTCAAATGCAGCAGGTTGAGATTCTTTGCCACCGTGAAATGACCAATGCTGGTGTTCTCTTCCATGATCAAACGCGAAGGCAAAACCCAGGCCAGACCAATGTGAGCAGTGGGATGAATCTGAAAACCAAATTGCTGCTCCAGAAACGCGCGCCGCATTTGCCACGGCAACAGCAGCGAAATGAGCTGGAAAAAATTCTTCATGTAGCCATTCCCAGGCCGCGATAAAGCGCGAGATATTGTTCCGCCATTGTTTTTGCACTGAAGCGCGTGGCATTCTGCAAACCGAGCTCACGATATTTTTCGCGCGTCGCCGGATCGCGCAACCGCAACAAATCTTCCGCGAATCCATCTTCATCGCCGGTATCACGCAGCAAGGCTGCGCCACCAGCGACGTCCGACATCGGTGCCGCATCATGACAAAGCACAGGACAGCCACAGGCTTGCGCTTCTGCGATTGGCCAGCCAAATCCTTCAAAACGCGACGGAAAGAGAAGTGCATGCGCCTGGTTATAAAGCGCTTCCAGTAATTCACTGTCCGCCGACACAATCTCGACAATCCGATCAGCTATGCCGAGGGCGCGCGCCTGTGTCCATAAATCGTTATATAACCGATCGCCGGCAAAAACCAGCTGTGCATTCCAGTGACCTTTTGTTCTGGCGAATATCCGCACCACACCCGCGCGATTTTTTCGTCGCAAGTGCGAGCCAACATGAAGGACAAACGGGCGATCGAGCTTTAATTGCGACAGTTTTCCCAACCGCGCTTTCACCTGTTCCTCCGGCAACGGCCGGTACTTGTAGTTCAAGCCGTTTTCAATCACGGTGATACGCGGCACGTTTTCCGACGTCCCGAGGAGGCGAAGTGCGTCCGCCTCGGTGGCGCGTGAGACACAGACAACCGCGCTCACGCCGCGCAGCGCGGCCAGAATCCATCGCTGCAAGATTTTGCCCGTCCAGGAAGCCGGACAATCTGTTTCTTCGCCGAGGGCTCCACGGACGGCGAGGAGATCGTGACAGGTGACGACAACAGGAACGTTTGGAAAATGTTTCGCATAGACCGCGTTGGAATGGTCACAAATGTGAATGAGCTCGACGCCATGAAGTCTTCGCAATCGCCGCGGAAAAATAATGAATTTGTCGATGTAGCCTGCCCATTTTCTGAGGAAGACGAATTGGGCCGGAACAAGACGTGCGAAATGAGCTTCGGGACGCGTCATTTCTGCCGCAATTCCAAGCTCGAGCAGTTCGCGCAACATCATTTCGCTGAAGCGCTGCATGCTTTGCTGGTGATCCGGCTGGAAATTACCGATCAGCAGAACCATTGCGGTGAGAGGCGTCGGCGCCGTGGAGACGGTCAGCGTAGGCCGATCGGCCGCGAACCAATCGCGAGAGGGGCGGCGCAATCGGAACTGGCGCAATTTTGCCGGGTCGCGTGGAAGCGAGACAGAGGCCGTTGAGAACGACGGCGAAACCGAGACTTGTCGGCTGACCGAGCTGGCCATTGAGGATGATGAGAAAGCCGGCACTGAAAAGTAAGAGCGGAAGGATTTCGGCGCGAGTAAGAGCGCGCAAACTAACGAAACCGAGATATGCGGTCAGCGCGGCCCGCCAAAGTAAGAAAGCCAGTCCAAAGATCGGACCGCTTTCAAAAATGATGCGGGTCCATTCATTTTCCGAAAGCAAAAAAGTGGATTGGCCCATCAGGAAAGCAGCGCCTCCGCTAGTACCAACCCCCAGGCCGAAACCGAAGATCGGCGCGTGGCCCAGGTGTCCAAGCCCTTCGGTAAACCCGCTGAGGGTGCGCTGGATTAAACCGCCGGTGATAGTCGTTTCCGCCGCTTCCGCTGATTCGGTAAACCGGCTTGACAAAATATTAAGACCTTCGTGCACAATGGGAAGGCGAGTGACGATCAGCAGCGCAAGCACCAGTAAAACCAAACTTTTGCCGAAACGATTCACGGCATCAGGGCGAATCAGCAGCACGATCGCAAGCGAAAGCACAACGAGGAGAACCGACATCACCAGCGAACGACTCCCCGAAACGACAATTGCCAGGAGAACGCCGCAACCGGCGCCGAGAAGCAACCAGTTGCGATAAGTCGCCCGACGAAGAGCGCCGTAGAGCACGAAAGCGGCCGCACCGGTGAGACAATGGATCGGCCCGGAAATGAATGAAAAAGTCCCAGGCGGTCGGATTTTGCCGCCACCGGCAGTGATCTGTTCACCTTCGCCCAGACCGACGGTGCGATTGATGAAAGACTCGGGTGCGGAATGGAACTGCAGCGCCATTAACAGGCTCATCGGAATCATGCCGAGCAAAATCCACCAGCCGATTCTCCTGACGTCGTCGGCGTCGAACACGCTCGCGAAAATAAAAATGAGAGGAAGATGCAGAAAGTTTGAGCGAAACCCGTAAGCCGTAACGAGCAGGATGCGCGACATCGGCACATAAGGGTCGAGGACGAAGATGGAAACGATCCAGGAAAGAATGCCGATGGTGGCGAGTGAAGAGATGAAGGCGTTGCGCGGAAAAATGTGGGCGCGCCAGGCCAGCAAATAGATCACCAAAACTACGGGATCGCGCACCAGCAGCAACGGATTGGAAAATTGCGGAACGATCCATTTGCGCAAAGCGCCCTCGATAATGAGGAGGAAGAGGTAGAGGTAGATGAGCCGACGAATGTTCTGAAGCATGGCAGAGTAATCGGCGACGGGCGTCGGCTGCGAAATAGTGGCAGAGTTGGACATTGCCCGCCTACGTGTTCATCACTTCTCGCGCCATGGTAACGAGAGCGTGCCGATAATTTTCCCAGGAATGCATTTGCGCCTTTTTCCGCGCGGCAATTTTCATCGCGCGCAAACGCTCGTGATCCCGCGCCAGCACCTCCAGCTTCTCCGCAATCGCCTCCGCAGAACGAATGGGAACAATAAATCCATCTACGCCATCATCAATTATGTCCGGACCGGCGGTATGCGCGGTAGTAATAACCGGTGTCCCCTGCGACATCGCTTCGGTGATGGCAAGCCCGAATCCCTCGAAGAGCGATGGCAAAAGCAAGACATCGTGCCGACGCATTTCCAGAAGGACGCGGTCATGACTCACGCTCGGCAACCAGCGATGAGCGCGAACCGCTTGGTCCAGTGGTCGACAACCTTCGGCCGCTTTGCGGCCCAGCAGGGTCAGCTCACAATTTTTGTCGCCGAATAATTCAACCGCGTGCAAGGCGTAGGAGAGACCTTTGCGTTGACTGAGTGAGCCCGTGAACAAAATTTTCAACTTATCGCTGCTATTCGGAATCGCGTTCGCCGCCGAAGACGGCGCGCCATATGGAATCACGCTAACCGGCCGTTGGTATGGCGCGTCACTGAGCGTGGATTTGGTAAAAGTGCTCGCCACCACGACTCGGGTGGCCAGACGCAATTCTTCATCCTTGCGCGCGAGCTTGTCGTAACTGTCTCGCGTACCCGTCAACGTCGGCGCCCATTCCGGTTCGCGTTCACATTCCTCAAGAAAGATCCGCTGGCCAACCCGCCAGTAACCGATCGGCAGATCATAAATGCGAGGAATGCCGCATCGTTCGGCAGCAGTGAAAGTCGCAACCGCACAATCTTCGTAGCCATAGGCAAGTTTGCAGCCATCGCTTTTTTCGATCCCTGCTGCCACCGCGCGGTCGAGGGTGGCGGAAATCGCGTCGATGCTCAAAAAGTTAAGTTGCGAACACATGCGTAAATGTATTGCGCCCAAAATTAGTCGCACCGCTTCACGCACCGGCATCGATCGAGCGCGGCGCCGGACTAGTTTCGGAAAGGAACGGCGCCGAAGAGTTTCGCGCAGAGCTGGCGGGACGATTCGATTAATAGCCGAATTCGAACTCCAGTTGATGGTGGTGAAAAATTGTTTGAGTAAATTAGATTCCGCGAAAGCGAGGGCGGCGTGTCGCACGTTCTCGTTCCCAGTTGGATGGGAGAGAATGATCATGCCGCTGACTTCGCGCAGGAGGGTGAGACATCGTTGCGCCACAGCCTGCGCTCGAAATCGTTCCAGATGCTCCGGCGCCGCCGCTCGAAATTTTTCGCGCAGCTCGGAGTCGGTCAGCAACGTCTGTAAGCGGTCGGCCAAGTCCTGGCTATCCCCGTTTTCAAACGTCATTCCGCATTTCCCGATCGCTTCGGTGAGGCCTCCCTGTTCTGAGCCGACGGCACTGCAACCACATGCTATCCCTTCCAGCGCGACAATCCCGAAGGGCTCAGGCCAACGAGATGGAATGACAAGGATTTGATGATGATTCATTATCTCCGCCAACTCTTCGCCAGTCTTTTCCCCCGCAAATGTTACTGCCTGATCCAAACCTAGTTTGCGGACCATCACCCGAACATTAGTTTCTTCCGGACCACGTCCAATAATCGTTAGGTACGCAGAAATGTCTTGTTGTTTTAAAATTCTGAGCGCGCGCAACAGCACGTCGACACCTTTGTCGGAAACAAGACGACCGACATAGAGTAGTTCACGCTCGCGCAGTGCGTTCGGATTATTTTTGAAGATGCGGTCGTCATAGGGATTGCCGATCACTTCCGTGGCCACTTCGATGTCGTTGGACAGCGCCTGACTAACCGCTGCATTTTTCACCCGCGGCAGGAGCGCCCGTTTGATTTGATCGTTCCAAGCATCTTTACCGGCGACATTTCTGATCCAGGTTTGATGCATAACCAAGACCGGCCGGCCCAAAAGCAGTGCCGGAATGAGATGGCGCAAGCTGATGTTGTTTTGAAAAACCACGTCACACCAACGAAGGAGTCTCCACAACCGCACGAATGTCGGATTACGCACAACTTCGAATGGATCAGAGTTCGAAGCCCGGGCGGAACTTTCTGTGACTAAAATGACTTCATGGCCTGCGGCGACGAACTCGCGCGCCAGCAGCGCCGAAGCGGTTTCGATTCCGCCGATATCGGGTGCGTAAGCATAAGATGAAAATAAGATTTTC
>QHRO01000126.1 GCA_003220155.1 Verrucomicrobiota bacterium
TCACCCGCTTGTGCAATTGAAAAAGATGCGGATGGCCGTGGCCAACGCCGAGCCAGAGGATGCGCGACATGCGATTTTTTGAAAATGCGCCGAGTCCGATCGCGGGAAGAAAAAATGCGCGAAAAGAGATCGCCGCGAGTTTTTCCTTGAGCAAATTGGCGGTCGTCGGATCGACCGCGGCGAAAAAGGCCAGAGTGAGGTGGATCTGCGATGGCGCCGAAAAAATCAGGCCGCGATAGTGCGGATCGAGCGCCGCAAGAGATTCTGCGATTTCGTCCGGTAAATCGATGGCGATAAAGAGTCGCTGAGCATTCATCCGGGCCGCGTTGGAGCGCCGCTTGGTTCTTTCGCTTGCCAAATTTCAGTCATCCCGAGCGCAAGCGAGAGACCTCGCCGATATGCGTTGATCACACAAGCTAGAATGGATGATCCATTTTGCGCTAGTGAGTTCCCTCGCCGTCTCCGCGGCTCGGGATGACGATTGTTCGCGCTGCCTCTTACCCATGCTTGCGATTGAAGCGCGCGACTTCGCGCGCGGTTTCGCGATCGGTCGCTCGCTTTTTCAAATCGGCGCGTTTATCGCGCGCCACTTTTCCCTGCGCAACGGCGATCTCAGCTTTCAGTTTGCCGTTTTTCCAATGCAGATTGAGAAGGACGAGGGCGCGTCCGCCCACCTGGGTTTCGCCATAAAGCTTGTCGATTTCGGCGCGGTGGAGCAAGAGTTTGCGCACTCGTTTGGCTGACGGAATTTCGTGACTGGCGCGCTCGTAGGGCTGGATGTCGGCATTATAGAGGAAGGCTTCACCATTTTCGATGCGTGCGAAGGCGTCGTTGATGTTGGCTTTGCCGGCCCGGATTGATTTGACCTCGCTGCCTTTGAGTTCGAGCCCGGCTTCGTAGCGCTCGAGAATATGAAAATCGCGCAGCGCTTTGCGGTTGAGAATCGTCTCGGCAGTCATTAACCGAGCGATGTTAGCCAAAAATCAGGCGCCGTCGGTCGACGCGCTCTGCTCTTCAAAGGTGAGTTTGCCGGCAATGATTTCCTTAAGAGCAATGTCGGTGAGCGAAGCCCTCGGGCCAGTCTCGACCATTGGCCGGTGCCCAAGACCGAGCTGACGCACGCGCTTGGATATAACGTTGATAAGCAATTGCGGGTTGGGAATTATCTGGCTGGCTTCCTGCAAGAGTTGAGTCGTCATAATGCGCAAGGTGTGGACGGCGCGGGTAGGCTCCGCCGGGAATTGGAGAATCGTCGGCGAGCAGGACGAAATGGGACCAGGGAAAAGACGAGAGCCGAGCATCGCGACGAAAAAGAAATGGTGAATGTGGGAAGCAAGCGCGCCCTTGTCAAACGATTTGTAAGCTCGGTGTTCAGAATGTGTCCGAGTACGCGGCCCGTCGCCGATGCGGAAATCGAAAGGATCGGCCACGGCCCGGCGAGATTGGCCTCAGTAGAATCCTCTCGGCGACATCGGTGGACAACCGAGGCATGATCGCCCATTGGAATAAACATAGTAATTATAGCTATTAGGACTGGACCATGTTAATCTTGTCTTTGTGGCTCATTCCATTGCTGGCTATTACGGACAGGTGATGCCTCGACTCAAAGCGCTGAACAATCTCCTCGGCTGCGCTAAGGGAGCGGCGGGGTCGTTTGGACCCAAGGAGTTCTCTCAAATGGCACCAGTGTTGCTATATCCAGAATTTCCATAACTATGGCCTATGGCCAGAGGATATTCATGGGAATCGATTCAAACATTGACGAAAAGACTGGCGCTCTGACGAGCGACTCCAACCCTCTGAAAAGGCGCGGAAAAATGCCCGCGCAGGACGAACGAGGAACCACGCTGGTGGAGGTTGCCGTGGCGGGCGCATTGCTCGTTTTCGCACTGGCGAGTTTATATGCTCTTTACGGAACTACCGTAAAAGAGGCAAAAGGTGGCGATACTGCCGCGATCGCGGAGCAAAATAGCATCGCGCGAATCGATCAGATAAGAAATCTCAACTGGTATAACACCACCACCCCATCCAACATCGCGACACTGCTAAATACGCCCACTTCCTCAGATAATGCTTCGACGATTTCCAGAGAAGTCATAAGCATTTATCCCGCTGCTGTTCCGCAGACTTCGCCCCTTCCAGCACCGACTCCATCTCCAAGTCCGACGCCGGGCTCCACTCCATTCTTTTCGGTGACCAAGATCGACACAGGAACACCCGCCATCAGTCCCTCTGCTCCGAGCAGCATCCTCGGTGAAAAATTGATCCGGGTGGAAGTTACGACCGAGTGGGTTACCTCGGCGACAACCCATCAGCGTCAATTATCAACCCTGATCAGTAAATCGGGGACCAAAACCCGATGACGCTGCCGGAGATAATGATTGCTTTGGCCATTCTCGGAATTGTTCTCTCTGTGTGTTACGGTTCATCCGTCGCGTTGCAACGTGGTTTTGCCTCAACCACTTCTTGGGCCGACGCGCGAACCAATCAGCTGCGCGTGCTCGATTCTCTGGCAGTAGATCTCCGCAATGCGACCGCCAAATCATTCACGATAAGTGCGGACGGTCTCACGAACACGCTTCCACTGACCTTGACCATTCCCATGCGATACCAATCGAATCCAAGTCCTTCTCCGGCTTACGAGACAACCGGACCGCTTGCAGGTGATCCCGCTCGCTCCGCTCTCCGGGTCGAGCCAGGAGTCTATGCCACCACCGGAAGTATGCAATATAGGGATAGCAGCGGACAGCAAGTGGCAATAGCCGTGACTTATAGATACGGCGCGAGTGGAACCAAGCGAACGATTGTTCGCCAGATTGATTGGCCCTACACTGCGGCAGCGACTTCGACACTAGCCTTATCTCCACCATTACCCGCGGCCGACAACACCGCTAGTCGCGAGGTTGGCAGCTTTACGAACTACTCCAGTGCAAGTCTCTCTGACCCAGATAATATTTTAAAGGTGACATTCACGAACGAGGATATGCAACTGATTAGCTCTTCGGATACCGCCGTCGTAGTCAGAATTGAGGCGAGTCCCGATTCTCTTCACCCCGAAAATAAATCAGTTTTGAACGATACGGTATTTCTAAGAGAGGCAACTTTTAAGTGACAAAGTATTTCTGACCACGTCTGGCCAGATAGCGTTCCAGTTAACTATTATGAAAATACGAAGCAATAGCCAATCGTGCACAGCGTCCGCCCTCGTTGCAGTGATCATCACTATTACGATCCTGGCATTACTGGCGAGCTCTCTTGTTGTGAATGTGAATAATCGCCGTATGACGGTCAGCCAGGCGTCGGCCTGGCAGGAAGCGTTGGCTGCGGCCGAGGCCGGCCTTCATCAGGGAATCGCCCAATTGGAGCAGGGTTTGGCCCAAAACTCACTACCTTTGGCCGGCGCCGTTCCCATAACGACTTGGCCCAGCCCATCCCCGACATGGTCCAGTCCATCGGCGTCTTTAAATCATGGAGGCGAAGGTTCCTCAAGTAGTACTTATCAGTACGACATGACTCTCAACAAAAAAACGATAAACGGTTTCGACAAGCCATACTACTGCATCGTCTCAACCGGAACGGTGGTGCTTCCGGGAGGTAAATCTCTCAGCATGGATAGCGCGGATGCTGTATTGCGGAAACTAAATCTGCAACCTGCCACCCGAACAGCGACCCGCAGGATCGAGGCATGGCTTAAACCAGTTTACACCACACAGGGCCCACTGAAAACGGATCAACCCATCAATTTAAACAACCATAACATCTTTGTTGATTCATTTAACTCCACCGATCCCACTCGTTCCGTCAACGGTCTCCCAGACGCTCGAGATTCCAACGGACATCTTCTGACTAACATTGGACAGTTTGATGCTCCAAATTTCAACGTCCCTCTGTCAGCGAATATCGCTACCAATTCGCCATTCGCCAATATCGGTAACGCGAGTGTTTACGGCGACGTCCTTACTAATGGCGGTGCCACTGATGGAAATGGGGCTACTGTTACAAACATATCCAACGTTAAAGGTGAGATTATCAATGATTATTACGAACCACTTGAGCCCATTTATGCACCGCAGTGGAGTAGCGCAACTGTAAGCGGATCGGTTAATAATTCCAAGACTTACACCGGAGGCACCGCTACAAGTCCTGCTCGTTACCAGGTCGGTACTGTCGCAAATATTGGCAATATAAGACTTTCAGGTGGAAAGCAGGTGACGTTTGATTTCGGCACCACGAAGGGTAGTCCCGATCGGACCAAAAATTACATCGAACTCTATGTAACTGGAGATTTTACTACAAGAGGGTCGGGCTCAACCGATGGCTCGGTTGTTATCGTAAATGGAGTCAACGTTAAAATCTATGTGGCAGGGGATTTGAACTTCTCTGGCAATGGATTGGTTAATTACAACAACACGGCAAAGAGCTTGGAAATCTATGGAATCAGCCCACCGGATGGAACGACTCAGACCTTTACTCTAGCCGGAAACTCGGACTTTTATGGAACAGTCTACGCTCCAGGCGCGGACTTGAAGCTCGCTGGAGGTGGCAGCAGCGGCGAATTTGTAGGAAGCTTTACAGGGAAATCAGCTTTTCTAAACGGAACGACGCAGATTCGCTACGACGAAGCGCTCGATGGCACTGGGCGCATCAGCAGTTTTAAGATTGCGGCGTGGTTCGAAGACGTTAAGAACTTGAACACTGGGACTTTTACGGGCCAATTGAAATTCTAGGCGCTGCGCTCGCTCAGCCCAAATCGAGATAGACCCTGGCTTCGCTGTCGGCACCAGCGCCAGAATGGCGTTGGCTTGTGGTCAGAAGCGGCCCCGCCTTTCGGCAGGCAAAGCTTTGGCGGCCGACGTCGGTGCGCTTCCTGGCGGCGGACGCCTCAAAAGTCGCTGCCCGGTTTGGGAACTAGAAAAAGCCGGGGGGCTTGCGGAAGTTGCAGTTATGAGAGTCGCCATCCCGCTCTTTGCGATCGTTGGCATGCACGACTGGCGAAATTGGCCAGGTCCGTGGAAATAACCGGCACGGCCGACCGTCAGCTAGGGCGGTGAGACGCGCTCGTGCTCCTAAAATTGCTCCAGGCGATGGATACTGGTTATCGGGTCGTGCACGGGGGTAAGATTCTATGTCATCCTATCTTATTCTCGAATTCGATAATTTGGCCTTATCCACACCCGGCACACGAAATGCATACTAGCCAATACAGATGGATCCGTTGATCGGTCGAACGGAGAGCGGACTGCGCCTAAAGATTCTTTCGTCTACCCGACGCAAGGATTTCTTTGCTCATTTGAAAGGAGCTCAGCAGGTTCACTTTGCCAATAAGATTGCGGAGCCGGGCAAATGCAGGGTTACCAGCATCCATCCGTCGCCGGGAGTTGGGCGTGTACACCCCACACACGATGTCATAATGTACATGGATGAAGCATTTCGTCTGCGACGACGCCTCGCGAAATTGCACAGGAAGATTCTGATCACTGGAAGGATTAATTAATAAGCGCTTCCTGTTATTTGCCGGACAAAATCCGCACTCTGGGCTTCCACAGGCCCCCGATCAAAAGCCATCAGGCATTGTTGAAAACTTGATCATCTGCCAGACGGTGCGCCTTTACGGTTGGATATCTTGCTGGCGTCAGGATTTCCGTGTACAGCCAGGCAGTTGCTGGCGTAAGCACCGGAATGACACAGCTAAGGGGGTCTGCCGTAGCATCGGAGTCGGTTTGGGTAGCATCGGCGTCGGCTT
>QHRO01000127.1 GCA_003220155.1 Verrucomicrobiota bacterium
AGAAAGGGTTCAGGACAAATCGATGCCCTGGGTCGCGCCATGAGAGCTTATCCACGAGCGAACGGCCTCCACCTCAATCCTCTCCCCAAAGGAGAGGAGGAAGCGATACGCTCGGTGAGGGTCCAAAAGTGCAAGTGCCTTGGGTATTTGTGAGAGGCCCTTCAATTTTCCGAGCCAAATTCCAGAATTTATTGTTATTTTCCACCGCTGGCATGAAAACTTCTCCGCAGAAGCATATGCGTGTCTTGATCGCCGACGATCAAAAGAGCGTGGGGACATCCCTGGCGGAAATGGTCGGCCTTTGTCACCACCAAGTCGTCGAAGTCGTGAGCACGGGCATGGAAGCCATTCAGGCATACGATCGGCACCGTCCGGACGTGGTGCTGATGGATTATCGGATGCCAAAACTAAATGGCATCACCGCCTGCCGATACATCCTGGCGAAGGACCCCAAAGCGCGCGTAATTTTAATTTCTGGCTGGAGTGCGCCGGTTGAGCCCGAGGCATCGGGTGCAACCGCCATCCTCGCCAAACCGATCGCTCTGCCGATGCTCGACGCAGCCCTTACCGCGGCGATGCAACCCAGAAAGCAAAAAGAGCCACCGCCGGTAATCGTAGATGCGACGCCTCCTCAAACGGTAGATTCTACCGAGGCAGAGGACACGCATTGAGTGATGGCGGCGTCTTCGCCGCCGATTGCTTAAAACGGCGATCTGGAGAGCGCCGCTCCTTGTCCGCCGAGGCCGTCGCGGACATTCTCAAAACGTGCAGCCGACACGGCTGCCTCTACAGAAGGCAATTTTCCGTCTCGCAATTTGCCGAGGATCGCCGTATCACCACCAAATGGAGATTTAAAATGAATAGCATCTCGATTTCTCGACGTAAATTTGCGCAGCTGTTGAGCGCGGGAGCGGCCTGCGCTGTGGTTAAGCCCGCGCTTTCTTTGGCAAAAACGGTCCCGCAGGTGAAACATCCACCCGCGCCGCCGCTAACGAGAATTGTGCGTCTGAGCTCGAACGAAAATCCTTATGGGCCTTCCCCACACGCCCTCAAAGCGATGACGGACGCGTTCAACCTGGCTTGTCGCTATCCGGACGAACCGGCCGGCCTCTTGAGTGAAAGCCTGGCAAAACTAAACGGTGTTAACCCGAACCAAATCCTATTAGGAGATGGATCGGGTGAGATTCTGACGCTGTGCGCAGAAACTTTTACGGGAGCGCAGCGCGGTAAATTAGTCGCGGGCGATCCAACTTTCGAGGCCATCCTGCACCATGCCACTGTCAATGGAGCGGAAGTCGTTAAGGTTCCTCTTACCAATACCTTCGCGCACGATCTTGCCCAGATGAGTACAGTTGCAAATACCGGTCTTGTTTACATCTGTAATCCGAACAATCCAACCGCCAGCATCACGCCGAAGAACGAACTAGCCGATTTCATCTCCAAAACCTCGCCGCAAACGATGATTCTGGTGGACGAAGCTTACTTCCATTACGCCGATAGTCCCGACTACGAAAGCGTCATTCCTTTGATCAAGGATCACCCAAATCTCATTGTCGCACGCACCTTTTCGAAAATCTACGGCATGGCGGGATTGCGTTGCGGTTATGCTGTGGCACAGCCGGAGACTATTACGCAACTGAGCTCTCATCAAAGCTGGGATAGCGTCAATATTATGGCAGTAGCGGCGGCGGGCGCGAGTCTGAACGACCCCGACCAAGTTACAAATGGTCGGCGCCTGAATCAGGAAACCAGGTCGTTTGTGACTACTCAGCTCGACGCGATGGATTTCAAATACATCCCTTCGCAGGCGAATTTTGTCATGATTGATGTAAAACGCCCGGTCCTGCCGCTGATCAAAGCATTAAAAGAACGGAATGTGCAGGTAGGCAGGTTATTTCCGGCATTGCCAAATCACATGCGCCTGACTATCGGCAAAAAGAGCGAGATGGAAGCATTCCTGTCCGCCTTTCGTCAGGTCTTGGCCTGAAAAGCGGGCTCCGTTTGTAGCACAGCCATCTTGGCTGTGGGGCCAGCGGGCATCTTGCCCGCTGATTCGCAACAGGCTTGAATCACTTGAAGCTTGTGCCACGACTTGGCGCCGTCCCCTAGAACAGGGAGGATGATTTGGTTCTATCCGAATCCACTTATATTCCCGGGAAATGGACGAAAAAGCCGCACAGGACTTGCTGCACCAACGATCATTTATCGGGCGTCCTATGCATTCCACCTTGCTCGCGAATGAACGCGACCCGGAAATTCGTTTCGATACAAAGAAACAGATTGCCGCGTTCACCAGCCAGATTTGCGAGGTCATCGTTGGTAAAACCGAGGCGGTAAAGCTGGCGGTCGCCTGTCTGCTCGCGCGCGGTCACCTCTTAATTGAAGATATCCCGGGAGTAGGTAAGACGACACTGTCCCAGGCGCTCGCCCGTTCGCTCGGCCTCGTCTTTCAGCGCATCCAGTTCACCAGCGACCTGCTCCCAGCCGACATCCTTGGTAATTCAATTTTTGATCGGAACGAACAACGTTTCGTATTTCATCAAGGACCGCTCTTTTCGCAAGTGGTGCTGATCGATGAAGTGAACCGCGCCACCGCCAAGACGCAAAGCGCATTGCTCGAAGCGATGGAAGAACATCAAATTTCGGCCGATGGCGTCACCTACGAATTGCCGCGGCCGTTCTTTGTCATCGCGACACAGAATCCACAATATCAGGTGGGAACGTTTCCGTTGCCCGAATCGCAGTTAGATCGGTTTCTAATGCGGATCGAGCTGGGTGTGCCGGACCGCGCGAGTGAGCGGGCGATGCTTCTCGGGATGGATCGTCGCGAGATGCTCAAGGAATTGAATCCGGTTTTTGGCGCGGAAACATTGCTCGAGATTCAAGCAAAAGTGCGGACGATCCATACCTCGTCAGCGCTGCTCGATTATCTCCAGGATTTGCTGGACGCTTCGCGACAGCGCCATCGCAGCGGTTTGTCGCCACGCGCGGGGCTGGCTCTGCTTCAT
>QHRO01000074.1 GCA_003220155.1 Verrucomicrobiota bacterium
CAACTTTCGCCGTGTGGGCAAGGGAGAGAACCGGCTGCGATATGACACGCTGGAGGCGCGATGAGAAAAGAAAAGCGATCAAAGATGCACCGAGAACAATTGCACCACCAATTAGACCATAACGCATCAAACGCACGTTCATCTCGTGCAAGGTAGATTGTAAGTAAATGCTACCAATGCGCTCTTCGCCTCGCAGAATCGGGTGAAACAATGTGAGATACCCGCGTTTGAACCGGTATCTTTCCGGACCAGGCTGGGGCGGAGGCGATTCGGATTGGTTGTCACGAAGGTAATCGGCGAGAACCCTTCCATCTTTGGTATAAATCGCCGCAGTCGTGATATTCGGCGTCGCAGCCAACGCCGCCAGAGTCTTGGTAGCAAATTCCTCGTCGTCAAAATCCAACGCCGAGCTGCCATTGGTGCCAACTACAGCGGCCAACGTGCGAAGATCGCGCACCATCCCCGACCGAAACGAGAGGTAATCGCTGCCGATCATAAATGCGAATGCCACCAACAGCGCCACGCTGCTTGTCAGCATGATCAGCGCGATGAGCTTGCGCTTGATCGTGGTTTGTCGGAAGGCCCGCATACTTCCCGCCCACCGAGCTATGATTTTACCAATCTCGCCAGTTTGAGCAATTCTGAGCTAATATTAAGTCCGGTGCGGCGCGCCGCCTCCGCGTTAATTTCAAATCGAACTTTGTTATTCTCCTCAATAAAATTGATGATGCCGCCTCCGTCCGCAAATCCTTGTGTTTCGCCAACGGTTAGAACACGCGCAGACCGCAAGCTTTCAAATATCTCCTGCAACCGCTGTCTCTCCGAGGAACTGACGAAGATGATCTGACACTGTTGCGCGTCGCGCACTGAGTCGAGGTGCTTGATGACGAGTCGCCGGCCTTTGACTGTCTTGCCGTTAAGCGGAGCCAGTGCTGGCCCAAACGGATCAGAGCCCAACACGCCAATGGAGATGGTGTCGCCGTAGCTAGGCCAATCGACATACTTGATAAAGTTATACAGGTATGCGGCTTTGATCTCGTACTCCCGCGAAGAGAGACTTTGTGCGGACGCTTGATGCGGGGCTTGAAAGTAAAAGCAAGCGACACTTAAGAGAGCGGCCAAGGAAAAAAGTCTCCGCGCCGCAAATGTCCGTGCGAGCAGTAAGTGTCGGTCGGCGTCTCGCATCGGTTCTCAGAAAGAATAAGTTAAGCCGGCCGAGATTAACCAGCGAGTGCTTAATTGCGGGCCATCTAAGTCCTCATAGATCGGAAAGCCGCCCTCAATGTTCATTCGCGTTCTCTTGAAAATTCCGTTCGGCACAAAGAAGTTCACGCCCATCAGAAAATCGACACGCCGGCCACCCTGGCGATCCGGATCACCCTCCGCGTCAACCGTCGGGTCAATGTCAGGGTCAGCGCCATGGACGTTTCCCCATATCCGGCCATTCACTCTCAGTGACGGTGCAAACCAGTCCGTCACCGCGTAGCCAACCCAGCCGGTTAGCTCATACTCATTGCCAAGTCGATAGCCGCTGCCGTTGCGCCCAAAGCGTAGAGCCGTTCGCGTTTCAGCGCCCCAAGCCCATTTCTTAGATTCTCCCAAGTAAGTTAATCCCGGCCGAAAATCATAAGTGCCCGATCCGAGCTGCATCGGGTATTCGAGCTTAAACGTCTCGCCCAAGATCGTATTCTTCTCGTCGATAGAACCCGTCGGGAAACTCATTCCCAAATTGATGATCAGCCGGTGTCCCTTCGTTACGCTTCCTAGCACGGTGTAAAGCGCGAGGACTTGAAGGTCGCTAACCCCTGCCGAGTGCTCGGTGAAATGGAACCCGTCCATTACCATATCCATATCAATGCGCTTGATGGGCAACATTGCCATTACCGTCAGTTTGTTGGTGGGAGCGTACATCACTTCGACCATATGCTCCTCGACCGTCATTCCTGTTGAAGCGGAAGGGAAATGCTTCAAAATCTCTGCCTCGCTTACATCGCGCGTTCCGCTCAGATGGTCGCCCATATCCATAAACATGAATTGGTAGCCGAACATTATTTCGTGAGCCGGATGTGTATGGCCGCCGATGACATTTAGTTGAATAACGTCAAGGTTATACAGTTCTTCCAGGCTCAAGCCGGTCAGATCATGAGTGGATTCGCCACCGCGCGGCGTCGTATCTGGGTTAGCAGATTGGGGTTCTGCGGAGTACGCAGGCGTTAAAAACAGCACCAAGGTCGCGACGCAACTCAATGCCGCAATGCCATTGCGCCGATATTCCTGATTTCTCTGACTTTTTCTCCGCTGACCCCGAAGATATTTCACGATCAAACTATTCTCTGTCCAGAATCCGTTATCTTAGTCAAGTACCGATCGCGGCAAGCGGAGCTTCCGCGTGCAGTCTTTGGGCAGGGTCACGGTCACGAACTTGCTTCGCAATCGCGCCGTGCGTTTACCGCTCGTCTCGGTTGTAACTGCGGCTTAGTTCGGCATTTCAAATCAGTGCGCTGTGGGAAGACTGCAAGCTGAGCCCGAAAGCACGGTTCCGAAGTGCCACGCGCCTGCGCGGTGGAGCGACATAATTGGCGGCACGGTCATGATTGAGCTTAACATCCGCGACGTTCCCTTCGCGAACGCGATGCGAACTGGACTCGTCTTATTATCTAGCGCTATCTAGCGCCGGATAGAGATCGACGGCTTCGAGGGCTCAATCGCCCCTTGAAGTTGGTGATTGTCGATCTCGCGAAACGTGCGGCTTAGTTGGGCTTGCTGGGAGCCTTGCAATCGCAACTCTTCCCGCAGTTGCACTCCTTGTTGTCGTTCATGGGGCAGTTCTTGCCGCTCTTTTTGCAACCAGCCGGCTTGTCCGCCGCGAACGATACCGTGCACATTGCCGCGACCAGGATCGGAAACACGCTTCTTATGTAAGCCTTCATAGCCTCTAATTCTGTTCGTGCTGTGAGCGAAACGCCAGCTCAAATAAATGGCACGCAAACATTACTGTCGCCGATCGTGATTGTTACCTTGGTGATGGCCCGGTTCACCTCTTCTTCCAAGAGTGAAACGCCGGTCACCCATGGTGATAAAGTATCTAACGCCAAGACATCTGGCGTTGTCATAAAAAGGGATTAGATTTCCGAACTCGTGTGAACCAGGTTTCAAGAATCCTTCGGTCTCTCGTTGTAGCCACGTCCATCACGGCGTGGTTCGTGATCAGTAATCATTGTGTCCTGGGAGCGCCCACGGCGCCGGCAAAGACACAGCTGTCGCAATGCCCGATGCACGCGCAGAAGCAGCATGGGCCGCAACCGCAGAAGCCGAATGGGTGCGGTGACTTGCCATGCTGCAAGAACTTGCAGGCGACGACTACACTAGCTGCGAAGCAAATCGAAAAGCCGGTGTGGCTCGGCGCGCTTCAGCCATTTTGGCCATACCTCGTTGACCTAACCGAGATTCAACCTCAACAAATCTCGGCAATTTTCGATACCGGACCGCCGGGCGAGAATAGTTTTGTTCAATCGGTTCTTCAGCGGAGCATTCTCGCTCACGCTCCTCCTGTTTCTTTGAGCTAACGCGCAGCGCCTTAAGCGTTTTCACGCGCGCGCATTTGCTCTTTTCCTGGCATGCCGCTGTTGCGTCGTGCCTGCACCTTCCGGTTGCGCCAGTGCGCCGCCGTTAATCAACAACCGCAATTCAAACCACAATCAGAAAATGAAAATATCAAAACACAAACTTACAACGTTGTTCTCCGCGGCAATTGCCTTCGGGATGATCGCCTCTGTCGGAGATGCAGCGGCTCAGTCGGATCAGGACAAGAAGTTCCTGACGAGCTATGAGAAAATTCACACCGCTTTAGCGGCAGATGATTTGACGGCTGCAAAGGCCGCCGCAACTGAGTTAGGCGATTCGGGAACCGATATCGCCAAGGCAAATTCGCTGCAAGAAGCTCGCTCTGCATTCGAAAAGCTGAGCGGCCGGGCAAAGACGATGATTGCCGGTCAATCCGGTTACTATGTCGCCCATTGTCCAATGCTAAACAAGGACTGGGTGCAAACATCGACAACCATCTCCAATCCGTACGGCGGAAAAGACATGGTCAGCTGCGGCGAGATCAAGAAATAAAACCAAACAGAAACAAAACATGAAAAGAACAAACAACATCATTGCATTCGCAGCGGCAGCGTTATTCGCTGCATCGCCAGTCATTGCTCATGAAGGCCATGAGCACGGCGAGAAGGACGAACTCGCGTCTGGTGGAACAAAGAAAATCAGCGGCGAGGTCCTCGATATGGCCTGCTACATCGATCACAATGCGATCGGAGAGAAACACACCGATTGCGCAAAGAAGTGCATCACCAGCGGGCTGCCGGTCGGTTTGAAGGCCGATGACGGCAAAACGTATCTGCTGATCGGCGAGCACAAACCATTGAACAGCGAGCTGGCGCAATACGCCGCCAAAAAAATCACCGTCGAGGGAAAGGTCACATCCCGCGACGGCGTGAACATGATCGAGAACGCAGTGATTCAGAAATAGCAACATCGAATGCGGCGTTCAATCCGCCGTATCCGCCCAGTTAGACCGGCATGAACACGAGCATTAGAATTTTCGCTGGCGTATTTTGCACGCACTGGTTGATCGGCTGCGCGGTGAACTTCCAGCCGCCGCCGTTACCGGCGACAGACCCAGCGAGCGTGGAGGCGAAAGAATCGGTCACGCCGGTCGCGAGACCAATGCTCGGTCGTGATGCGCTCACGCAGAAAACCAACGAGCGCCTCGCCACGAATACGCCGGGTAATCCGAGTTTTGAGCCATCAGAAATGGAGCAAATGCATCATGGAATGAGCGGCATGGAAGGCATGAAACACGACAAAACTGGCACGGCGAAAATGGATTCGGGCGAGACACCGATGAGCGGAAAAGTTTATTACACATGCAAAATGCATCCGCAGATTCATCAGGACAAGCCGGGGAAGTGTCCGATTTGTGGCCTGAACTTGATCAAGAAAGAAGAGGAACGGAAATGACCCGAGGCTTTTTGCTGGTGTTGATGCTGTCGCTGTTTTCGCTGTCGGCTTTGCAAGCCCAATCGACTGAGGACTTGCGATCGACAATTCGCCAGCGAACCGGGAAGCAGGTCGAATGGCAAAAAGACGCCGAGCCGAGCGATCAGATTCGAGGAGCAATTCGCGCCCTGTTGCGGCGGACCTTGAGCGCAGACGCCGCCGTGCAGATCGCACTGCTGAATAATCGCGAATTGCAGGCGACATTCGAAGAGATTGGAATCGCGCAAGCCGACCTGATCGAAGCTGGTCTGTTGAAGAATCCGATCTTCGCCGGAGACGCCCGGTTTCCCAATCGTTCGCCATCTGGGACAGACATTGAAATGTCGATTGCGCAGGAGTTTTTCGATCTGCTTGTGGCTCCACTGCGGAAGAAAGTCGCCGCCACGCAGCTAATGAAGACGAAGCTGCGAGTGGGCGATGCGATTTTAAAGCTGGCGACTGAGGTCAAAACGGCGTTTTACGAGTTACAGGCTGAGCAACAATTGCTCGGGCGTCTGAAAGCAATCAACCAAACAGACGCAACCGCGGTGGAGTTGGCGCAACGCCAACACGAGGCCGGAAACATTAACGATCTCGATCTTGCCAATCAGCAGGCGACCTATTCGCAATCGAAATTAGACATCGCCGAGACCGCGGCTTCCATTCGCGCCGACCGGGAAAAGCTCAACCGTCTGATGGGAACGTGGGGCGACGATACCGCGTGGAAGATCGACAATGAGCTTCCCGAGTTGCCGGGTGGTGATTTTCCACAGCGGCGGCTCGAATCCTTGGCCATCAACCAGCGGCTTGATCTGGCCGCGACAAAGGTTGAGCTCGGCGCGCTCGTCGGAAGCTTGGGTATCACGAAGACGTATCGATATGTCGGCAGCGTCGAGTTCGGAGTCGACACGGAGAAGGAAACGGACGGACAGCGCATGACCGGTCCAACGTGGCAGTTGGAATTGCCGATCTTCAATCGAGGGCAAGGACGAATTGCTAAGCTCCAGGCGCAACTCAGGCAAGCGGAACGGCGTCTCGAATCCGAGGCGGTGGGGATTCGCGCCGAAGTACATGAAGCGCGGGATCGCCTTATCGCAAAGCGCGACCTGACGACTTACTACCGGGATGAGCTTTTGCCCGGGCGAAAGAAAATTCTCGAGCTCACCCTCACTCATTACAACGCGATGCTAAAAAGTCCGTACGATCTTCTTTTGGCAAAACAAAATGAGCTTTCGGCCGAGCGGGGCTACATCGACGCACTGCGCGACTATTGGATCGCGCGCGCCGATTTGGAAAGAGCTGTTGGCGGAAGATTTAGCGGCGCTTCGGTTGAGACAAGCTCTTCGTTCAAAGAAACAAAAAACAACTAGTAGGAATCTATGTTTACTCGTCGCAAATTTTTCTCGGGAGCCGTCGCGTTGATCGGCGGTTGCGCCTTATTCAAGCGCATCGCGCAAGGCGCCGAGGTTGTCGCTGCACAATCTCCGTCGCCAGCTTCGTCGAACGGCGCATATCCACCGGTCATCACGCCGAACGGATTGAGTCTGCCTTGGAAAATGGTGGACGGCGTGAAGGAATTTCATCTCACGGCCGAGCCGGTGAAACGCGAGTTCGCACCGGGTATGATTGTGAACTGTTGGGGCTACAACGGACAAACGCCCGGACCGACGCTGGAAGCGGTGGAGGGTGATCGAGTGCGCATTCTGGTGACGAACCATCTGCCGGAACCGACTTCAGTTCATTGGCACGGGTTCATTTTGCCTAATGGAATGGATGGCGTTGGCGGCTTAACGCAGAAGCATATTCCGCCCGGAGAAACTTACGCTTACGAGTTCACGCTGAAGCAACATGGCGTGCAGATGTACCATCCGCATTCCGACGAAATGGTGCAGATGGCGATGGGCATGCAGGGATTTTTTGTCATTCATCCGAAGGATGGATACAAGCCCACGGTTGATCGGCACTTTTGCATATTCCTGCAGGAATGGTTCGTCGAGCCCGGCACCTCAACGCCGAATCCGAACATCATGACCGATTTCAACCTTTTCACGTTTAACAGTCGCGTCTGGCCTGGCACTGATCCGCTCGTCGTGAAATTGAACCAGCGTGTTCGAATCAGTCTCGCTAATTTGAGCATGGATAGTCATCCGATCCATTTTCATGGTCATCGGTTTTGGGTCGTTGGGACAGATGGCGGCGAACTCCCCGACGGAGCGCGCTGGCCTGAAGTAACGGTGAACGTTCCGCCCGGCACGACGCGCACCGTCGAATTTGTGGCCGATAATCCGGGCGATTGGGCATTTCACTGCCACAAGAATCATCACGCGATGAATGTGATGAACCACGAAATCGCGAATCTCATTGGAGTGAATCAAGAAGGCGTGAGCGACAAGCTGCGCTCGCTCGTTCCCGGTTACATGGCCATGGGATCGGATGGTATGCACGAGATGAGCGAAATGAATATGGGCGGTCCGAAAAACACACTGCCGATGATGACCGGGACTGGCCAATTCGGTCCGATCTCTATGGGTGGTATGTTCACCGTGCTGAAAGTTCGCGACAGAATCACAAGCTTTGAAGATCCCGGCTGGTATCAACATCCCGAAGGGAGCGTGGCGAGCAAAGTCTAGTCATGGCAAATTTTATTGCCGCTTTTGGTCACGCGCTTTGGATGGCGTTTGCCATGTTTTGGGAGATTCTCTGGCCGTTGATCCTCGGTTTCGGTTTGTCAGGTGCAGTCCAAGCGGTCGTGTCGAAAGGCGAGATGAGCAAGCTGTTGCCTAACGACTCGCCGAAGTCGCTGGCGGTTGCCTGCGGGCTCGGCGCGGCATCATCATCTTGCTCCTATGCCGCGGTGGCTCTCGCCCGGTCGATTTTTCGCAAAGGTGCGGATTTCACGGCTGCGATGGCATTCGAGCTCGCGTCCACCAATCTTGTGGCGGAGCTAAGTATCATCTTGATCGTGCTAATGGGCTGGCAATTTGCCCTTGCCGAATTTACCGGCGGACCATTGATGGTGGCAATGATGGCCGTGCTTTTTCGAATTTTTATGTCGAAGAGACTCGTGAAAGAAGCGCGCGAGCAGGCCGATAAAGGGCTCAAAGGCAAAATGGAAGGACATGCCGAGATGGATATGAGCGTCGAGCTGGGAGGCTCAATTTGGCAGCGGCTTATCTCGCGGAAAGGAATCACTGCGACGAGCCATTATTTCGTAATGGATTGGCTTGCGGTGTGGAAAGACATAGCAGGCGGTTTGCTCATTGCTGGCGCGCTGGCCGCGTGGGTGCCGCAGACCTTTTGGAAAGATTTCTTTCTCAGTTCGCACCCCGTTGCATCAACCATCTGGGGACCGATAGTCGGGCCGCTCGTTGCGGTTCTTTCGTTTGTCTGCTCGGTCGGAAATATCCCGCTCGCCGCAGTTCTTTGGAACGGCGGGATCAGTTTTGGCGGTGTAATCGCGTTCATCTACGCCGACCTCATTGTGTTCCCGATCATCAACATCTATCGGAAGTATTATGGCTGGAAGGTCACTGCGTTGATCGTCGCTGTATTTTACATTGCGATGGCTTTGGCCGCGTTGATCGTCGAGTTTCTTTTCAGTCTTCTGCGGTTGATTCCGCAGCATCGGAGCGCCCAGATCGTCGAGACCACGATCAGTCTTAATTACACGACGATGTTGAACGTTTTGTTCCTCGCGATCGCCGCTTTTCTCCTCGGGCGGTTTTTTCGAACCGGTGGCCCGAAAATGCTGGCGCACATGGACTGAGCAGTTGAAAAGCGGCGAGGCCGGAAAGTAGGTGCTGAACCATGACGTTCGGTTGCCCGATGTGGATTTGGATAACGATTGGTATCCTTTTGATAAGGCTGGCGATTAAGTAATTCCGTATGGACAGCACTCTTCGCAAAGTTGTGACCATCGTGGCCAGCTTGAATTTGGCTTATTTTGGGGTCGAGTTCGCAGTCGCGATTTCGATCGGCTCGGTGTCGCTCTTTGCAGACAGTATCGACTTTCTGGAAGATACATCAGTTAATTTCTTAATCGCTCTCGCACTCGGCTGGAGCGCGATGAAACGCGCGCGTTTGGGGATGGCTCTCGCCGGAATTTTGCTTATACCGGGCGTCGCCACACTGTGGGCAGCATGGCAAAAATTGATGGCGCCGCTGCCGCCGGCTCCGATTCCCCTTTCTATTACAGGCTTCGGTGCGCTGCTCATCAATTTCTCATGCGCGTTCATTCTCGCGCGCTTCCGATCGCATAGCGGTAGTTTGACCCGCGCCGCATTCTTATCAGCTCGCAATGACGCTGTGGCAAATGTTGCAATCATCGCGGCAGGATTTGTTACCGCGTACACCTTATCGGCATGGCCCGACCTCATCGTCGGCCTCGGCATTCTAGCTATTAATGCTGATGCGGCCCGCGCAGTCTGGTCCGCGGCACGCAAAGAACACGCCTTGGCAACAGCCCAGCCTTGACTCCAACAAACCGTGATGACCGAGCTTTCAACAACATAATTCAATGGCTCAGACAAACACGCATTCTCATGATGATCATTCGCACGCGCCGGCGAACTTCAACAAAGCATTCGTCATCGGCATCGCTTTGAACGCCGGCTACGTCGTCTTTGAAGCATTTTTCGGATTACTCGGCCATTCGCTGGCGTTGGTCGCGGACGCGGGTCACAACCTCAGCGACGTGCTCGGCCTCTTGCTCGCCTGGGGCGCGAGCGCGATGGCCAAGACTTTGCCCACAAAGAGAAAAACTTACGGACTCCGCGGCACGTCCATTCTGGCGGCCTTGTTTAATGCGATCTTTCTCCTTGTCTCGGTTGGCGCGATCGCGTGGGAAGCTCTGCGGCGCTTCAACAATCCTATCGACGTCGCGGCGCGAACCGTTATCTGGGTTTCCCTGCTCGGTATCGCAATCAATACCGTGACTGCGCTGATGTTCATGTCCGGCCGCAAGGGCGATCTCAACATCCGTGGCGCTTTTCTGCACATGGCGGCGGACGCCGCGATCTCGGCCGGAGTCGTTGGTGCCGGACTCGCCATTCTATTCACAGGCCGGCGCTGGATCGACCCGGTCGTCAGTCTCTTGATCTGCGCCGTGATTATTTGGGGCACAACGGACCTACTGCGCGAATCGGTGAACCTCGCGCTGCAAGGTGTCCCGAAAGATGTCGATCTTGACGCAGTCGAGAAGTATTTGAGCGCGCTTCCTGGAATTGCAAAGGTGCACGATCTGCACATTTGGGCGATGAGCACGACGGAAATCGCGCTGACGGCGCATTTGGTAAAACCAGACGGCCGGCTCGACGACCCGCTGATCGATCAAATTCAACACGAGTTGCATGACCGATTTGGGATCGAACACATGACAGTGCAGCTTGAATGCGGCACGTGTGACCGGACATGCCTACAAGAATCGAAGACCATCGTTTAGATCAACTAGCCGTGTCTCAGACGCGCGAATGTGCTGACGATGTGCACTCATTACGAATGTTCGCCGGCAGCGAGCGCTGGCAGGAATGGATGCTGATCTGATTGAGATGGTTGCCATCGAGAAAATGATTGCGCTTCACTAATTTCGCGAAATGAATTGGTTCGTCTCCGCGCTAATAACCGGAGCTGTTGCCTTTTCCGCTACCAACATCGACGACATCGTTTTCCTCACGATCTTCTTCTCTCAAACGCCAGAGCGTTGGCGCGTAGTTCTTGGCCAATATTTAGGCTTCACCGTATTGGTGCTCGTAAGTTTGATCGGCTTTTTCGGTGGGCAGATTTTGCCGCATCAGTGGCTTCGGTTGTTTGGTGTTGCCCCGATAGCGATCGGAATAAAAAAGCTGTTCGCCAAACACGGCGATCACATACAAGGCGCAAGTACTGGGACGCTCGACGTCGCCACTGTCACGTTCGTAAATGGAGCGGACAACATCGGGATTTACGCGCCGTTGTTTGCGATCAGCGACGTGCCCCGCGTGATGGTGCTAGTCGCTGTCCTTTACGTGCTTCTGGCTGCGTGGTGCGTTGCTGGTTATCTGATTCATAGACAGAAAGCGGTCGCCTACACTCTGCAACGGTGGGGACACTGGATCGTGCCCGTGGTTCTTATCGTCCTAGGAATTTACATCTTGCTAAATTGAGGCTTCAAACCGTGCACAATTCGGCCCCGTTCAGGATCAGTTTGTTGTTCCTGAAATTCGGCCGCAAGGCTACGCAAAGGTGACTAAAGGTTCCCTCGATTCGCAGACGTTATTGCAACAACCTCGCCAAGCCCCGCCGGTGGGGCGTGCGCTCCGCATCCTGCTCGGCCTCGTGCTGATGGTTTACGTGGCGCCTGTTTATTTCCGGGTCCCGGTGCGAGTGGCCGCGGGGTCGTTCCTGCTGATGCTCGGGTTAATTGGCGTGTATAGCCTGATCCATATCGTTGTATCGCGACGAATCATCGCCTTTGGCCCGTGCCTCGGGGCGGCCGTGGCGGCGGGGTTGCTCGTCACGTTGTATGTTGCCGGTGCCTCCGGGTTACCGATTCTTGGCCACGGAAAGGGTCAGCTAGCAGCAGCCACGTTCCTCGGCATTTCATTGGTGGTGGCTGGCCTGCGCGCCGCTCCTGGTTGCGAAGTGATGGCGATTCCCGGTCTTCTGTTTGGAAAGCACACCGAGCTGGCGTGTCTTATCTTTTCTCCCCTCGACAGGCTTGAGCGGAAGTTGCGGAGTAAGCGCCGCGTCTGACACCCGTGCGATCTCGGGTTGTTGAACTTTGGATAAACGACTACTCGGCGAGTTGGTGAGCTGGTCGCGGCTTGCGGTCCGGTGCAAGGCCATCAGGCAAGCGCCACTCCCGTTGTTTGCGGAACGGCAGGACCAAAAGTTGGCCGAGCGTCAGTTCCTTTTCATCGCGATAAGCCGCCACACCGATGGTGATTTCATTTTGCGGAATGTCGCGGCGCAGCGTGCGATGGAGTT
>QHRO01000128.1 GCA_003220155.1 Verrucomicrobiota bacterium
TACGGCGACGTCGGAATTGTGAACGGCCTGGTAGTCACGACTAATGACAAAGGCGAAGAAGTCAGGAGAACAGTCTTCACGGATGTATTTGTTTACCGCAACCAGCGCTGGCAAGCGATCAACGCGCAAGAGAACGAAGTCAGGAAGCTGGAGTCGCCGTAGGGGCTGCTATCGGCTATCAGTCATAGGTTATTGAGCACGTGAAACCTAACCCCTATGTAAGATGTCAAGTGTGGGGCGGGCTGAGTGAGTAACTTGTTAGCTCATAAGATTTGTTGACTAGGGTTGAAAGTTTCTCTGGAGGCGCTTCCTCTTCCTCTGGCTCGTTGGATTTTCTTTCCAATGGCTCTTACTCCTATCCGTGCATCTCACCGCAGCGAGAGCAGCAATTTGAGCTATACGATCGGGTGGAAGAGGAACTGGGGCGGCCCAATCTAAAGCGTCGAACAAGGACGTTACCTTTTTCAGGTTAGGTAGCGGGCACGCCTTACGTTCCAAAGTTGGACTGAACTATTTCATTGTTTCCTAAGGCATTTGATGCCAGTGCGGCCCGCACTCCTTTCTCTTCCCCTCGAACCATTAAATAATTAAACCTAATTGTGCCGCGCTCACTCGATCGGTACGGATGCGCCACAGCTCCACCGCCAATCGTCGAGCGACCGCTACGATGGCTTTCTTGCGGGCAGCTCCCGTGGCCAGCGCTTCTTTGGCCAACAGGTGTCTCCATTTTTTAACCGCTCGATAGTCTGGCTGGAAGCGGACCAGGCGCCAGGCTGCTTCGACCAGCGCCGCTCTCAAGCGCGGATTGCCATGTTTGGTCACGCAGCGCTGTATGCGGGTATTGCCGCTACTGTCTTCCCCGGGACACAGACCGGTGTAACTGCCAACTCGCCGTCGATTGCTGAAGCGATGCCAGTTGCCGATGATCGACATAGTGTTACCGATGTTCTGACCCAAAAGTGTTACCGATGTTCTGACTGCGCCACTGCACCAGTCTGTTGTCCGTGATCTCTGACCTAGGTCTTGGGGCTGTACTTGTCGATCAAAGCTTGGAAGCGAGGGTCTTGCCGCAACGGGTCCCAGGCTGGATCGAGTTTCAACATGGGAACGGTTAGGTTGCTAGGGACCGTGAACAAATGATCGAGCAGGCGAAATGCTTCGTCGAATTCGCCGGTCCAGGCATAAATCTGGGCGAGGTTAGCCGTTGCCTGCGGCCCATCCAGGGCGTCCTGGGATTCGGGTAATAACTCAACAGCGCGCTTGCCCTCGGCAATGGCTTCTTGCTTTTGACCCAGCGCCGCCAGGATAAGACCACGCTGGGCGTGTCGGGCAGAGTCCTCGGGAGCTTCACGGAGCAATTTTTCCGAGACCAGTCGCGCTTGCTCCAGCTCTGCCTGCGCTTTGGTCTTATTGCCTTGGAGCAGGTGAATCAACCCTTCCAGGAAAGCCTTAGGGGACGGGGCAGTAGTGGTAGTAAACATCGTTTCACCGCGAAATCGTTCCAGGACTTGAAGAGCCTCTGGAAGCTTCCGCTGGAGCGTTAGGATCCAGGCTTGGGACCAGGTCATCAGCCCGTTCGGATCGGTTTCAGGCGGGGTGGAAGAAAATACTTTTTCGGCCGCGCCAAGATCGCCTTTCCATAGGACGGCCATGAATCCTTTCAATGCACGCGGCTGAAACGGTTGCGGCGATGCCGCGATGGCGCGATCAAGAAACTTGTCGGCGGTTTCAAAATTTCGCTGAGCGATGTAACTAAAACAAAGGTTAATCAAGACGCTTATGTTTTTCGGATCGAGGGCGGCTGCTTTTTCTAAATTCGCGGTTGATTCCGCCCACTTGCCCTGGCGCCGCTGAATGGCACCGATAGCCGCATACGCTTGGGACTCGTTCGGCAGTCCGCGTCGGGCGGTCTCAAATTCGCTGAGGGCCCGCTCGTAATCGCGGTCGCCATAATAGTAGGAGAAACCGAGAGCGAGGTGGGCTTCGGGAAGGTCCGGTTGCAATCGCAAGGCCTCCTCAGCGTTGAGACGCGCTTTCTCCCTCCGCGCCGGTATCGGGTCGAAGCTATGATACGCCCAGCTCTCCGCCATGGAGAGGCCAGCAAAAGCCGCGGCAAAGTTTGGATCGAGCTTGATCGCCTGCTCAAAAAGCGGCTCCGCCTTCAAAGATGTGTCGTGAAACATGTCCATTCGATTGGCGTAATCGTGTGCCTGAACGAAGAGGAGATAGGCGTCCGGATTCTGGGTTGGTCGCCGATCGAGACGCGCTTTTTCATTTGGCGAAAGCTTTGCCTGAAGAGCAGAGGCAATTTTTTGCGCGAGGTCAGTTTGAATGGCAAAGACATCGGTCAAATCGCGATCGTAATCCTCTGCCCAAATGTGCTCGTCGTTGTTGGCGTTGATCAGCTGCACATTGACCCGAACGCGATTGCCGACGCGACGAACGCTTCCTTCCAAAAGTGTGGCCACTCCGAGCGCTTTGCCGATTTCGCGAGCGTTGCGCGTGCTCTCGCCCCGATATGACATGACCGACATGCGCGAGATAACTTTTAGGTCGCCGATCTTCGAAAGATTCGTCAGGATATCGTCCTGCACTCCGTCAGCGAAGTAGGCATTTTCCTTTTCGTCGCTAAGATTTTGGAATGGCAGCACTGCGATTGATTTGTCGATCTTCCGAGCGGAGGCGCGCGGCAAAAGGAAGAAACCTGCCGCCGCCGAAACGATCACGCCGGTTGAAATGAGCAATATTAGATTTCGGCGACGATGCGTTCCGGGAGCTGATACGGTCGGAGTTGCACGAATTCCCTGGGCTGTGACGTCGTAAGCCCAGGAGAGAATCAATGCGATCGGAAATCCCATCAGCAAGAGCACGACGACCAGGCGCAGTGTCCAGTTTGGTAATTCCCATGCCGGGAACACGGCCGACCCGATCTGAATGATGAATCCTGCGGCAATGATATAGG
>QHRO01000129.1 GCA_003220155.1 Verrucomicrobiota bacterium
CGAAGGCACGGCTCGTTACTTTCAGGCCGGGGGCGGCTTGGGCGCGTTTGTATTCATTGAGATCGACGCGACGCTGTACCCAGCGCACCGTTTTTTCGTCGAACCCCTGGGCGACGATTTCTGGCGCGCTCAAATTATCTTCAACATACAATCGTAAAATCGCGTCCAGCACATCGTATGGCGGAAGGGTGTCCTGGTCCTTCTGGTTCGGACGCAGTTCTGCACTCGGCGGTTTTTCAATGGTGGACGCGGGAATTATCTCGCGTTTGCCCGCCCGCGATGCCTCTGAGTTAATGAACCGGGCCAGCTCATAAATCATCGTCTTGGGCACGTCGCTAATGACGGCCAGCCCTCCGGCCATATCGCCATAAATTGTGCAATAACCGACCGCCAGTTCGCTTTTGTTTCCGGTTGAGAGAACGAGGTGACCGAATTTGTTTGAGAGTGCCATCAGGGTCATGCCGCGCAACCGAGCTTGCATGTTTTCTTCCGTCGCATCTTCAGTGCGGCCGGCAAAAACTTCTTTGAACTGCGCTTTGAAAACAGCGAATGCGTCGGCGATCGGAATTTGCAGACATTGAATCTCGAGATTTTTCGCCAGAGCCAACGCATCGAGGACGCTTCCGCGCGAAGAAAATTGACTGGGCATGGAAACGCCGGTGACGTTATCAGCGCCGATCGCGTCCACCGCAATCGCCGCGACAACGGCGGAATCAATTCCGCCGCTCAATCCGAGCACGGCGCTTTTGAAACCGCACTTGGCCAGATAGTCACGCAAACCCAGACGCAGGGCCGCATAAAGTTCCTGGACAATATCGGCCGAGGCGATCTTCGAACCAGGCGGACTCTCGGAATCGACGACGACGCTGGCCTCTTCGAACCCGGGTAGCTGCGTGAGTAGTTGACCGCTCGCATTCACTGCGATGGAATTGCCGTCAAACACGAGCTGATCGTTGCCGCCAACGGCGTTGCAATAAAAAATCGGGCGCTGATACGTCCCGGCTAATCCGCAAATCATTTCCCGCCGGACCGCCGGTTTGCGAAGGCTGAACGGCGAGGCACTCACATTCAAAATCATCTCCGCTTCCTGAGTGACGAGCGCGCGCACGGGATCGACATCGTAAAACGGGCGCGGTAAATAACGTTCCGTCCAAATATCTTCGCAGATGGTGACGCCGATGCGATGGCCGCGAAAATTCAGCGGCGCAATTTGGCGGGCGGGCTCAAAGTAGCGATCTTCATCGAAGACGTCATAGGTGGGGAGAAGCGACTTGTGAGTTTTCTGCAACGGCTCGCCAGTTTGAAGAAGAGCAGCGGCATTGTGAAATGGTTTGCCGCGGCCTTCGTTGCGATCGACGAAACCAACCAGCAATGCCGGTTTGTTCAGCCGTTTTTGTAGCTCGTCCAGCACGGCCAGGTTTTCCGGAACGAAGCGCGACTTGAAAACGAGATCTTGTGGCGGATAGCCGGTCACAGCCAGCTCGGGGGCAACCACGATGTCCGCGCCGGCGCGCGCCAGTTGATCGTAAGCTCCAGCGATCTTCTCGAAATTGCCGCGCAGGTCGCCGACCGTCGGATTAATTTGAGCGAAGCCGATTTTCATCCGCGCAATAACGTTATGCGCGGTGCAAAGAGCGGCAAGAATTTCGCCTACTTCTTTTCGCTGCCCATGACGGTGCGATGTTCGTAACCGCCGTTCAAGGCCTTGTCGGCACCTTCCACGAAAACCTTACCCCATTGGATCAGGCAAGCGGCGGCGAAACCCGCAACTGCACAGATAATTACTTTTTGGATAAAGGTCGCGTGCATCTCCTCTTTAAGAGCACGTGAAATGCCATGGTTAAAAGTGGATTGGGGCGATGCCGGAGACCGATCCGCCTCGGCCGCTGGCTCTTAACATCGACTGATCCGGCTCGATTCAACTTTGCGGACCTGCGCCAACCTCCCCTTTCCTACCAAAATCCCCGTTGATGGGTCTGGATTATCCAAAAACCAAGGAGCAAATTGGTGGCGACGTGGGCGAGAACACACGAAGCCAGACTTCGGATACGAAGGTGTGGCCATGCGCGATGACTAATTGACAAAGCGCGAGCAAAGCCAGGAACAGAACCATCGGCAAGACATGGCGATGAGTTGGCGACGATGAGATTGCATTTCGCTTTTCGGAACGAATTGTTATTTTCCGACCATGCCAGAGGAGAAGGACACAAGCGCTGAGACGTTGGCGCGCGCGCTCGAGCTGGAGCTGGCGCAAAAGCGCCTGCACTGGCAGCGCGACCGCGAAAAATATCGCACGCTTCGCGTTCTAAGTTTCGGTTTCCTGTTCATCATTATTCTCGCGGGTCTGATTGCATTGTTCTTTTTTTTCTCACACACCAATGAGATGCGCGAACAACGCCCACAACCTCCGCCTGCGGCAGAAAGACCACATTAAGATCGGCTTGCAACCGAGGTAAAGACTCGATCGGCCACGTTGAAGATACGGCGTCGAGCCGCCTTGCCGAATTGACGCCATGCAAGGTGCATCCTGGCCGGAACACAGACTCACAAGTTTGTGCCCGAGTTTTACTCCGCTGCAGTCTTGATGGAAAGAACAGCGGGGAAAATCCCCGCTGGGCGCACAGGTCACAGGCTTGCGTTCCACTCGCGCACTGCAGCCACTGCGGGCAACACAATACGCCAATATGTCCGGGAGAAATTTTCTACCGAATTAAATCAGCGTTCGAGTGGCTTCCAACTGTCTGTGAACCGCCCTGCCGTTGATTGATTACAAAGGTATTGTTGTCCCCATATTGCGCCCACGGCCCGTGAGGGACTTCCTCGAAATCCACGAAACGCCAGTCAGTCACATCGGTGTCACCAAGTCCGAGAAAATCGCGAACCGCTGGGGAAACATCGAGGCCTGCGCCCTTGTTCAGATTTGGTTTGGGCCGTTCGTTGCCGAAAACATATTGCCAATGATCGGTGCGAAAAGGTCCGGCATCTTCCCATTGCGCATAGGCAACGCGATTGCCTTTGCGGATCGCGACCCAGCGGCCTTTACACGTGCTAACGGCCGGACCCTGATAGGCGTCCTTGAACCATGGAACAACCTGAGGCGCTTCCGGGCGATGGCCGGTCGAGACCTTGTCGTTGTAGGGCAGCGCGCAATAAAACGGATTCTGTTTCGGGGTGAAAT
>QHRO01000212.1 GCA_003220155.1 Verrucomicrobiota bacterium
ATATCAGCGGTGAGCTCGCTGAGTGCTTTCACCACTCCGACGCCGTATTGCGGGTGCCGCACTTCCATCCCAATATGAAGACTCTGAATTAGCATCGACATGGCTCAATCTG
Source organism: Verrucomicrobiota bacterium (assembly GCA_003220155.1). Taxonomy (GTDB): domain Bacteria; phylum Verrucomicrobiota; class Verrucomicrobiia; order Chthoniobacterales; family UBA10450; genus AV69. The sequence continues at coordinate 113 of QHRO01000212.1, forward strand.
CACCAGCCCTGCGAACTCCGCCATGTGCCAGCGCCCTACCGCCTCAGATCCGAAGTGATGTCGGCGAACGGAGCGAATGGGATGAGCGACCGCCTTCGCGAATACTACGGCGCGGCAGGCATAGAAGGCTCCGGGCCGGATTGGCATTAGCTGCGAGGGAAGCAGTGAGCAAGTGTGTGAACGAGCGAATTTCAATTGGGCGTGGGCGGCTCGAATCTGATAACGAACAACTGTTAACTGATAACCGCGAGCGTTGCTCGTGGGCTTGTGCAAAAAGTGAGGACTGCCCCTTCTTTTCCCCAGTTGTGCAAACTTGACTGGTTTAACCAGTCGAGTCTTACGGCGCGCGCTTGAAATTAAAGGTTGTCCAGGAACAGCTCCTCGATGTCAGCTGTCGAATCAAATCTCAAATGCAATGCTCGCGAATGCTCCGGCTCGCGAAAACTTTCGGAGTTCGGAGTTAAGACGCGAACCCCGTCTGCTTCCCCTAATCGGACGGCGCTGCTTCGGCTGCTTCGCGCATCAGTTGCGACTGCGTCGCGAGGTTGATCATGCGTTGAGGATCGGCCTCGGCACGCGCGGAATTGTTCACGCTCCGCTCTATGTCCAGCAGCGTTGCGCGTTGCTCGGGGTTGAGATGGCTACCCCATACCATTGCTTCTTCCGTGCTGACAAAAGCTGGAATGATCAGGTTTCGGATCCGCCTTAACAGAGCAAGATCCGAAATTGAAATCGCCACGTTCCCGGCCGTATCGATGAGCCAGGTGGCGATCGCATCTTTGCTTCTAAGGATTGGAGTAATCATATGAACCTCTCATTTTGCGCAGAAGGGGAAAGGCCGGCACCGGCGCGGTCGGTCGACGCTGCGATTGCTTAACTACCAAGCTACAGCCGATAGTAACAACCGCCTAATGATATTTCAATCAAGGCATACTGCTCATAAATTCGTTGAGCAAGCGAAATAGCTTGCTTAGTGACAAGGATCGAGTACCTAGTAATTGATTACGTCACTCGACGTTTCAACGCATCTTTAGCCGAGCTTAAGCTCCTTGCTCCCAGCTTCTACTAGTTCGATCTCGCGTTACACGCTGTTGTGTCGATTTTGTTCTGCCTCTAAGAGAGCGCTCAGATGCCGGCGTTGGGCTTCGTATTCACGCCGTCGCTTTTGCTCGGCCGAGTGTGGCCGAGTTGGCGATGGCTGCATCGCTGCGCCAAAGGCTGAGAGCACACGAGCGTCGATTTTGTCCGTCTTGCTCAGGATCCCAGCCGCACGAGCATAATTGCCGAACCCGATTAGCCTGCACCAAAGTGACCTTGCGCTCACTTTGCTCCAAGCTTTTGAGTAACCCTTGCTCGTAGCCCATCACTGGCTTCGCAGAATTAGCTGCACGGCCGTGACACTTTGTTTGATCCACGCCACTAAAGCGGCTCGGCCCCTTTTGTCGTTATCAAAACGACGCGACCGCTTCTCCCAAGCCACGTCCAGATGCGCCTTCGCCACATCAACACCGATATAGACAACGCTTTGCTTCATAGGTTAAATAACTCCTGCTTGTAAGTGCGAGCTGGTCAGGCTGTCTGTCCCCACCCGGAACCCAGCCTGGTCGCTCCAGTAACTGTTCGATTTTAGATACCAAAGGGCAGGTGCGGATCGAACTACGGCGCGCTCTTTGGTTTAAATCCAACGAGCAGCCTTGGACGAGGATCTCGCACCTACCCTCTTTTGCCAAAAGGGAGACAGAAATTAAAGATACAAGCCTTGGCGAAGGCGGCTGACTTCTGTCCTCTGATAATGCGGCTCCCGCTCCGCTCCTAGCTTCCAAGTACCCGTGAGGACCGACCCCTTTTCTTTCTCCTATGCGGCGGATTTTCTACCGCTAACAATTAATGCCTCCGCGGGAAAATTCATTTTCCCGCTTACGAAGTATCTCTGGGCCGCATCGGCAGCAGCCTGCTTTATCGTTAGTAATTGAGCGGGCCTAAGGCCAGCCATTTTTTCGCGTAAACTTTCGGACATTTCAGTGCGCAACTGCCAGAACTGCTCAAATGACATTGCAGCTTCAATCTGAAAATTCAGCTGACGTTCAATTACATTTTCGGCGCCGGCGTTTTTCAGGATTGCAGCCAGTTTACCGGGAGCGGCAAAACGGAATGCATCTGGCGCATCCGGATCTTCCGTCGAAGACTCCACAAACCGGTCGAACACGTCGTTAACGCTCGTAAAGAACGGATTAGCCTCCTCCGGACCCCAAACGATAAACGAGACGTATCCACTCTTAACAATCACTCTCAGCGCCTCTCGGACAGCGGTAACCGGATCGCCGAAAAACATTGCTGATAATCTGCTCACGACGACATCAAATGTGCTGTCCGGGAAAGGCAGGGCATCGGCCGAACATTTGCGGAACTCGATATTGGTTAGGCCGCGACTGGCTGCTTCCGCCTGAGCAGTTTCGACCATACCAGCTACAGGATCTGTGTACATTACTGATCCTGTTGGCCCAACAATGCATGAGATCGTGAGCGACGGCTCGCCGCTTCCGCCACCAATATCGAGCACATTGTGACCAACCCCAATCTGCGCTTCTTCGATTAGACCCGTTGTTATGGGTGCGAACATCTGGGTGATAAGCGCGCGATGCTTGTCCCAATAGGGCGCAGAAGTTTGCCACGCCTGGAGCACTTTGTTCTGTTCTTCGGGATTCATTCTGGTTCGACGAAAGCTGACCCCGTTCTCCTCCCTTTCCGTGTTTCTCCCCGCTTAAATCTCAAGTATACAGAGGTAACCCGGTTCTGCCTACCCCGCGCCGACGTCCCACCACCGGGAGCCGGTTATGAAAAAGTGCAAAAAGTGAGGACTAACCGCATTTTTTAGCCCCAAGTTGCGCAAACTTGACTGGTTTAACCAGTCGACTCTTACGACACGCTTGAAATTAAAGGTTGTCCAGGAACTTCCTTTGCGACAGCAGCTGTCGAATCAAATCTCAAATGCAGTGCTCGCGAATGCTCCGGCTCGCGAAAACTTTCGGAGTTCGGAGTTAAGAAGCAACCCCGTCTGCTTCTCCTAACGTGCAGCTGAAGCCGTTTCAGGCGCTTCATCCTTGCCGATGACGATGTCGCCATAGGTGCTCTGCACAATCGCCTTCAACTCCGTCTGTTCCGCAGAAGGAACGTTAAACCGATCGAGTGACTGCTGAAGATCATCCATGAAAGCTTCCCACTCTTTGGGTGTGATCTTCAG
>QHRO01000075.1 GCA_003220155.1 Verrucomicrobiota bacterium
TCGTCCGGCGCATTTGCGCGTCTCCATCTGCCTCCCATTTACGATCGCGACGCCGGCGGAATCGTAACCGCGATATTCGAGGCGGCGTAGACCATCGAGAAGGATGGGCGCCGCTTCGGCGCGTCCGACGTATCCAACGATTCCACACATAATTTTAAGAGGGAGATTATAGCATATTTTCCCGTTTTTCGGGTATCTACAGGAGGGGCTAGTCTAATTGGAGCTTGCTTTTCAACAAGCGCATTTGGACTGCGCCGGCAAAGCGAAGCGACGACGGCGCTTTCTCGCGCGCTAACCTTTTCGCAGAAGAAAAGCGATGTGGCGCTCCGCTTCCCACCGCACTCCAAACGATTTTATTGCTTCGCGCGAAACTACTAGTGGCTAACCGCGCGGCTCAGGAGTGCGTGCTGTCAGTCAACGTGACTTTGTCCGATTTCAATGATTTCGCGTGCAGGAATTCAACACGTGGCGCTCCTTCACATCTTTGAACAAAGTTTTTCGGATTGGAGAGCGCACGCATGGGAAACGTCCTACCTTGGACGAGGTCCCTCGGTCCGCGCCGGACTGGGGTTGTCTGCGCCAGCTCGGGATGACGCCGGGTGCGTTAGTGGTTTTCCGGGCGCAAAAATTTTGCGAGCAGCGAATCCCGTTTGTGGTCACATTAGCGCGATGCAAACGCCTGCGCTTCCGCCTGGCACGACCCAGCGCACTCTCGCCATCATCATGGGTGGCGGAGCGGGCACGCGACTCTTTCCATTAACCAAGGACCGCGCAAAACCGGCCGTGCCCCTCGGCGGAAAATATCGATTGGTCGATATCCCGATCAGCAATTGCCTGAACTCCGGCCTGCGCTCGATCTATTTGCTCACGCAATTCAACACCATGTCGCTGCATCGCCACATTCAGGCGAGCTACAAATTCGACAATTTTTCTCGGAGCTTCGTCGATATTCTGGCGGCCCAACAAACGCCCGAAGGTTCGCAATGGTACCAAGGCACCGCCGACGCCGTCCGGCAAAACATGCGTTACTTCCTCGAGCGACCCTTCGAGTTTTATTTGATTCTGAGCGGCGACCAGCTTTATCGGATGGATTTTCGCTCGCTCCTGCATCAGCACATTCGCTCGGACGCAGAAATCACGCTCGCGACCAAACCGGTGAAACGCGATCAGGTGGCGGAGTTCGGAATCATGTTGAGCGGCGAAGATCGCCAGATCACCCGGTTCGTCGAGAAGCCGAAGGAGGCGAAAGTGCTCGACGAAATGAAAATGGACCGCGCTCTACTCACGGCAATCGGGCACGGCGCCGATGAGGAATTGTTTCAGGCGTCGCTGGGAATTTACATCTTCAATCGCAACGTGCTGATCGAGTGTCTTAACAACGATTTGTTCGATTTTGGCAAGCACGTCATCCCGGCTGCGATCCAAGCGCGCAATGTCAGGGCCTATATTTTCGACGGCTACTGGGAAGATATCGGAACGATTCGCGCCTTCTACGAAGCCAATCTCGATCTCACCGACCTGGTTCCAGCCTATAGTTTTTTCGAATCCGACGCGCCGATTTACACTCATCCCCGGTTTCTCCCTGGGAGCAAGATCAACGGCGCGACCCTGCGCCAGGCGATTATTTCCGACGGCTGCATCATATCCGATGGCCACATCGAGCGCAGCGTTATCGGAGTGCGCAGCATTATTCAAAGCGGTGCAACCATTCGCAACAGCGTGGTGATGGGCGCCGATTTTTACGAACTCGGTAGCGATCGCAGTTCGGAGAAAACTCCCATCGGCATCGGCCGCAATTGCGTAATCGATCGCGCTATCATCGACAAAAACGCACGTATTGCGGACGGAGTTGTGGTAACGCCGGAGGGGAAACCGGAAAATTTCGACGCGGAAAATTATTACATCCGCGACGGAATTGTCGTGATTCCGAAAAACGCAACCATCCCGCCAGGGTTCTGGATCTGATTCAGCGCTGTTGAGATGCCTGTACCACTGCCATCAACGGGCAAGATGCCCGCTGGCCCCACAGCCTCGCCGCAGCGAGTCCGTCCGGTGGCGGACAAGATGGCTGTGCCACAACTCCACCCGCCGGCTTTCTGGATCTGATCTTGCCTAATCCTTATTGTGCTGGCATCAGCGGGCAGGATACCCACCGTGCCTTTGGATTGGACGCTTAGCGCCGGTCGGTCATTCCGGCGAACTGGCCTTGGCTTTCCCACTTCTCCTGTTTGTTCCAGGGAATCTGGGATTCTTTTTTGGCATCAGGATCATCGACCAGCGCCACTTGCGGTTTCTCGGTCGCGCATCCGACCAGAGCTATGCAGCCTGCCAGAAGCAGTAAAGCGGAGATTGTTCGTTTAGGAATTCGAGCCAGCATAAATGACGGTATCACCGGGTTGCACCTGAACGCCACGCGCCAGGCTATTTCCCAGAATATCGCCAATGGATGTCGCTGGTTCAACTGACGAAATGCGAATTTTTCCGATAATGGTGGTATCGCGCAGCACCAACATTTCGGCATTCGGCTCGAGCCCCTGACGATCGCCGAGATTGAGCACGACAAAGTTGTAGGCTTGATTCACTGCCAGCACGGTTCCGCGGACGGAAGGATGGAAGCTCGGCTCACGGCGCTGCACCATGACTTCCGGTCCGCGCGATTGTTCACGCGCCGGCCTCATTTTTTCGGCGATTAAAGTTTTCTCGTGTTCTGCGCTCTCCAATTGTTTCCGCGCGTCATCAAGCTGGGCTTGTAACTCTGCTACCGAGGGCGCGCCTGGATTTGGGTTCGCTAAGGGTTGGGTCATCTCTTGGACGTGTTTCTGCAACTCGGCGATCTGGGCTTCGTTCGCCTGCAGCTTACCTTGCAAATCCGATTTCTCGGTCTGTGTCTTCACCAATTCCGCTTCCGCGCTGGCGATCCGACTCTCGTTTTCGGCAATCTTCCCTACTTCGTTCGCCACCTTCGCTTCCCGGTCCTTGATATTTTTTTCCGCAGTTTGACGCTGGCGCTCGGCCGTTTCGCGCTGACTTGTGACCGTAGCTACGTCGGTACGCAACGCCTTGGCTTTACCTCCATTCAAAACGCCGAATACGGCGGATATGAGAAGGAGCGACACCGAAATAGCGAGGAGCGGCTTCGGAGAATTCACAGGTGCATTTACGGGAAGGACTTTTTATACGAAAAGAGGCTGAATTAGCAATACGGAAATGCGAAATTTATACGTCTATCGGGACGTCGACCTTGCATGGGTCCCACCGCAAAAGGGCGTGGCGTTGAGATTCTGTAGCGGCGGTCTATGACCGCCGAACAGACCCAGCCTGGAGGTCCGAGAGCAATGAAGGTCTATGAATTGTAGGGCGGCCATCTTCGCCGCCAATGTCAAAACCGGCGGCCAGAATGGCCGCCCTACAATTAGGAACCGAAAGAAATCGGAAGTAGAGGAAGATGGGCCCCAGCGGCCTGTCTTCCGCCCGAGACAAAGCTGAAAACTTGCCCAATTCTTGCGCGCCTGTCCGGCCCGTCCTATAGATGGTGTCGCATGGGTCAACAACTCCGCAGACGTGCCAAACGAAAACGTCGTAAAGCTTATCTCGAGCGCAAAAGAGCCAACCAAAAATCGATGCGTCGCGAGGCGACGCGCGCTAAGCCAAAGAAATCCGCGTCACCACCGGCCCCGGCGGAATAATGTCCGTTGTTCCGTGCGCGCTCGCTATCTTATCGTCGATGGTCACAGCGCGATTTTCGGTTGGCCGGAAATGCACCGACTGCATGCGCGGCGTTCCTCCCTGGCACGCGATGCCCTGATCAAAAAACTCCGGGATTACCAGGATTACACGGGCGTTCGCGTCGTCGTGGTTTTTGATGGCAAGGGGACTTCCGCCACCGAACAATCGGAGCCACACAGCGTGCAAGTTTTTTATTCGCGCGCTGGACAGACTGCGGACGCGATCATTGAACGGTTGGCGAGCAAATATGCTGAAAAATTCGATCTAACGGTTGCGACTTCTGATTTCCTTGAACAGGAAACAGCCAGCGCGTGCGGCGCGGAGTGTATTTCGATCGAGAACTTGAGGGCGCTGATTAACGAAGCGGTGCCAAATTAGGCAACGCCGAGTAATTCCCGCTGCAGCCGAACGCGCCGTGCATTGAATCGCGCTGCTGCCAACACTCTTGCGAGGACACAGTACAGCTGTTCCACCGGCAAATTTTTACTCACGTATCCGCTCGCGCCCGCACGCATTGCCGCTCGCACTTGCGCCTCATCACAACCCTTCTCTGTGAAAACCACGATGGGCAGCCTAGGGTCGATCGCCCGGACGGACGCGATCAAGGATATTCCATTAACGTTTGGCAAATTGAGGTCGACGACGACTACTTCACATCGATTTTCGCTGAGCCAATCGAGAGCCTTGTTTGCTTCGATGGTGGCATTAGAGGGATGACCTCTCTCGGAAAGATAAGTCGCGAGGAATTCCGAAATGCTCGGATCATCATCGACGAGGAGGAATTCGGCGGCTGGATAGATCTGTTGCATTTACTATAAATTCAAGATTTACAATAGCAACAACCTTGCCAGGGAGTCCTCCGTCACCCGTCGCAGGCGCAAGATCCTCCCGCTCACGCTCATGTTCTTGCTCATGCCGGATCCCCAGAGGCGCTAGCGCAGCATTCTAAGCGCGCCTAGCTCGAAAAGTCCCCGCTCCCCCCGCTCCTCGCCTACTCTTTCAGCTTCGCTTCGAGTTTTTTTACTCGCTCGAAAAACTCCCCAAGTCGCCGCACCCACGCCAATTGCACTTTCGCTTCTTTCAGCGGCACGGATGGGGTCGCCCACCAAACTCCGCCGTTGAGATTCTTTGAAACTCCAGTCTGCGCGCCGATCAGCGTGCCGTCGGCGATCTCAATGTGCCCAATAATTCCCACCTGGCCTCCAATCATCACTCTTTTGCCAATCCGGACACTCCCGGCAATCCCGGTTTGCGCGGCAATCACGGTGTCTTTTCCGATCACAACGTTGTGGGCCACCTGCACCAGATTATCAATCTTTGCGCCCGCCTGAATCCAAGTCCGACCGAAGCGCGCCCGATCGATCGTCGTGTTCGCGCCGATCTCCACGTCATCGTCAATTTGGACAATTCCGATCTGCGGCACTTTCTGCTGACCTTGTGCCGTCATTTCGAAGCCGAATCCGTCTGCGCCAATCACGGCGCCACTGTGCAAAATCACTCGCGCCCCGAGCCGGCAGCGCTCTCGAATCGTTACCCGTGGATAAATCATGCAGCCGTCACCGATAACGACGTCGTGCCCAATGTAACTCCCGGCACCGATGACCGCGCGTGATCCAATTCGCGCGCCGGCTTCGATCACCACCAACGGTTGAATGGAAATGTGATCGCCCAATTTCGCCCGCGGGTGAATGACTGCGCTCGGATGAATTCCCGGCGCAAATTTTATCGAGGGCGGCGCGAATTTGGTAACGACCTGCTCGAATGCCTTCGCCGGATTTTGCACCCGAATGACTGCTGCTCCGACTTGTTCGGAAAAATCGGGCGGCACAATCACGGCGGCGGCGCGTGTTTTGCGCAGTTGCGCGAGGTAACGCGGATTGTTGAAAAACGATATTTCATGGACGGTCGCCTCTGCCAAAGAAGCTGCGCCGGTGATTTTCGTTTCGGGATCGCCCTGGAGTTCTCCGCCGGACAATTTCGCGATTTGTTCCAGAGTGAGCGTCACACTTCTCTTCTAAATTGTAGAGGCGCTTGTGCCAAGCGCCTACTGGATGTCAGGCATAGGTCCGAATCCAACCGCTTGGAGGAGGGCGCGCCGAAGAAGCCGGCAACCCGGCAATCGCCTTTTGTCATTCCGAGCACAGTCGAGGAATCTCTAAATATTTCTGGAGAATGGTCAGCGATGTCTCGACTCAGCTCGACACAAGGGGTGTGCAGCTTGACGAAAAGCGTCTCGTTCATTGCGGCGATGGGAGCTCGGCGTCATGCACGATCTTGCAAACCATTTGGCACTCCGCGGGTACGCACCCTTCTCATTCCGATTGCAGCCGAGGAATCTCTAACTATTTGCTGTAGCACGGGACTATAACTTCTGGGTCTACATCGTTACAAATGAGCATGACAGGGTGCTCTACGTTGGCATGACCAATGATTTAGAGCGCAGAATTACCGAGCATCGTGCCGGAGAGATTCCAGGCTTCGCCGCTGATTACCGCTGTGGGAAACTGGTTTACTACGAGCACTGCACAAACGTGCTGGATGCGATTGCGCGTTAAAAACAACACAAAAACTGGTCGCGCGTCAAAAAAGTTAAGCTGCTCGCCACGTTGAATCCACGTTGGATTGATTTGGCGCCGGAGATCCTCGGAGAATAGTTAGCGATGTCTCGATTCCGCTCGACATGACAAACGGGGCTACTTCTTCACGCTGGCACGCACTGCATCCAGCTGCCCGGCCGAACCCAGCTTCTCGTTCTTGTGCGCGATGAAATCCGCATATTCCGTCACGAAAATTTTTCCCGGATCACGGAAAAATTCGCGGTGCACCCGCGTCCAAACCAGTCGGCCATCAGTATCGATATTTACCTTGGTCACGCCCAGGCACGCGGCCGGCAGATAATCCTCTTCGTTCACACCGTGCGCAGAAGGATCAAGCTTTCCGCCTGCCGCATTGATCCGTTCCACCTCCGATTTCGGCACGCTCGATGAGCCGTGCATCACAATCGGGGTTGGTGGCAAATCCGCTGTCTTCACGTTCTCGCGAATTTTTTCGATGACATCGAAATGGAGCGACTGTTGCCCCTTGAATTTGTAAGCGCCATGGCTGGTCCCGATCGCCGCCGCCAACGAATCGCATTTGGTTTGCTTGATGAAATCGACCGCCTCGACCGGATTAGTCAGGCAGGCCTGTTTTTCATCCACACTGATGTCTTCCTCGACGCCACCCAGCATGCCCAGCTCCGCTTCCACACTGATTCCTTTGGCGTGTGCGCGATCTACCACCCGTTTTGTGATCGCGGCGTTTTGTTCGAACGGCTCATGACTCGCATCAATCATCACCGAACTATAAAAACCTGAGTCAATGCAATCGTAACAAGTCGCCTCATCGCCGTGATCCAGATGCACGGCAAAAATCGCCTCGGGGAAGATTTCTTCGGCCCCCGAATCATTGCTTCGAGCATACGTTTATCGGCGTAACTGCGCGCACCTTTGGATAGCTGGATGATAAAGGGCGCTTTGCTTTGAATGTTGCCGCGGAACAAGCCAAGGAGCTGTTCCATATTGTTAATATTATAAGCGCCCACGGCGAACTGGCCATAAGCCACCTTGTAAAGCTGAGCCGTCGTCACAATCATGCTGCGAAACTAAAACGGGGAAAACCAAAGCGAAAAGCAATTCTTCGCTCCCGACGGCAGCTCGTCCAACAAACAACGGGCAAGATGCCCGTTTGCCCCACAGCCTCGCCGCAGCGAGTCCGTCCGGTGGCGGACAAGACGGCTGTGCTACGAAACGTTACCAGATAAGGGATAATGCGATTTAGCGATCAGGTTAAATCCTTCTCCAGGAAGTAAAGGTAGAGGATCGCCATCGCATCCGTTTCGACATCCAACGTGTTATCGTACTCGGCCGAAAGCTCGTAGCGATGATCGCGCTGAATTGGAATTCCCTCGATCGACTTGAACTCTTCGACGTAGGCAACACCAACCCGGTCCGGCCAGTCTTGCGAATTCAACCGAAAGATCGTCGTCCCTGTTGTCAGATCACGCAATTCCATTCCTCTGGCAAATGGGTGAACATGGATCGTCGCATAATGAATTGTCGTGTCGAAAGGAAGATTCAGCTGTGGCGTAATCTCTGTCGTGTAGACGTGGTGACCTGGAGGGACGATCCAATGGTTCATTAGGCCATCGTCGGGTTTCCCCACAGTCACTTCCCCCGACATGTTCACCTTTGACAATTCAGCGCACCCGGCGCCCATGTGCATTCCGGCGTGCGGCATACATGCAGGTCCCATCTTTGCAGTGACACCGTGAGGTTGTAAAACGTATAGCGCGCGGCGGAAAAGTGCTTTCGTGGGTGCGCCCGGCTGATCGGCCGCGGTCGTGTGCACCTTCGTTCGCATGCGCACGTTCACCACCTGATCCTTTTCATTCAGGTTTAAAGACATCGTCACGTAATCCAGAGACGCGTCGGAAGGAATCGGCACCCCAAAGCCTGGCGGAAGTTCGAGAGAGAGGCGCCCTGGTACGAGAGTGAAGAGGCGCCAATCGAGATGGGTCTTTCCGCCCAACTGCTGATTGTACTGACCCGGCGTTCTGCCATGCTCGGCGAAGGTGAGATTGGAATGACAGAAGAACTCCTGGGAAATCGGCTTCTGGACCGTGGCATCGACAACTTCCGTTTCCAACCCGGTAACCCACTGCACTCCAGATTTCACGCTCGTCGCGAGATGGATTCCACTCTGAATCGACCATGGCCCTTCCATTGAGCGATAGATCTTGTCCAACCGATATGGATCCGACATGAGCGTCTGCAAACCGTCCGCCTTTGCTTTCGCCGCGGGATCAGGCCGGGTTAGTGAATAAACTGCAGGCACGACAAGAGCGCCCGCGATAGCGAGAAGGACGAAGCGCCGATTCATGTATCTGCATTTCGAAGCACAGCATGTGCCGATTCTCTTTGGTCAGGCTGTAGCACAGCCATCTTGTCCGCCACCGGACGGACTCGCTGCGGCGAGGCTGTGGGGCCAACCCCGAAAGCTTTCGGGGTTAATCATAGCGACGCAATTTCAAAGCCGCGGATAGCACGGATAACAGACATAAATCCAATGCGTCTGATCTTCGCTGAGAATCATCCGTTTAATCCGCGTAATCCGCGGTTCCTTTATTCAATTTGTTTTAGGGAATAAAGTTTCGTCTCCGCGTTTGAGTAGTCAAACTAGGTCGAATGCGACTCTTCATCCTCACTTTGCTTGCGATGATAGCGTTCGCTGGCAATTCGCTGATCTGCCGTCTGGCGCTAACCCAAACTACGATTGATGCGGCCAGCTTTTTGGGCTTCGGCTCTGGCACTGTTCGCCTATGCGGCCGCTTTTTCATTTGCCTATATCAGCCTTTCCGCCGGAACAGGTGCACTGCTTCTTTTTGGCGCGGTCCAGGCAACGATGATCCTTTGGGGAATGTACAAGGGAGAGCGGTTGCGGACGCGACAATGGTTCGGTCTTGCGCTGGCCGTCGCTGGACTGGTGGCGCTATTATTCCCCGGCCTTTCGGCTCCGCCAATCAACGGTGCGCTATTAATGTTATGCGCTGGAATCGCATGGGGAATCTATTCGGTGCGAGGCAAAGGTGCAGGTGATCCCGCCACCGCCACAGCTGGCAATTTTTTGCGCGCCGTGGTCTTTGCTACAGGGCTGAGCGTGGCCCTGCTGCCCTGGCTCAAGCTCGACCGCGGGGGCGTCGGTTATGCAATACTCTCGGGGGCAATTGCCTCAGGAGTTGGCTATGTGATTTGGTACAGCGCGTTGCCAGGACTAAAAGCTGCCAGTGCCGCTACGGTACAACTTAGTGTGCCGGTCCTGGCCGCAGCCGGTGGCATATTATTCCTTGGCGAGTTGATTACGTTACGTTTTCTGCTCGCATCCCTTGCCGTCCTCGGCGGAATCGCGCTCGTCGTTACAGAGAATACGCAGGTCGTTCCACCCGACTAAATCGACCAACTAACGAGAATTGGGCACCAAGCAGCTGCTCGTCAATACGTCACCCGCGTCAAGCACATTCGACCGCGTGAACCTGAACCGGCCGATCAAAACCTTTAAGAGCGACTTCGCCCAGAGGACGAAACGTTAAACCTTTTCCGATGCATAGCTCCGCTACCGCGGTCGAGACCAGGATTTGGTCGGGTTGGGCGTGGGAACAAAGCCGCGCCGCCAGTTGCACGGTCGTTCCAAAAATATCATTATCACGCTCGACCGGCTCACCAGCCGCACCCCCAATGCGAACTTTGATGTGGTGATCGCGTTCCTCTCGCTCACGCCGAGCCAGCTCACGTTGGATTTGCACCGCACAACGGACCGCGGCTGCGGCTGAAACAAAAGAGGCCATGATGCCATCGCCCGTATGCTTAACTTCACGGCCCTTCGCTGCCGCCAAAGCGTCCCGCACGATGCGGTCATGCACATGTAGGAATTCCATCGCCATCTCGTCCCCTAACCTTTGCGTCAGTGAGGTCGAGTCGACGATATCGGTAAACAGCACAGTTCGTATTCCGGGGTCGCGTGCGTCGGCTGCCCCACCGGGCAGCAAGGCCGCCCCCTCCCCATTTACTTCGCTGCCGCCGAGAAACAAATCGGCAACTTCTGGCTCCACTTGAATAATTTTGTCCGCGACCTGGCCGTGCGCTTCGCGATGGACTTGCATGGCGGCTTCAGCAGTTGGTGCCTCGCAGAGGCAAAAGATTTTACCGGCGCTCTCATTCACCCAGTACTTGTGATAATGAACACCGTATTTCCCCTCGACCGCGACATCATTGGCGTGCGCCTTGGCCACTTCTTCGGCAGCGATTCCTCCCTTAATCTCGTGAATGTCCATGTATGTTGGCATAGGATAGTTTGAGCGGCGGCAATCTATCCCGCCGCGAGCCGATACTCAACGTCGATCTTGGCCGGATGACTCAATGTCTGGTAAACAACGCAGTATCGTTCCGTCAGGCGAAGCAGGGTAGCCAGCTGCTCTTCGCTCGCGTCGGTGTCGAGGTCGAATCGCAATCGTATTTGCCGGAAACCGACCGGCACATCCTTGGACACTCCCAGCGTACCCCGAAAGTCCAAGTCGCCTTCGGCGCGGACTGTTGCATCGCGCAACCGAATACCGAGTGCGGTAGCGACCGCGCTCAACGTAACACCAGCACATCCGACCAATGCCTCAAGCAACATGTCGCCCGAGCAGGCGCTGAGACCGTCGCCACCAGTAGCAGCATGAAGCCCGGCTTCGACCGGCGCCTTTCCTGTTTCTATCTTGCAGGTAACACCTTGACCAAGCCGTCCTTCGGCCCGGAGTGTGATCAACGCGGTCTGCGGTTGCTGCCGGTATCGCTCTTTCAGCGGCGCCTGCAAAGACCTTAGTTCCTCGGCATTCATCTGTTCTTTTTAATGTGAGGCGGCCGTCTATTTCCTAACCACAATAAGACATTCTTTATCACAGGTTTTCCCTCATCCCAACCCTATCTCTAAGGGAGAGGTAGTTCATTCTCCCCCGGGGATAATGTTAGGATGAGGGCGCTTCTCCAACAAGATGCTTCTGCGGCAGGGCGACAGAGCGCCGTGGCTACAGCGCGAAAGATCAATTACGAAACGGGTTCTAGGCAGAAACAACGGAGCGTCCCTTGCTCGGTTTAATGTTTTGGTTCACCCGAAAAAGGTTATCGGGATCATATTTATTCTTGATCTCAACTAATCGCTGATAGTTATCCCCATAAGTCGCTTTCACCCGCTCTTCTCCTTCGTCCATCATGAAGTTTACGTAAGCTCCACCGGCTGAGTACGGGTGAAGTGCGTCCCAATAGCTTTTGGTCCAGGAAATAGTCTTCTCGTTGTTGGCCGGATCGGGATCGACCCCAACCATGACTTGCGTCCAGGTTGCATCGCGGTAATTCCAAGCCGTTTCATGCTTGCCGACGCGTCCAGCCGCCCCGTTGATCGGATAGAGATGCATGGTGGAATGCATCGATGGCAGAGCCTTGGCAAATTTAATATGTTCGGCGATCGCCTCGTCGCTTAGTTCCTTGACAAAATCCGCGCGCCAATACCACTGCAAACCCGGTGGGTAAATCCCATCGAACATGCTTTGCAAGGCCGGTTGTGGAAGCGGGCCGACAAAATCCAGCGCGGCTTTTTTGAAAGCACGAATCGGCTTAAATGTTTCTTCTGCTTGCGGCAGACCACCGGTCCATGTCCAGACGATGCCGCACATCTTTTTCAGATGAAGATGCTCCGGGAATGGAGCTGCCGGCGGCACCGTCAGAAAAGCGAACCAGCCATTGAGGTCGTCGGGCGCCGTCTTAATCAGATCCCGATACCATTTCATCACCTCGGCGGTTTCGCTTAGCTCGTACAACATCGGCCCGCCGTAAACGGTATCGATCGGATGCAACTTGAAAGTAAACGACATCACGACCCCGAAGTTCCCGCCGCCGCCGCGAATGGCCCAGAACAAATCAGAGTTCTCATCGGCGCTCGCCTTTACAAAAGTTCCATCAGCCAGAACCAGATCGGCTGAGAGTAGGTTATCGATGGTGAGTCCGCACTTGCGTGTCAGGTGTCCAATTCCTCCGCCGAGAGTTAGACCACCGACACCGGTCGTTGAAATAATTCCGCTGGGAGTGGCGAGGCCGAAGGCATGAGTCGCATGATCGACATCGGCCCAGGTGCAACCCCCGCCTACAGTTACGGTGCGCGCCGCCGGATCGACGCGGGTATACTTAATCCCTTCGAGATCAATTACTAAGCCGTCATCGCAAATACCCAGTCCGCCGCCGTTATGGCCCCCGCTACGGATGGCAAGAAGGAGATCGTGTTTTCTCGCGAAATTTACCGAGCTGATCACATCCGCCGCATCCGCGCAACGCGCGATCAAGCGCGGCTTCTTATCGATCATCGCATTATAGACTTTACGAGCATCATCGTAATCCGGGTCGCGCGGCTCGATCACGCGGCCTCTCAGCTTTGCCTGCAGCTCAGCGATGGAATTCTCTTCGAGTGCTTTGTTCATGGAAGAGCCAATAAAGAGGCGAGTTGGCGCTATTCAAGCGGACATAACGGCGAACGCCTTTAGAACAGAATGCCGAAGCCAGATAAGTAGTGGAGGGACGCACGCTGTCGTGTTCCAAATATTGGGCGCCAGCGACGCGGCGCCCTCCACCGCGGCCTAGTCGCCATCCGCGGTCGCGGGTAGCGCGATGCTAACAGCAGTGCCGCTCGTGCTGGTATCGATGTCAACGCGACCGTTGTGATCGAACACGGTCCGTTTGACGATCGGCAGACCCAGTCCCATGCCGCGCGCTTTTGTCGTACAGAAAGGAGAGAAGACCTTCTCGCGCATTTCCGGCGCAATCCCGTGGCCGTTGTCCTGCACCGTAACGAGCACGGCGCTGGCGCGGCCACCCTCGTGAATCGGCTTGGCCGAAAGCGTGATCTTCGGTTTTTTCTGCTCGGTGACTGCTTCGGCCGCATTCGCGACCAGATGCGCCACCGCTTCGGCCAGCGCCCCTTCATCGCCGAGAATCTTTGGCAAATTGGCAGGCAGTTCGGTTTCCACGGCCACGCCGCCGTTGACCCGAAATTTGCTGCGCGCTAGCTCGAGCCCGCGCTTTACCGGCGTGCGAATGTCCAGCGGTCTCATCTTCAACTCCGCCGGATGCGCAAAAGCGTTAATCTGGGTGATAATTTTGTCGAGGCGATCAATTTCCTGAACGACGATCTGGTTGAAATTTTTTCGGAACTCCGGATCATCGAAACGCTCGGGCAAAAGTTGCGCGAAAGTCTTAATCGCGACGAGTGGATTGCGAATTTCGTGCGACATGCTCGCGGCCAGGTCCGTCCAAAAGGCGGCGCGATCGACCAAGTCTTGCTTTTGCCGCAAATTTTCCTCCGCGGTCAGATCATGAATGACGGCGACAGCACCGAGGGGGGTGTGCTGGTCGAGGAGTCGCCGCGCTTCGACCGAGAGGGAGCGGCGTGTGTTCGGATCGATCCATTGTCGTGGAGGAAGGTTCGCCTTTGCCTCAAGAGTTTCCCGCAACATAGTAGCCAGCCTTCGGCCAACGGCTTCAACCGGCCGGTTGAGCGCATCGGAAGTTTTCAGCCCGAGGATCGATTCCGCGGGGGGATTAAACCAGCGAATGATGCCCTCTTCATCAATGGCGACGATTCCGGGCGGAATCGATTTCAGGAGCGTTTCGGCCAAGGTTTTTTGCAGTGTGACCTCGTCGTAGAGAAGCGCGTTCTCGAGAACGGTGGAAACGTGCTCGGCTAGGATCATCAGGCCTTCGAGATCACTGTAATCAAAGGGTAAACCGGTGATGCGATGACCGAAAAACAACCAGCCGATAATTTGGCCGCGCGCGTAAAGCGGGACGATAACTTCGGCGCCAAAGCTATCGAGCGCCCGACGCAAGAGCGGCCGCTGATTTTGCGCGGCGATGTGTGCGAGGTTGGCGCGAGAAACGAGGTGCCCATGTAATTCGAACCAGCGGACCAGTGGATCGCGCTCGTGGTACTCGATCTCGTTAGTTTCTGGCAGACAGCGCAGCCCAGCACGCAGGCGATAGCGATCTCCCTGACGAATGCGCGAAAAAATTCCAACGCGGGTCACGCCGGCAGCGTCCGCCACTCCTTCAACGATGCTGGCGAGCAATCCTTCGACATTATCCAGGCGCCGAAAGACACGAGGGAAACGCAGCAGCGGCAGCGATAGCCCACGGGGACGCTCCAGCACTGCCTCGGCCCGGCGGGACTGTTCCGCTGACGGACGATAATGCGATTGTTCGCGCAGGTCGCGATTCTCCTGCATGATCGTTAAGTGATCGAAGGCGCGGCCCACCAGGGTTTGAAAACGGTGACGGTCGAGTTGCAAATCTTCCGCCGCATAAATGCCGGATTGTTCGGCCTCGCGCAGCGGCTCGGAGCGAGGAGCACCGAGAGCAATGACCAGCGATTCGGGCCAATCCTGTTCGAGTTGCTCGAGTAGGTCGCGACATTCTTTTGCTCGCAGATCCATTAAAATTACCGCGGGCGAATTCTGTTGCAGCACGGCTTCCATCCGGTTGGGGTCAGTGACGTGGCGGACCAGTGCCATGGCGCGAAGAAAAGCTTTGATCCGTCGCGCCAGGTCAGCGTCCGAGGTGTAAAGAACGCAAATGAAAGCCGCGCTCATGCGGCCACCACTCCCTGATCAAAGTGCACCAACGGCAGAAAAATGTGGAAGACAGTTCCCTTGGCTACCTCGCTTTCAACTTCGATTTGTCCGCCATGTTCCTCGATAATTCCGTGCACCACAGAAAGGCCGAGACCGGTTCCGAAATCTTTCGTCGTGAAAAAGGGATCGAAGACCCGGGCAATATCCTCCTTTTTTATCCCCTCACCGGTATCGCGAATGGAAATGCATAGCGCTTCGTGCCGCTCCTCGTCCGCCGGCAAAAGGTGCGTCACGAGAGAATCACCGGTCCGGATTTCGGTCGCCACCGTGAGCTCGCCGCCGCGTTTCATCGCATCCATGGCGTTAAGGAAAAAATTGAGAAAAACTTGTTCCATTTGATCTGAGTCCGCCCGGATAGTATCGAGGCTTGCCTCCAACGTCCGGGTGATTTTGATCTCCTTTTGATACAACCGATGTTGAACGAGTTGGAACGTTTTCTCCAGTACTTCGTGCACGTGCATCGGCCGGAGCAATGGTTTTGCCGGGCGTGCGAACCGAAGCAGCTGATTGACCAGTGAATCGATCCGATCAATCTCGTGCACGATTAAGCTGGAAAAGGTGGCACGGAAATCAGACTCCTGGTAGCGCTCTGGTAAGAGCTGGGCAAAAGTCTTGATAGAAACCAGCGGGTTCTTGATCTCATGCGCCATTCCGGCTGAGAGAGTCCCGAGGCTGGCGAGGCGATCACTGCGACGAATTTGCAGCTCAAGCCGTTTCAGCGCCGTGATGTCGGTTACCACCATCAGCGCGCCCAGAAGCTCGCCCCCCTGACCGCGAAAGGTTGCGCTACTGGCGCGAGCAAATGTGCTTCCCGCCGCGGCGCGCAATTCAACTTCCCGGTCTTCCTGGCGCTCCCCCGAAGTCAAAGTAGTCTGAATGATGTCACGCAAGGGTGCGGGCAGATCGTCAACCGTTCGTTCTCCGCCGTTGCTATTTAAGCCGGCGATTTGTTCAGCCTCCTGATTGAACACCGTGATCTTACCGTCTGCGTCGGCAGCTATTACGCCGGTCGTGAGATTTTGAAGCAAGATGTCGTTATAAATTTTGGCATTCTGAACTTCAGTGAACAGCTCAGCATTATCGATTGCAACCGCCAGCTGCCCACAGAGGACTTGCAGCGCGTCTTGCTCAGTTCTGCCGTAAATTCGGCCAGACAAGCGCGGACCAAGGAGCATGATCCCGACGAGATGTTCGCGCGTAAAGATACCCAAAGCCGCGGCCGCGTTCAGCTCTTCCATTCGCGCTCGAACTCGATTAATGGCCGGTGTCGCCCGGACGCGATGCAATTCATCAACAATCAACGGTTCGCGATGAGAGCTTAGCCATTGCACTAACGGCCCGTCTGCCGACAAGACCAGAGCGGATGCCCGACTGCCCCCAAAAGGATAGGCGCGAGAGAACTCTGCCTTTTTCCCTGCCAGATAGATCGTGACACTGTCTGTCCCGACCGCTTCGCCAATAGTAGAGGCAAAACGGCGAAGCAGATCAGGAAGTGTGGTGATCGACTCAAGGATAGCGGCCGCTTTCCCAACAGTAGCTCGAAAATCCAGGCCGCGGCTGCTGATGAATAGTTTATCAGCGAATGACTGCGAGAAGCCGCGTGCCGGAGCCATTGCAAATGCGATAACCAGCGCTGCTGTGATATGGGCGAACTGGTGCTCTTTCGTGTGTAAGACAGATTCGCCAACCTTTGCTACCAGCCACCAAACAAAGAGGTAGAGCGCGAGTAAGTACGTGGCCAGCACGGCATAGGACATGGCACGGCGCAAAAAAAGGCCGACGTCCATTACCTTTCGAGTAGCTATACCATAGGCAATTACGAGACAGAACAGAACGACACGCAGTGGTGCAAACCAAAATAATCGCGATGGATCGACATACCATTTAAGGGCCTGGTACAGTCCCAATGTCAGCACAAGAATGGTCATCGCCCCGACCAGCACGAACCCCAGCTCAGCGCGAACCCGGCCCTTGCTTACGCGGATGTCGCGGACGGATGCAAATATCAGCACAACAATCGCGGCAGCAAAGTAGAAGGCATAGAGATAGACGCCCTTTCCGTAGATTGGCTGAGGTGCCAGGCCGGCGAATGTCGGGAAGCGTGCCCCTTCAAGGAAAAAGCGGGTTTGGCAAAACGCCACGACGACGATGGCAATGACAAGCCAGGGAAGCGAGTGGGATAGAAGCTGTCGCCATTTCCATTGTTGTTCGCGAATACTTAAGCGTAACAGGTCGAAGATCGCCAAAACTACGGCGCCAAACGCGGATGCCTGGCGAATACAAAATTCCAATGTCCACTGGCTACTGGCGGTCGACCCAAAATAGAGCGAGGCCAGCCAGCAGGAAGCGGCGACGGTTAGCAGGAGGAAGCACTGACTCGTTAGACGGCTGGGATTGGCGTGAAACCCCCCCAGTCCTATAAGAAGCACGATTATCAGCGCTGCAAGGATTGGGGCCGTTAATGTCGTTAGCATTAAAGAAAGCGGCTTATTACAAAACTACTCGCGCTACCGCCCAATCCTCTTACATTAATTAAGGCGCGATTAATACGTGCCTTCCGCGGTCGCAGTGTAACCAGGTTTACATCGCACCGCGGATCGGGATCTTCACAATTTGCCGTGGGGACGACAAGCTGCGCCTGAATTGACAAAGCGCAGGAAACCAGTTGAAGAGGGCCGCCGGCAGCCAATGGATTGCCGGTCACTCCCTTGATCGAACTTATCGGGACTATGTAGCTATACGGCCCAAAAACCTGCTTCACACATTCGATCTCGGCCAGATCCAGCAACGGGTCCCCCGGCCCATACACAGAAATATAATCAATATCTGACGGCCGGCAGTTAGCATTCGCCAGCGCCTGTCGCATAGCTCCGATTAATCCTGTCGCTGGTTGATCCGGAGTTAGATCACGCTGCGTGCCAAATCCGCCTAGCTCCACATAAATTTTTGCCCCGCGCGCTTGCGCTCTCTCCAGATTTTCCAGTACGACAATCCCCGCACCTTCGGATAGCACGCCGGAAATGCGTTGCCGATCAAAGGGGCGGCTCGCCTTTTGAGGGTCGCCATTGCGGAATGCACTGCTTAGGCCGCTGGCAACAAAACTGGCAACCCCGTGCTCTGTAATGGGCGCGTCCGCACCGCCAGCGATACCGATTTCTGCCTCACCGTTCCGTATCAAACCGCACGCGATAGCAATAGCATCCAGACCCGACGGACATGCTGATGAGACAGTTGCCGCGTTGGCGCAAACACCAATGCGATCAGCAATGACATTAGCCGCTGCCTGCGGTTTGGATGCTCCCAGGGCCGTCGGCGACACACCCTGAAGCCCTTTTGTTTCCGAGTCGCGAAAGACTTTCTCGATAACGTCTAGGGCGCTCGTGCTGACGCCGATGACAACGGGTGTCGGGCTGGGCAATGAACCGTGGCGGATATCGATTTTCGCATCGTTCAAAGCCATCATCGCTGCCGCATAGGCAAACTGTGTGTGGCGTGCCATCCGCCTCGGTCTAAGTTCAGGTTCGATGAATTGGTGCGGATCAAAATTCTTCACTTCCCCGGCGATTTGGCTTTTCAAATTGCTGGCGTCGAAAAGTGTGATTGCGCCAATGCCGCTACGGCCCGCTAGCAATGACTGCCAGAAAGCGTCGAGTCCAATGCCATTTGGGGCGAGCACGCCCATTCCGGTAATAACGACGCGGTTTCGCTTAACCATGATGCGACTCCGCGGAGAAATCCCCTGGTTCTACCTCGGGCGATTTCTGAACAAGCTTACGGTTGAAAACGGGCGAGCCTCCGGCGTCCATCAAGAAGCCAAATTCTAATGTCCCCACTAAATGCAGTCATTATAATTCCATTCCCCTGCCCCGACTGCACTTATTCACAAATTTTCACTTATTCACAAGATCGATCTTGCGCGCCGTCCGTTTTTGTTTAACCCTCCGCCAAGGCCCGCAGTTGTTTCAGCCCGGGAGAATTTCACATTGAATACGGCACGCCCCTAGCTCTAAACCCGCCCACAGTGCACATCTCCGCTGCTCCCGATCCTGCCAAGGTTCTCATCATCGACGATGAAATCGGACCACGCGAAAGCCTGCGCATGCTGCTCAAGCCTAGCTATCAGGTTCATACGGCGGAAAACGTCGAGACGGGCCTGCAACTCTTACAGGAAAAGCGCCCTGATACCATCGTGATGGACATTCGCATGCCGGGAATGAACGGCATCGATGGCTTGCGCAGGATCCGCGAAATCGATCCGCATCTTTCCGTCATCATGTTCACCGGTTTCGGCGCCCTCGAGACCGCCCAGGAAGCGCTTCGGCTCGGCGCTAACGATTATATCAACAAACCTTTTGACGCTGTGCAGATGCGCGAAGTGATCGGCCGCAACGTCGAGCGGACCCGTTTGCAGCGGCAAAGCGAGGCGACCGCACACGAACTGCAAGAACTAAATGAGCGCCTTCGCAACGAGCTCGCCCAAAAAGAACGCCTCGCTTCTCTCGGGCAGGCCTCGGCCGAATTTGTGCACGATCTGAGCAATCCACTCACCATCGTCTGGGGTTACGTTCAAATTTTAGCCAAGAAACTGGAACACTCTGGTGATGGGAATAACGGCGAACGGAGCGCGAGTTCACAGAGAGAATTGCACATTATCGAACAAAACGTGCGGCTTTGCCGTGAGCTCCTGACGATGTGGCAAAGCTACGGCAGGGTTGGCGCGACGAAACCGAAACTGGTCTCGATCTCCAGCATCGTCCAGGATGTCGGCAGGGGGGTCAGCGGCATGGCCTCGCAAAACGGCGTCCAACTGGACTGCGAAATTGCCGAAGAAGAATTGACAGTTCTCGGGGATCCGACGCAGCTCACGCGCGCGCTGCAGAACGTCATTGTAAATGCCATCCAGGCCGCAACCGAGAAACGTGGCAAGGTGGTTGTGAATTGCCGGGAGAAAGACCTTTACGCTGACATTCAGGTGCGGGACACCGGCTACGGGATTGCAGACAGCGAAATTGGGAAAATCTTCGAGCCCTATTTCACTACCAAACAGGGGAAAAACGGTACCGGTCTCGGACTCTACATCACGAAAAAAGTAATCGACGACCACAAAGGATCGATCGAGGTCGCCAGCACCCTGGGAGTTGGAACCACTTTCACGCTGCGGCTGCCGCTGCACGATAAGTAAGCGTAGCCGACGCCCTCACCTCAGTTCTCTCCCTGATGGAGAGTACGTGTTTGGCGTTGCTGTGCCGTGTCCCATTTCATTAAGACTTCGCTTCAGCGAAGTGCATGGCCGAATCCCCTACGACAACCGCTTTAGCGGTTTACTTGTTCATTGACAAAAAACCGCTGAAGCGGTTGGGGCTCCCTCACGCGTCGTTAACACCCAGCTAAAGGGGGTTGTTAATGAGAGGGTCAATCGACGTTAAACAAATACGGGTCCGCAGGTCGCGGGTATCTTGGGGGTCAGGGCGGATTCCGTTAATCGCTTGTCAAACTCACCGCCGCGCCTGGGGCGGAACTCGCGACAGTCTTGTTGAAAATGCGCTGAATAAATCGCGCTTTTAGCGCTGACGTTTCCAGTTGCACGGTGAATCCGCGCCTCGCTCCATCTTCGACGGCGTCGACGTAACAAAATACAAACCACTTGTCAGACCGCGACAGTTTCGTTTTGCTGCGAGCGTGTCGTCTGCCTACCGGATCGCTTCGCCGTTTTTAATTCGACTGGCCGGAGTTCCATTTGATGTTCTTGAGGATCTTGCGACGCCAAATGCCTGCGCCGCCGCGCGCGATCTAGTTGCGCAGGAAAAAGAACTCCACCAGCTCAAAAGCGGCGCTCTGGAATTTGTCACTCGTCGCGATAGCGGCCTTAGCTCTGAAGAGTTCGCGGCCTGGCGCACCGCCATTCGTCGCGGTAAAATTCCCGAGCAGAAAATTCCGCCACCGCTTCAAGAATATACGCGTGTCGCCACCATCGCCGGACAATCACGTTCGCATTTGGAACATCAGCTTCAAGAGGAATTGAGCCGAGCGCGTCGCGCCTTGTTGCAAACAAGCCAGCAGATTCTTCCACGCTATCTCGTCTTCGGCTCGGGTGAGGTTCATCACCTGATCGATCACTGCGGCGGCGAGCTTCCGCCTCGCAACAGTCGCACCCGCGAACGTGAACGTCACCTTCTGCTGTACCTCCAGCGTATCGCGGCCAAGAACGATACCTTTAGCGAATTCGGTCCTTCGGCTTGGGGTTCGGCCAGTCAAACTGGTTCCGCGCTAAATTTTGAACCGCGTCCGGGCATCGCGCGTCGCGAAGTTTTTCTCGAACGCTGGACGGCGCATGCTCTAGCCGCAGCGATTAATTCCGATCCACAAACTTTTTTGGAGCACCGGCCGCGACTCAATCCAAATGGCCTTCTCATCGACAATCGTTTCGTCTTCGTGGATAGCGGCATGGCCATCGAAATTTCGCCGCAGGAGCTGTCCGTTCTGGCGCGATGCAATGGCGCAACGCCAATACATGCGCTGATCCAGT
>QHRO01000213.1 GCA_003220155.1 Verrucomicrobiota bacterium
CGTTCCTGAGCGATGCGAGCGTCCGCATGGTTGGAGTCGAAGCCGGCGGCGAGGGAATTCGATCCGGCAAACACGCGGCGCGATTTCAAGGAGGAAGGCTGGGTGTTCTCCAAGGAACAAAAACATTTTTGCTCGCAAACGAGGATGGTCAGGTCGAGCTGACCCACTCGGTTTCGGCGGGGCTCGATTACCCCGCGGTTGGTCCCGAGCACAGTTATCTGCGCGAGATCGGTCGGGTGGAATATGATTTTGCGACCGACGAGGAAGCGCTTGCGGGTTTCAAATTGTTATCGGAAACAGAAGGCATCATTCCGGCGCTCGAAACCGCGCATGCCGTCGCGCACACCGCAAAGGTCGCGCCCAGGATGGCGGCCGACGACATCCTTATCATCAATTTGTCCGGCCGCGGGGACAAAGACGTCGATCAAGCTGCAAAATATCTGCTGTGACTTGTTAGCAAAGTGTTGAAGAACCTGCCCTCACCTCAGTCCTCTAAAATCTATTAGCGGCGTTGCGCTTCAATTTCCTTGAGCGTCTCTTCCGCAGCCGGTTCGTTGGGCACAATTTGTAAAGTCGCGCGTAAATGCGCTTCCGCTTCGTCTAAGCGCCCGAGACGCGCCAGCAGGAGACCCAGATTGCGATGGATCGCCGGCTGGTTCGGTTCCAATTCCAGGGCTTTCTTATATTGCGCGATCGCTTCTTCGTATCGTCGTGTGGCTTCGCTTGGAATTTCGGTTGCGCTACCACTGAGGTTGTTTCCAATGATTGTTAACGCGTTCGCGAGATTTGTTCGAATCGTTGCGACCGATACACTCTGTGCGGTGGACGCGCGCGACTCTTTCAATTCCAATGCTTTGCGATATTCCGCGATCCCCTCTTCAAATCTTTCCGCCCGGCAATAAGCCAGGCCCAGAAGATTGTGATTTTCCGGCAACTCTGGTTTCAACTCGACGGCACGGCGCAGATGTTCGATCGCATCGGAATACTTTCTCTGGCGAAAGAAATACTGCCCAAGTCGTGCCCGCGCCTGCCATGCGTCCGGATTTTTCGCGAGAGTATCGCGCCAGAGCACTTCTTCATCTTGAAAAACTTTGGTGCGCTGCCACGCGTACGCTCCCATCATCGCGATCAATAGAATGGCGATCGCCGCGATCGCAGTTCTAATTTCGCGGCGTGCGCGATTGGCAAACATCGCAACGGCCGAGCAAACAAATGCGATCAACGAAACGTCGGCGAAATATTGGAGATGATCCGCCACGAGCGTGCCGCTGCGGAGGTAAGCCATTCGAACAAATCCGATGACGGGCAGAAGCGCGACGATGAAATAGGCGACGGCCAAAAAAGCGCCGCGCGTTCGACGATTTCTGCAAAGCCACAGTAGCCCGAGTAGCAGAACGAGTCCGACTAGCGGCAACCATTCCCAGAATTCCGGGGAATCAAAGCGCCACCGCGGATAGATCGCCATTAGTCGTGTCGGCAAAAAGACTTTGCCGGCGTACCACCAGATCGCCATTCCGGCGTTAACCAGGCGCCGTGGGAATGAACCGATGACAATTTCCTCTTCGCCAATCCCGCGATTTTGAAACCAAATAGTGATCAGGCCAAACACCGCCGCCATCACAAAGAACGGCCCGGTGCGAATCACTTCTCGCCGAAATGAGCCGCGATCCCGCCACCATCCGTACAACAGCAACGCGATCGGCAGGAAAACCGTTTGCGTTTTTGACAACAGCGCTAGGGCAAAGAAAAACAGCGAGGCAAGATACGCCGCATGACTTTGCCGCTGCTCGTTGCTTCCAACAAAAGAAAAGATCGACAACAACGTAAAAAACATTGCGAGGACGTTTTTTAGCTCGGAAGTCCAAGCCACCGATTCCACGTGCACGGGATGAATCCCGAAGATCAGTCCGGCGAACCATGCCCCTGGAATTTGCAACCGGTGCAAGACCAGCCATACCAGGATCGCGTCTGCGCCGTGAAGCAAAATGTTAATCGCGTGATAACCGGTCGCGTTTTCGCCAAATAAATGCCGCTCGATCCAGAACACCGTGTTGGTCATTGGAAAATAATCTGCGGTTCGCCCGCCGGACCAGATCTCGATCAAACCCGAAAACGTTCGTAACAAGGGATTGGCGGTAATGAGCTGCTCGTCGTCCCAAACGAAACCTGCGCGCCACGCCGGCAGGTAAACGAGCAACACTGCGCCCACGATCACCGCGGCTTGTGCCACCAATTGCCAGGCACTGCGTTCATCGCGCTTCCAATCGGCTTGCATCAATCAGAAAATTAGAGAGTTCGGCCGGTTGTTTCTATTTGTCATTTTGCAGCTCTTTGTGAAGCTAAACGACTGTGCGCAGCATGACTGGCTACGGCCGCGGAGAAGCCGATTGCGAGGGCATAAAACTGAGCGTGGAACTGAGCACGGTGAATCGTAAACAAAGTGAGATTGCGATTAACCTCCCGCGCGATCTCACCGAGCTTGAAGCGCGAATTCGTCAGGCGATTAATGCGCGCATTTCCCGTGGCCGCA
The DNA here is from genome assembly GCA_003220155.1 of Verrucomicrobiota bacterium. Taxonomy (GTDB): domain Bacteria; phylum Verrucomicrobiota; class Verrucomicrobiia; order Chthoniobacterales; family UBA10450; genus AV69. The sequence continues at coordinate 2,531 of QHRO01000213.1, forward strand.
CCAATGTCCTGGTCGCGCATCATGCCGGCGCGGATGGGACGCGGCGTCTCGCTCTCGATGTTGAACTCGCGCGATCCTATCACGACGCCATGCGCGCATTGCAAAAAAAATTGGGCGCACCCGGTCAAATTACTATCGATACAATTTTGCAGGCGCCCGGCGTGATGCGACCCCCGGAGGAAGCAATTGAGGCCGAACGCGCCTGGCCCGCGGTGGAACGCGCCCTCGAATCCGCTCTCAATCATCTAATTAAAATGCGCGAGCGCGAAGGCAGGCATCTGGCGAAAGATTTGATCCGTCGCTTAAAGGCCATTCGACAATTGCTGAAAGAAATTCGCGCGCTTCATCCCGCCGTGGTTAAAAAATTCCGGGCGGCCTTGACCGAACGAATTGAAAAGACCGGTTTGCCGATCAGCAAGGATGACGAGCGGCTGGCCAAGGAAATTTTCCTTTTTGCCGACCGCTCCGACATCTCGGAAGAACTGACGCGACTGGAAAGTCACCTCGCGCAATTTGCCCATCATTTGCGCAAAGAAGAGCCGGTCGGTCGCGCGCTCGAATTCATCGTTCAGGAAATTTTTCGCGAGTTCAACACCCTGGGGGCAAAGGCGAATGACGCCGAGATCGCGCAGCGAGTAGTGGCGTGCAAGACCGAGCTG
>QHRO01000140.1 GCA_003220155.1 Verrucomicrobiota bacterium
ATTCTTGGAATGGGCGACATCGTTGGTTTGGTCGAGAAAGCGGCCGAAGCGGTAGACGAAGAAGAAGCGGAGCGGCTCGAGCGAAAGCTGCGCACCGCGAAATTCGATTTCAACGATTTCCTCGCGCAATTCAAAATGATGCGCAAACTCGGCCCGCTCGAGAATATCCTTGGCATGTTACCTGGAATGAGTAATGTGCCCGGCCCTTCGGTCGACGACAGGCAGCTCCGGCGCATAGAAGCCATTGTGCTTTCCATGACACCGCAGGAGCGCACCCGGCCCGACATTTTAAATGCGCGGCGTCGTCAGCGGATCGCGCGCGGAAGCGGGCGGACCGTCACCGAGGTGAACGATTTGCTCCAGCGTTTTAATCAAATGCGCAAATTGATGAAGAACGCCGGCAAAATGAAAAGAAAGTTAAAAGAATTACAAAGATTACATCGTTAAATTGAAAGTGTTCCGCGCCCTTGTAACATTGTAACCCTTTTAACCTTTAACGTTTTTTATATGGCCGTTTCAATTCGACTCCGCAGAGAGGGCGCTCTCAATCGCCCATATTATAAGGTCGTCGTGACCGATAAACGCAGTCCACGCGACGGAAAATTTCTCGAGTTGGTCGGCACTTACGATCCGAAAAAGCAAGGGCACAACAGCACGCTCAAGCTGGACCGGATCGAGCACTGGCTTACGCGAGGTGCCCGGCCGTCCGACACAGTCCGCAGTTTGATTAAGAAAAATAAGAAGCAGGCGGCGAGCGCGGCTGCTCTGTAGCGACGGTCCATGACCGCGGGGGAAGTAAGGCTAGACTAAGTCTACGCTGGACGGCGCTCATAGAGCGCCGCTATAAAGAATAAGACCATGCGTGAATTTCTCGAGTTCGTTGTCCGTCAGCTCGCCGAATTCCCTGACGAGGCAATCATCACGGAAATTCCGTCGGGCAGAACAACGGTTTTCCGCCTGCAACTGCGGCAAAGTGACGTCGGCCGCATCATCGGCCGCAATGGTCAGACCATTCAGTCGATTAGGGCGTTACTCTCCAGCGCCGCCGCCCGCCACAATCAACGCGCCACGCTCGAAATTGTGGAGTAGGTCTGTCATCCCGAGCGCCAGTCGAGGGATCCCGTTAAAGTTACCTTAAAGCTTTCGCGGCGGGATCCCTCGACTTCGCTCGGGATGACGGGATAATTTGTGCCCATGCGCATCGATATCATCACGCTTTTCCCGGAAATCTGCCGAGCGCCGCTGAACGAAAGCATGATGAAACGCGCGCAGGAGAATGGCGCACTCGAGTTGAGGATTCATAACCTGCGCGATTGGACGAACGATAAACACCACGTGGTGGATGATGCGCCTTTCGGTGGAGGGCAGGGGATGGTGATGAAACCGGAGCCCATTTTTGCGGCGGTGGAAGATCTGCGCAGTGAGACTAGGAAAACATCGAACACACAACATCGAACACCGAACGCCGAAGAATCGAGAATCGAGAATCGAAAATCAAAAGTCATTTTAATGTCGCCCACCGGACGCCGTTTGGATCAATCACTGGCGACAGAACTTTCACAAGAATTGCATCTCATCATCGTCTGTGGCCATTATGAAGGCGTTGACCATCGAGTAGTTGAAAATTTGATCGATGAGGAAATATCTATCGGCGATTATGTGCTGACGAATGGTGCAATCGCAGCTGTCGTTCTCGTTGATGCGATTGTCCGTTTGATCCAAGGCGTTCTCGGCGATGAACAATCCGCCCACGACGACAGTTTTCGCGAAGGTCTGCTGGAGGCACCGCAATACACACGCCCCGCGGAGTTTCGTGGTTGGAAGGTTCCGGAAATCTTGTTGAGCGGAAATCACGGCGAAATCGCGAAGTGGCGAAAAGAGCAGGCGCGAAAACGCACGCGCGAAAATCGACCGGACCTGTTGCGCGAGTAATCGCTCGTCATCCCGAGCGCAAGCGAGGGACCTCACGCAGCCTGAATTGGTCACGCAAGCGGCGGTGTGTGATCCACGCGTGTAGGTGAGGTCCCTCGTTGTCTGCGCGACTCGGGATGACGTGCGCGGAAGCTTTAAGGTAGCTTCAACGGGATCCTTCGACTTCGCTTCGCTGCGCTCAGGATGACATGCAATTTATGGCAGTTTATTTGCGCACTTTCCCTAAGATCACGCAGGCGTTAATTCCACCGAAACCAAACGAATTGCTCATGACGTAGTTCAATTTCGCCGCGCGGCCATGATGCGGCACGACATCGAGATCACATGACGGATCGGGATTCTGATAGTTAATCGTCGGTGGAATCCATTGCCGATCCAGCGCCAAGGCACAGAGGGCGGCTTCAATCGCGCCGGTCGCGCCCAACGGGTGGGCATAGTATCCTTTTGTGCCGCTCACCGGAATCGTTCTCGCCCGTTCGCGGAAAACTACCTTGATCGACATCGTTTCAGTATTGTCGTTTAGCTGCGTCGAACTCGCGTGGGCATTGATGTAGTCGATCTGCTCGCGCTCGACTTGTGCGTCCGCCAGGGCTTCGTGCATTGCGCGAATGCACGATTCACCATTGGGCAAGGGCGAAGTCATGTGGAAGGCGTCATTGTTCAGGCTGTAGCCCAGCACTTCCGCATAAATGCGAGCGCCACGGCCTCGTGCGTGTTCGAGTTCTTCGATAATCAGCGAGGCGGCACCTTCTCCCATGACGAAGCCATCACGCAGACGATCGAATGGTCGGCACGCCAGAGCGGGGTCGCCGGCCCAGCGGCTCATGGTCTTAATGAGATCGAATGCACCAAAGGAAAGCGTGGCCAGCGCGGCTTCTGCTCCACCCGCTACGATCACATCGGCAAAATCGTCGCGGATGTAGCGCAAGGCTTCGCCAACCGCGACGGAACCACTGGCGCAACTGTTTGAATTAGTGGTGCCAACCCCGCGAAACCCAAATTCAATTGCGATGTTGGAATGGGCAGAACCGCCAAAGACCTGAAGGGCCAGAGTTGGATTCACTCCACGCGTTCCCTTTTTCAGAAAGCGGATGTGCTGATCTTCAGCCTGGCA
>QHRO01000141.1 GCA_003220155.1 Verrucomicrobiota bacterium
TGGCGAAAATGATTTTGCCGCGCGTTTCCCGACCGCAGTCGCGGCGGCGTTGGTCGCGCTGGTTTTGTTCAGCTGGGGAAAACGGGTGCGAAGTGAGAAGGTCGGTTGGTGGGCGGCAATAATTTTCACTCTTTCGCTGCAAACCTTTATCCACGGAAAGGCCGCGGTTGCAGACATGTGGCTAGTCTTGTTTGTCACGATTGCACACCTGGCTGGGTGGGAACTTTTCAAGGCAAACACCGAACATCGAACGCCGAACGCCGAACGCCGAACGTTCTTCTGGTGGATCTTTTATATTTCGCTCGCGTTCGCGTTTCTGGCGAAAGGGCCGATTGGATGGACGCCCCTGTTAACGGTTGCGATCGCGCAAAGATTTTATCGTCAGGACCACCTTGCCGCACGTTTCAAATTCGTCCGCGGACTCTTGCTCATGTTAGCATTGGTCTGCCTTTGGGGAATTCCGGCGCTTGTTCGCACGCACGGCGAATTTTTCCGGGTCGGGATTGGAAAACATGTGGTCGAACGCTCGGTGGCAACGATGGAAGGACATGGTGCATCATCCGTCTGGATGTATCTGGCGTTACTGCCCTTCTATTTTTTAACTGTGTTCGCCAGTTTTTTCCCCTGGTCGATCAAACTGCCGGCGCTTTGGAAAAACCTGCGCGCGCAACGCGATGGCACCGATCAATTTTTGTTAGCTGGCACGTTTATGATCTTCGGAATTTTCACGCTGGTGCAGACCAAACTACCTCATTACACCTTGCCGGCCTTTCCATTGCTGGCGCTGCTGCTGGCGCGACGCTTTGAATCTTTGAGACTTTCGAGGGCGTTGCCCATCGCAATGACCGGGTTTTATCTCGCGATCTCGTTTTTTCTCAGCCCGTTTCTCGCAAAGTTTTTTCCCAGCTTCAACCTTGCCCATGACAGCCGGCCTAACCTGAAACCCGAAATGGAATTCGGCGCCATTGATTTTACGGAGCCGAGCCTGGTTTGGTACTTTCGCGACCGCATCCACGGATTCATGACTCCATTGAAACGCAAACAAGCCAGCGAATTCATGAGTCGAAAAGGCTCGCGTTTTATTGTGCTGCCAACAGCATCGTTAGCGGAGGTTTTTCCGAATATCGATCCATCCTGGCGCAGCTATCGCGCAACCGGATTCAACATTCCGAAAGGTCGGCGCGTTGATCTAACGATGTTACTCAAGCCCGATTAGTCATCCCGAACGCTCCGGATGACGTGAATTGTTGCTTTGCAGATTTCCGCGTCGCAGTTAGGGATTCCCCGCATGATCACGTTTCTTCGTGGCCGCCTGGCGCACGCGCTGCCGACGCAGGCGACGATCGATGTTGGCGGTGTTGGCTACGAGGTTTTTATTCCGCTTTCGAGTTACGACAAACTTCCCGGAGTCGGGCAGCCGATTGAAATTCTCACACATCTGCACGTGCGCGAGGATGCGCAAATTCTCTACGGATTCATGAGCGCGCCGGAGCGCGATCTCTTTCGCTTGCTGGTCAATCACGTCAGCGGGATTGGACCAAAACTGGCGCTGGCGGTGTTGAGTGGAATGAGCGTGAACAATTTCAAAGCTGCGGTGGTGAACAACGATGTCGCGTTGCTTTCGAAGGTCAGTGGTGTAGGAAAGAAAACGGCGGAGCGAATGGTGCTGGAGTTGAAAGACAGGGTCGGCGTCGCGGCTGCGTGGGAGGCGGCGAGCGCGACGCATGCACCGACGCCGGAGCAAGAACAGGCGAACGAAGCAGTGCTGGCGTTAATCGCACTCGGTTACAAGCAGGTCGATGCCCACAGGCTGGTGCGCGATTTACAGGAACGCGAGGGTGCGGGGAAGTCGGCCGAGGAGCTGGTAAAGATGGCGCTCAAGAAATTCGCGAGCGGACGCTGACTGGAAGTTTGATGTTCGACGCTTGATGTTTGATGGGTACTGATGGCGGCTGTGCAGTTTTGAAATCAAAGCTCAAACATCAAACCTCAAACATCGCGGCGACTGCCGAGAGCGAAAAACTGGATGCCATCCGCGCCGCGTTGCCCGCGGAAGGGCTTTTCGCGGACAGGGATTGGCTGATCTCACCGGATCCGTTTCCGATTTCAGAGAAATTTGTCAGCGAGCTGGAGCAACTTGGCCATCGTCTGTTCGTTTTCCAACGCGCGTGTAATCAGCTTTATCAGCTGAGCTTTCGGGGGAAGCACCCGGGATGGATCGCGAAATATCTCGACGCCGGGAAACCGGCCAAACTGGTCGAATTATCGCGGCAGAAAATTTTTCGCGACGAATTGCCGCGCGTTATTCGGCCCGATCTCATTCTGACGGAGAAGAGTTACATCATTGCGGAGATGGATTCCGTGCCGGGTGGAATCGGATTGACCGCTTGGTTAAATCGCACCTACTCGGCGCTCGGCCAGGATGTGATCGGCGGCGAAGACGGGATGCTTGATGGTTTTCAGAAGGTTTTGCCGAATGGCGGTGATATTCTGGTTTCAGAAGAATCGGCAACGTACCGGCCGGAGATGGAGTGGTTAGCGGCGCAATTGAACCAGCACCGAACATCGAACATCGAACATCCAATATCGAATTGGCGCGTTCTAGGAGCGGAAAATTATGAGTCACAACCAGGCCACGATGTTTACCGATTCTTCGAGTTATTCGATCTGCCGAATATTCCGAAGATCGAGGCGCTCCTGAAATCGGCCAGTGACGGAAAGGTGCGGGTGACGCCGCCGATCAAACCGTTTTTGGAGGAGAAAATGTGGTTCGCGCTTTTCTGGCTCAAGCCGTTGCGGGAATTCTGGCGACGCGAGTTGGGCGAAAAATATTTTCTGAAATTGCAAGAGGTCATCCCGTACACCTGGTTGCTGGATCCGACGCCGTTGCCGCAACACGCGGTGATTCCGCGACTGGAGATTCACGATTGGCGCGAGGCAGCGAAGTTCAGCCAGAAAGAGCGCGACTTGCTTTTGAAAGTGAGCGGATTCTCGCCGCTGGGATGGGGAAGTCGCGGCGTCGCGCTCGGGGCCGATTTACCGCACAGCGAGTGGGAGAAGCGAATCGACCACGCGCTAAATAATTTTGCAGCGCAGCCAACGATTTTGCAGCAATTCCACAAGGGAAGCTTGTTCGAGCATCGTTATTACGAAAACGAAAACGCCGAGGTGCGATCGATGAAAGGCCG
>QHRO01000142.1 GCA_003220155.1 Verrucomicrobiota bacterium
CGCTCGCGCGCGCAAAGTCGCGGAAGGCTGCGAGCAAATCAGGGCCGCTGCGCGCGAAATCCGACGAATCCGCATTCCAGCACGTAACCACGGCGATTCAGCGCTGGCGCATCCCGCCCATGATTTCGTTGCCGGCATCGGGAGTCACAATTTCGCTTTGGGTCATTCTGCTGGTCGCGTTCGTGGGCGGATTATGCAGCGGATTTCTTGGCGGCGGTGCTGGCTACATCCGTATGCCCTCGATGGTCTATGTCCTCGGAATTCCAACTCATCTTGCCGTCGGCACCGATCTTTTCGAAGTCATCATCTCGGCCAGCTACGGCACTTTTTCTCACGCCATCAAAGGCAATGTCGATATTTTGATCGCGCTAGTGATGAACACCGGCGCTGCCATCGGCGCGCAGCTCGGCGCGATATCGACGCAATATTTCGCCGGCCCCAAGATTCGTCTCGCTTTTGTGCCGCTACCACTGATCGGGGCGGCCATTGTCATTTACACCATGTTTACCGGTCACAAACTATGAATATCTTGATTTGCAGCGACGGCACTCCGGCCTCTGACAACGCCGCTCGGCTCGGCGGCTTATTAGCCGGCGCGACTAAAGCCCAGGTCACGCTTTTGGGCATCGCAGAGAATCCGAGCGACGAGCAACCACTCCGACGAGCTCTCGATCAAGAAACCGAAATCTTGCAACGAGCCGGCGTCAAGCTCCAAACCGCGATCCAGACAGGGGAGCCGACGGCGCAAATTCTCGGAGAAACCTCCGCCAAAAAATACGATCTCATTGTCATCGGCTCCCGCCGGAGAAATGCGTCCGGCCGCACCTACGAAATCATCAAAGCAGTTGAGCCGTCGGTGCTGGTTGCGATTGGGACGCGCGAGCGGCTGTCGCGCATTCTTCTTTGTAGCGGCGGCAAACATTTTATCGACGACGCTGTCCGCCTCACTGGCACACTCGCCGCGGCGCTGCATGCCGAGGTGACCTTGTTTCATGTCATGGCCGAGCCTCCCGCCATTTACGCCCACCTCACGGAATTGGAAGAAGACGTGACTACGTTACTCGCTTCGGGTTCGGAACTTGGTCGCAATTTGGTCGCAGAAAAGAAAGCGCTCGAAAAACTCGCTGTCGTCGTCAATGTGCGAGTCCGGCACGGCTTCATCATTGATCAACTTCTGGATGAGATGCGGGAAACCAATTACGACCTAATCGTATCCGGGTCCTCCCGTGCGCGCGGCCCGTTGCGGCATTACATCATGGGCGATGTCACGCAACGCATTCTCGACTCTGCCGAATGCTCGGTGCTCGTCGCGCGCTATCGACCGCCCGGGCCGGCCAAAGGCTTATGGCAATCGCTCGCCAGGCTGTTTCGCTAAAACAATCTCAAACAACTGGAGGGGCGAGCTCCTGCGAGCCATTCTCCCCGGCGTCGCAGGACCTCCGTCCTCCATTACCACCCGACGCTACAGATCTTCTATCGAGATCTCCCCGCGCATTAGTCCTTCCCCCACCAGCAACGCGTCGATCGGATAAGCCGCCATCCGCTTCAAATCTGCCATCGTTCGGATACCGCTTTCGCTGACGATCGTGATCCCTTGAGGAATTTCCGGCAGCAATTTTTCGCTGGTGGTGAGATCAACTTCCAGCGTCGCCAGATTGCGATTGTTGATCCCGATAATTTTCGCGCCGCCATCAACCGCCAGCTCGATTTCGTCGCGGGTGTGAACTTCAACCAGCACGCTCATTTTATGTGTCGTCGCGACGTGGTGAAGCGCACTTAGTTGCTCCGGCTTCAGGGCGGCAACGATCAGCAGCAGCGCGTCGGCCCCAATTGCGACCGATTCGAGAACCTGCGCTTCATCGATGATGAAATCCTTGCGCAAAACCGGCAAGGCAATCGCCTGGCACACCGCGGTTAAGTGTTCGGGCTTGCCATCAAAATAGTTTTGCTCAGTCAGAACGGAGATCGCGTCAGCTCCGTTGGCCTCATAATTTTTTGCGGTTTCCACCGCGTCGTAATTTGCCTCGATTACGCCGGCTGAAGGCGACGCCTTTTTTGTTTCCGCAATGATTCGCACTCGATCCGACCGCTGAATTGCTGCGGCGAAATCACGGAAATCGCGGCGCTCTTCGGCCAGTGCGCGCATTTCTCGCACGCGTTTCTTAACTGCGACGATCTCGTCGCTTTTCGCCGCGATTATTTTCTCGAGCCAGTTCACAATTGCAGGGCGTCTGTGTCAGACGCTATCGGTTTAGCGCCAACGGCGCGATATTTATGCCAGCACAGGGCAGTCCCCCAGGGGGTTTTTACGGTAGCGGCGGTCTGCGACCGCCGACGATTGCGCGACGCCTCAGGTCCGGCGGTCATAGACCGCCGCTGTAGTCGGTGTAATTAATTTAATGGAATCGGAACGCGAGGCAGCGCGCCGCGCGATCAAGCGCCGCAACTGGCTGGCCCATCTCTGGCGGGAATGGATCGTGGAAAGCCGCCGGCCCATCGCGCCTGTGTTCGCCCGCCCAACACCGGACACTTGGAAAAACGACGATCTCACTGCGGCGTGGCTCGGTCACTCCACTGTTCTGATCAATTTTTTCGGGGTCACCATCCTGACCGATCCGGTTTTGTTTCCCCGCATCGGAATTCGCCTGCCATTTCTTACCATCGGTCCGAAGCGCCTGACCGAAACGGCGCTGACCTTTGCTGAGCTTCCGCCAATCGATCTCATCCTGCTTTCGCATGCACACTTCGATCACATTGATCGGCGTACCCTGAAATTATTTCCGGAATCGACGCGCGTGATCACGGCCAGCCGAACCCGAGATTTGCTTCGAGGCACGAAATTCTGCGAGGTGATCGAGCTGGGTTGGAACGAATCGGTTCTTCTCACGCCGCGCGGTTGTGCGCTGGAAATCCGTGCCTTACAGCCAAAACATTGGGGCGCCCGCCTGCAATACGACGTCCATCGCGGTTATAATAGCTACGTCATTTTGCGAAATAACCGGCGCATCATTTATGGGAGCGACACCGCCAATACCGATGCGTTTGCGAAATTAAATGACGGCGAGCCCTATGATCTCGCCATCATGGGCATCGGCGCCTACGACCCGTGGATTTGGGCGCATTCCACTCCCGAACAGGCCGTCGCCATGGCTGATGCCGCCGGCGCGGATTTCATCATGCCGATACATCATCAAACATTTCGCTTGAGCGTGGAACCTTTCCGCGAGCCAATCGAACGCTTCACCCGCGCACTCGCCAAATCGCCAGAACGGATCGCGCTGCGTGAGATCGGCCAGACCTTTATTTTGCCACGCTAACATGCGCGACCCCGTCCAGCTCGCGAAATCCCAAACCCCAAAACCCCAAATCCCAGGGAAAATCAAAATCCCAAGGTCAAGAGGGCAAGATCGAATTGGCCGCAGACTGCGCCGCTGGGCCCGATAAGAAGAGGTCCGAAAATTGCCAAAGCGCGTTTGGTGATTGCGAGTTGGGAATTGCCTGGAACTTGGACTTTGACGATTGGGATTTCCGCGCGCCTGCTACTCGTAACTAATTCTCGCTAGAACGTTGCGCTGGGCGACGGCGTCGGAAACGCGAATGTCGGATGAATTAACGGTGGTGACGTGGGAGACGGTGTCTCGCTGAACATCGGAGTCGGTGAGGGCGACGCGGACGGAGTCGGCGAGATCGATGGAGTTGGACTTGGAGTAGGCGTAGGTGTCGGGGTCGGCAACGGCGGTACCGTA